>CAZWHL010000015.1:28711-30521 GCA_964633625.1 uncultured Rhodoluna sp.
ACCGTAATAAACCGCACCCCCTACCGTTTAACTAATCAAGGCAATAAACTTGCCGTAATGCACCGCGCCGCAAGGGCGCCAATTAGAAGGGGAGTCAAATGGCCGACATCACGCCAATCAACCCTTCTGACGCATTCAACCCAAACGATGAAAACATCGATCCGCTAGAAAACCTTCTAGACGAAGAATCCGATGAAGACTTTGGGTACGTAGTTACCCGCGACCGCGCAACCGGCCCAGACGGCCACCCGGTCAAGCTAGCCGAATGGTCGGCTCAAGACTTTGCCAGCATCTACACCCGCTTCCGCCCTCACCTAGAGCGCCACGCACGCCGCTTCCTGCACAATCCAAGCCAGGTTGACGAAGTTGTACAAGATGCATTCCTATACCTAATGGTTAGCCTTCCAGAGCTAGATTCTGAGATCGGTGTGCTTCGCTTCCTAAAGTGGAAGGTCCGCCTGCTTTGCCTAGACGTCATCCGCGCCAGTGGCAAGGCTTATCTTTCAAGCATCGACGACGTTGCCGAGCCAGTTAGCCAGGACCCAGAGGTCAGTTCTTACCTAGAGCAGCAGGACGATGCCGCTGTTCTGCGCCTGGCGCTAAGCAAGCTAAACCCGCGTCACCGCGAAGTTCTTTTGGCTTCTATCTATGAAGAAAAGAGCACCGATCAGATTGCCGCTCAGGTTGGCCTATCAGAGAACGCAACTCGCCAGCTTATTTTCCGTGCTCGTGCAGCCTTCAAGAAGGCTCTGCTTGGCGACGACGTAAACACCAATGGCATGTCTGCTGCGGCAATTCTTTCAGTTGCTGCCCGCAAGGCAGCTATGGAAGCCAAGAAGGTTGGCGCCCAGGCAATGGTATTTGTGCTGTTCCTAATGTTGGCAATTGGTGCGTTCGTGAACTTCACTGGCCGCGGCACCCAGACTCAGCAGGTTGCCGAGCCACAGAAGCCAGCCACCTCTAACGAGTCTCCAACCCCTGCGGCTAGCCAGTCTGCTGAGCCTTCAGCGACTCCTTCGGCCCCATCTGGCGAAGTTGTACAAATTCCTGCAAAGCCTGCAGTGGCGGCTCCAAAGCCAGTAAAGACAGCGCTTCCAGTGGCTAATTCGGCTGCTCCGGCGCCTTCGGCTAGCCCATCGGCTAACCCATTCTCAACAAAGGCTCTGAACAACCTTTACATCACTAGCCCAGAGGTTGCCTTTGTATCTAAGGCTTCTGCCAAGCTGACCGTTGATGTACGCCAGGACTACATGGTTGCCGCTAGCCAGGGTGCTTTTGCCGAATTCAGCTTTGATGCCGACGACAAGACCCCATTCCAAGACGTCAAGTTCACCTTGACCATTGAGGGCAAGCAGTACACCGTTTACGCCAGCAAGGCAGAAACCGTTAGCGCGGTGGATAAGAACGGCATGCAGCACTTCGTTTTCTATAGCGCAATGAAGTATTTCGTTGATGCCGACGGCAAGGTTTGGGACCAAGCCAAGATCGCAGACGACACCATGCGCCTTGAACTGATCATCGATAACGCCAAGCGCACCATGGTTAGCTCGGTTCTGACAATTCTGCCTACCGAATAAGCTCCGAAAACCTCAAAAACCGCCTGAAATGGCGGTTTTTTATTTTGCGACTTTTTTCAAATATCCGGACAAATACCGTAATAGTCCGGACATTTCTCCGGTACCTTTAACGAGGAACCCCTCACGCCATCCTGCTTGGTTGCTTGGCGCGTAAGGATCCCCAGTCTTTTGCCCCGCAAAAGGCTTACTTAACCAAGAAAAGAAAGAGACTAAATGTCTAAGAACCTAACCCG
>CAZWHL010000016.1:0-6144 GCA_964633625.1 uncultured Rhodoluna sp.
ATCCGGTGACCTAACGATTTTCAGTCGTTCGCTCTACCAACTGAGCTACAGAGCCTCGAGCAATTTCTTGCCCGATTTACTAAAAGCCCCTCTAATGAAGGGCTTTAGTAAAGCGATCCTGACGGGACTTGAACCCGCGACCTCCGCCGTGACAGGGCGGCGCTCTAACCAACTGAGCTACAGGATCTAGTTGCTACTAGCCATCAATGAGTGACCCCAACGGGATTCGAACCCGTGCTACTGCCGTGAAAGGGCAGCGTCCTAGGCCACTAAACGATGGGGCCTACAAAGAGATACTTCATAGCACCAAGGAACAAGAATACTGAGTGAATTGGCCGATGGCAACCCGAACTTCATTCACAGGAGCCGTTAAGCGGCTTATAAAGAGGTGCGTGTTAGTTTCGAAACTATGACAATCCGGATTTCGCGCGCCCTAATTGGCGCTTTCGCGGTATCCGGCCTGATATTTACTGGCCTAGCCGTGGGCCCATCGTTTGCGGTGCCAAGCTATCCGTCGGCAGCCGAGGTTGCTGCCGCCAAGAAGAACGTAACTAAGAAAAAGGAAATGATCGCTCGCCTCGAGAAGATCATTGCCGACCTGGCTGCCGAAGCTGCTGACCTTGGTCGCACCGCACAGATTAAAGGTGAAACTTTTAACCAGGCTCAAGAAAAAGTAGACATCATTACCGCCAAGGTAAACAGCCTGCAGTCACAGGCCGACGCGGCAAATGCTGCCGCAGATGAAGCACAGGCGCAGCTTGGCAAAATTGCTGCGCAAATGCAAAAAGATGGTGCGACCGGCGGCACCGCAATGACTTTGTTTTTGAATTCCGGTGAAGCAGACAACTTGCTTTACCAACTTGGCGCACAAGAAAAAGTTGCCCAGCAATCAGATGTTATTTACCGCCGATCAATTGAGAAGCAAAAGTATGCGCAGTCAGTAACCGATGAACTTTCGGTTGCTAAAAAAGAATTGGCGGCAACGGCAGCAGTTGCCAAGGCAGCATTCGTTGAAGCGCAAAACGCGGCGAACGCGGTGCAGGCAAAGGTTGATGAAAACAATCGACTAAACAAAACTTTCTATTCGCAACTTGCTACCTTGCGAAACACTGCTGCAGACCTTGAACGTCAACGTGCAGAAGGTCTTGCTGCCGAAGCGAGACAGAACGCCGGCAAGACTATGCCTACCGCGCCAGAACTTTATGACGTTGGTCCGGCAAACGCGGCAAAAGTTGAGGGAGCATTTGCATTTGCCAAGCAACAACTTGGTGAGCGCTACGTACTCGGCGGAATGGGTCCTGATGTTTGGGACTGTTCTGGAATCACCAAGGCTTCATATGCAGCAGTTGGTGTTTACATTGGTACCCACTCGGCAACCAATCAGTTCCGCACCATGGCATATGCAAAGAAATTGATTCCGCTGCAGCAGGCGGTGAGCGGTGACTTGATGTGGTACTCGCAGGAGTCTGCTTTTGATGGCGACAAGTATCACGTTGTGATGTACATGGGCGGCGGCATGATGCTTGAAGCTCCGAACCCAGCACGCACTGTGCGCATTGTTCCGCTTCGCTACGGTGAGCTTTTCCCATACGCGGGCCGCCCAACCGCTAACTAGTTCGCAACATAAACTTGTGCCATGACTGCACGCGAACCATTCAGAATTTCTCACGTTGCCAACGCGCCTATCGGTGTGGTTTGGAATGCGTGGACGAAAGAAGATGAACTCGCCAAGTGGTGGGGACCAACCGGTTTGGTGATGAAGGTGGCTAAGGCCAACGTTGTGCCGGGCGGAAAATTTCACTACCTGATGACCAACGAACCTGATGCCGCCGAGCAGTTTGAAATGTGGGGCGCGTTTGATTACCTAGAGGTGGATCAACACCAGCGCATTGTTTTTGTGAATTATTTTTCAAACGCAGAAGGCGATAAGACTCGTCACTTTATGAATCCGGATTGGCCCCTTGAAGTGCAGAGCACACTGACCTTTGTTGAAGACGGCGACCAGACATTGATTCACCTTGAGGGCGGGCCAATCAATGCGCAACCGCACGAAGAAGATTTGTATTACGAAAACCTAGAGTCAATGCGCATTGGTTTTAGCGGAACCTTTGCGCAGCTAGACGATTACTTAGCAACCCGTTAGTGCTTGTAGCGCTCAAGGGCTTCTTTGATTAGACGCTCAGCCTCAGCCGCGTTCTTCCACTCGCCAACTTTTACCCACTTGCCAGGCTCTAGATCTTTGTAGTGCTCGAAGAAGTGCTTGATCTCGTTCTTGGTCTGCTCAGGAACATCGTTGATGTCTTTGATGTGTGCGTAGCGAGGGTCCTTAGTCTGCACGCAGATAACCTTCTCGTCGATGCCGCCGTCGTCTTCCATAGGAAGAACGCCAACCGGACGAACGTCCACCACAACTCCAGGGAAAACTGGGAACTCAAGAATTACCAGCGCGTCTAGTGGGTCGCCGTCGCCACCCAAAGTCTTGTCGAAGTAGCCGTAGTCGATTGGGTAAACAAAAGGAGTAAATAGAACGCGGTCTAGGTGTACGCGACCGGTTTCGTGGTCAACCTCGTACTTGTTGCGTGATCCGCGAGGAATTTCAATAACTGCTTCGTAACCCATGGGTCTCCTAAATAGGCTTATGGCAAGAACTACTTGCCCAACTTCTAAAAGATTACCGAAAGAACCAGTTGAACGAGCGCCCGCGATTGACCCCGGCCATTGCCGATGTTCGTCGTGCTGTGCGCGAAGGATTTGCCGCAGCTGGGCTTCAAGCCGGCGATCTTGTGCTGGTGGCCTGCTCTGGTGGCGCGGATTCGCTGGCACTGGCTGCGGCGACTGCATTCGAGGCACCGCGTGCTGAACTGAAAGCGGGGGCGGTCGTGATTGATCACGGAATGCAATCGGGTTCTGCAGAGGTCGCAGGAGAGACCGCACACAAATTATCGGTGTTGGGTTTATACCCGGTTGAAATTCGTACCGTGAACGTGGGCACCGATGGCGGACCAGAGGCCGCTGCTCGAACTGCGCGATACGAGGCAATTGACGCAGTCGCCGAACAGACCGGAGCCAACGCGGTATTGCTGGGCCACACCTTGAACGATCAGGCAGAGACAGTGTTGATGGGGCTGGCTCGCGGATCCGGCGGCCGAAGCCTGAATGGCATGGCGGCGGTGAGCGGAATTTATGTTCGCCCGCTGCTGGGAATTACTCGTGAGACTACTGAGAACTTTTGTACCGACAGCGGCTTAGAGCCGTGGCACGATCCGATGAATAAAGATGTTGCCTTTACCCGGGTGCGGGTGCGCGAAAATCTTTTGCCGGCTCTTGAGGCAGAGCTTGGACCTGGCATTGCCGAGGCCCTGGCCCGTACCGCCGATACCCTGCGCGAAGACGAAGAAGTGCTGGCCGAGCTAGCCCTAGACGCCTATAAGAAGGTAGCCAAAGAGCGGGCCACGAGAATCGACATCGGTGTTGAAGAATTTAAGGCGTTGCCGCTGGCGATTAGACACCGATTGATCGCGCTCGCCGCAGTGGTTTTGCAGGCGCCGATGCTGGCTCGCGTTCACATTCTTGCGATTGATGCCCTTGTGGATGACTGGCACGGGCAGAAACCGCTCACTCTGCCAGGCATTAGAGTTGAACGCACGGGTGAAACCATTGCCCTACACACCACAAAAACTCTCAAAACAGGAGCCTGCTAAGTGGACCTCTCGAAGGTAAGCGACCAAATCACCAAGGTGTTAGTCACCGAAGACCAAATCAATGCAAAGGTTGCTGAATTAGCGGCAGAGCTAGATAAGAAGTACGCCGATAAAAACGTGCTGCTAGTTGGAGTTCTAAAAGGCGCCGTGATGTTCATGGCAGACCTATCGCGCGCAATGCAGATTCCGGCGCAAATGGACTGGATGGCTGTATCGTCATACGGCTCTGGCACTGTTTCTTCTGGTGTGGTGCGAATTCTTAAAGACTTGGACGCCGACGTTCTGGGCCGTCACGTTGTAATCGTCGAAGACATCATCGACTCTGGGCTCACACTGAGCTGGTTGGTGGGCAATCTAGAGGCTCGCGGTGCTGCGAGCGTTGAGGTTGTGGCATTGCTTCGTAAACCTGCTGCGGCAAAGGTGGAAGTAAATGTCGGCCTCGTTGGTTTTGATATACCGAACGAGTTTGTAGTTGGTTACGGGCTCGACTATGCAGAGCGCTACCGCACGCTAAAAGGCGTTGCAGTGCTCTCTCCAGAGGTTTATTCATAAGAAAGGTATGAGGCCCCGCCTCAATTATGAACTTTAAAAAACTCCTTGCCGGTCCGTTTGTCTGGATCTTTGTTGCAGTAATGGTTTTGCTAATTGGCTCATCGATGGTCAACGGCAAGGCTGTGAAGACCGTTGATACCGCTTACGGCTTGAACCTAATTGAGAACGGCGCTGCCAAGCAGGTAACCGTGTTGGGTAATGACCAGCGCGTTGACGTGGTTTTGAATTACGCAGACGCCAAGTACGGCGACCACATTCAGTTCTATTACGTGGCATCTCGCGGACCTCAGGTTGCCGATGCAATCGCGGCAGCTGATATCACTGATGGCTACAACGATGATGTCCAGTCAACCCCGTGGTACTTGTCACTGCTGGGCACGCTTTTGCCGTTCGTGATTATCGGTGCGATTTTCTGGTTCTTGATGTCCGGCCTGCAGGGCGGAAACAGCAAGGTAATGAACTTTGGAAAGTCACGCGCCAAGATGGTGACCAAAGAAACTTCAAACGTGACTTTTGCTGATGTTGCCGGTAGTGACGAAGCACTTGAAGAGCTGCAAGAGATTAAGGAATTCCTAAAGGAGCCAGAGAAGTTCCAGAAGGTTGGCGCCAAGATTCCACGCGGTGTGCTTCTGTATGGTCCTCCGGGAACCGGTAAGACTTTGTTGGCCAAGGCGGTTGCTGGTGAAGCTGGCGTTCCGTTCTTTGCGATCAGCGGTTCTGACTTTGTTGAAATGTTTGTTGGTGTTGGTGCGTCACGTGTTCGCGATTTGTTTGAGCAGGCTAAGCAAGCTGCGCCGGCAATTATTTTTGTTGACGAGATCGATGCAGTTGGTCGTCACCGCGGTGCCGGTATTGGTGGCGGAAACGACGAGCGCGAACAGACACTTAACCAGTTGCTAGTTGAGATGGATGGTTTTGATTCAAAAACTAACGTGATCTTGATTGCCGCAACTAACCGCCCAGACATTCTTGACCCTGCGTTGCTACGCCCTGGTCGTTTTGATCGTCAGATTGGTGTTGGCGCACCGGATCTAATTGGTCGTGAGCAAATCTTGAAGGTGCATGCAAAGAACAAGCCAATCTCTAGTGAGGTTGACATGGCTAGCGTTGCTCGTCGCACACCTGGTTTTACCGGTGCCGACCTGGCAAATGTTTTGAACGAGGCAGCATTGTTGACTGCTCGTCAGAACGAAAAGGAAATTTCTGCGGCAACTCTTGATGAGGCAATCGACCGCGTGATTGGTGGACCACAAAAGAAGTCTCGTCTAATGCAAGACAAGGAACGCTTGAACACCGCGTACCACGAGGCCGGACACGCGCTGGTTGCGGCATCTCTGAACAACAGTGATCCGGTTTCAAAGGTCACCATTCTTCCGCGCGGCCGTGCACTTGGTTACACAATGGTGTTGCCACTTGAAGATCGCTACAGCGTTTCACGCAACCAGCTACTTGATCAGATTGCTTACGCAATGGGTGGTCGCGTTGCCGAGGAAATTGTTTTCCACGATCCAACCACCGGTGCCTCAAATGACTTTGAAAAGGCAACCAGCATTGCTCGCGACATGGTCATTAAGTACGGCTTTTCTGCCAAGCTGGGTGCCACCTCGTTTGGCAATGGTGGCGAGGTGTTTATCGGTCGCGATATGGCACAGGCGCGCGAATACTCAGAGGCAACTGCTCAACAGATTGATGCCGAGGTTCGTTTACTTCTTGATGCCGCGCACGACGAGGCTTACAAGGCGTTGATGACAAACCGCAAGGTGCTAGACGAGTTGGCGAAGCAGCTAATGGAGCGCGAGACACTGCAGGCAGAAGACATTGCCAAGATCTTCAAGCCGGTAAAGAAATTGCCAAAGCGCCCACAGTGGTTGAGCAAGAAGTCACGCCCGGT
>CAZWHL010000016.1:6244-24984 GCA_964633625.1 uncultured Rhodoluna sp.
ACCCCGCAAAAAGTTGCCGAAGCATATGGTGAATTCTTTAAGGGCGTTGGCATAGATGAAAAGTTGGTGCTTGGTGAACCGTTTGAAGCCGAACACAACGAAGTAGTGATCTTGAAAGACATTGACTTTGTCTCAATGTGCGAGCACCACCTTTTGCCATTCACCGGCGTTGCACACGTTGCCTACCTGCCGAGTGATCACGTGATTGGTTTGGGCCGGCTGCCTAAGTTGGTTGAGACAGTTGCCGCTCGCCCACAGCTGCAAGAAAATGTGACCGCACAAATTGCCGATGCACTTGAACAAGGTCTTGGCACCAAGGGTGTTGTGGTAGTTGTTGAGGCACGTCATCACTGCGTGATCTCACGCGGTGCTCGCCAACCTGAGGCAAACACCATCACCATGGCTGCTCGCGGTTGTTATTCAGAACCTGCGGCCCGTGCCGAGGTAATGGCACTTATTTCTAAGTAGCACTCCCAAAATGACACCTCTTTCAGCCGCACCAAAAATCATGGGCGTGCTTAACGTCACCCCGGATTCATTTAGCGACGGCGGCGAATTTAATTCTTTGAACTCGGCACTTGATCATGCGCGGGTTCTAATTATTGGTGGCGCGAACATTATTGATGTGGGCGGTGAATCAACTCGTCCTGGGGCAGGGCGCATCAGCACCGAGGAAGAATTGGCTCGAGTAATTCCGGTGATTGAAGCAATCAACGCCGAGTTGCAGGCCACTGGTCGTAATGATGTGCAGATATCTATCGACACCATGAATGCTTCTACCGCACTTGCTGCGCTAGCTGCCGGCGCGAAAATAATCAACGATGTTTCCGGTGGCCTTGCCGACGAGAAAATGTTTCAAGTAGCTGCGGCGACGGGTGCGACTCTGGTGATTTCACACTGGCGCGGATTCAGCACAGAGATGGATCAGCTGAATCAGTACCAAGACGTAGCTCGTGAAGTGGCGATCGAATTGCAAAATCGAGTAGAGGCTGCAATTTCAGCTGGGGTTAGCAAGAACAAGATTGTGATTGACCCGGGTCTTGGTTTTGCGAAAGACATGGATCAAAACTGGAAGCTGGTTGCCCGGCTGGACGAGCTTGAAAAACTTGGCTACCCAATCTTGGTTGGCGCTTCGCGCAAGCGCTTTATTGCTGGAGCACTGGATGCGGATATCGACAGCCAGGGCTTGGGCGATGGTTCAATCTCGAATAATCGCCGAGACCTAGCCACCGCGGTGCTGACCGCTTTGCTGATGCAGCGCCAACTGTGGGGCGTTCGCGTGCACAACGTGGTGGCTACAGCCGATGCAATTGCAATTGTTCGGGCTTTGCACGGTTCGGAATAGGCTTTAGGCATGGCCAAAACCCTAAAGATCAAGCTCACTGGGCTGCGCGTCTTTGCCCACCACGGGGTTTTTGATTTTGAGCGTCAGAATGGCCAGGACTTCTACGTAGATGCCACGGTTTGGGTGGATAACAAGGACCTTGAGTTCAACGACGACCTAAACAAGACCGTGCACTACGGAGACCTGGCCAAAGCCCTGGTCGACAACGTAAAGCACCAGCCGGTTGATTTGCTTGAGACCTTGGCTCAGCGACTTTTAGACCTGGTACTTAACTGGGGCGGTCCTGCAGGACCAGTAGCCAAGGCCAAGATCACCGTGCACAAGCCAAACGCTCCAATCGTCTACGAGTTCAACGATGTATCGGTGACCGTAAAAGGTAAGCGCCGCAAGCCTTTTGAAAACGGCGGTTCGCGCTAATGTCAGAACCCGTTCGCGCAATTCTGGCGATTGGTGGCAACCTGGGTAAGCGCCGCAAAACAATTCGTTCGGCACTTAAGGCTCTAGCTGTTACACCGGGCATCAAGAAAGTTATTTGTTCACCGCTGGTTGAATCGGCAGCAATGACTGAAGAGGGCATCGACGAAACCAAGCCAAATTATTTAAATGGTGTGGTGCAAATTCAAACCACATTGAAGCCAAAAGAATTGTTGGAAGAAATTCGTCGCATCGAAACAGAACACGGCCGGGTTCGACTGGAGCGTTGGGGTTCTCGAACTCTAGATATCGACATCGTGACCTACGGTGATGTTTTGAAAGCCGGAAAAGATTTAACCATTCCGCATCCACGTGCATTCGAACGCGCATTCGTTTTGGTTCCTTGGGCAATGCTTGACCCCGAAGCAGTGTTGCCAGGCCACGGTTCTGTCAAAACTCTGGCTGCCCCAATGCAAAACGAAGTTTGGCTAGCAAAGTGAGCACAGGTATATAAGTGAAGCCAACAAAATTCATGACCCTAATAGGTTGGGCAGTGCCATCAACCACAGCGGGTTACCTATTACCAAAGTTTGTGGTTAGCGGCGGCGGTGCAATTCCAATTTCACCTTGGAACATTATCGTGACGCTTCCGCTAATTGGAATTATTTTGTTGCTGATGGCAATTCCCATGATCAAGTACCGCAGTGCACTTAAGGCGCGAGCAAAAGATTCAACCAAACAGCGACCAATGCCATTGAATCCGTTTTATGCGGTGCGTCTAGTTTTGTTAGCGAAGTCAATAGCAATCTCTGGAGCAATCTTCTCTGGTTGGCACATTGGTGTGGTTTGGCTACAGCTAACTTCGCCGGTAATCACTCCGGCAACTTTGCAAAATGTTTTGGCTCTGATTGGTTCGATTTTGATGACGGTCTGCGCAATCATCGTTGAACGCATTTGCCGGATTACCGATGACGCGACTGGTGCAGATGGCCAGGGCCTAAAGTCAGCACCAAAGACCGCTGGGGAGCCTGCTTGAGTCCGCTAGACAGCACCTCTTCAGGTAGAGGCCGCCTGAGTGTAGGCGTGATTGGCGCTGGGCCGGTAGGTGCCGTGCTGGGCAAGGCCCTAGCCGCTGCCGGTCACGTAATCATTGGCATCGCCAGTACGGACCCAAAAAACATCGAGCGCGCCGAAGCTCTGCTACCTGAGGTTGCTGTGGCCACTGTGCCAGAAATTATTGAAAAAGCTGATTTTGTTTTGTTTGCAATTCCCGCCGAAGAAATTTCAAAAACAATTAGTGGTTTAGTCGAGGCCGGATTGTTTCGTGCCGGTCAGCTGGTTGCGCATACCGCGGGTGAATTTGGTATTGAAGTTTTGGAACCTGCGGCAAGCAAGGGTGTTATTCCGTTGGCGATTCACCCAGCGATGACATTCACCGGAACTTCGATTGACTTGTCACGAATTCGCGAAAGTTATTTTGCGGTTTCGGCCCCGAATGTAGCGTTGCCAATTGTGCAGGCGCTGGTGATCGAAATGGGTGCCGAGCCTCTTGTGATTAGCGAAGCGGATCGCAAGATTTATTTTGAGGCAATCAGTGTGGCAAATAATTTCTCAAAGCTAATCGTGAATCAATCCATCGGTTTACTAGAGTCGGTTGGAATCGACAACGCAAGATCGGTGCTTGCGCCGGTAATCAGAAGCGCTGTTGAAGAAGCGCTGGCTGAGGGACACGTTCCGATCGACCCAGAGGAATTGCTGAACTAATGCAAAAAGTAACCAGCATCAGCGAACTCAATTCCGCATTAGATTCAGCCCGAGAGCGCGGACTTGAAATTGCTTTTGTGCCAACCATGGGTGCACTGCATCAGGGGCACCTTTCGCTAATTAATGAGGCACGTAAACACACCCCTTTTGTGGTTGTTTCAATTTTTGTAAATCCCCTTCAGTTTGGCGCTGGCGAAGATTTTGAAAAGTATCCGCGAACCATTGAGGAAGATGCCGAAAAGTTGGCAGAGATTGGTGTGAGTGTTTTGTTCACGCCTACCGTGAATGATTTATATCGCGGCAACATGAATGTAAGCGAGAGTGCGGGACACATTGGTGAGTTGTATGAAGGTGCAGCAAGACCAGATCACTTCGATGGCATGCTGACCGTAGTTTCGCGACTATTTGAAGCGGTGCGACCAAAGTACGCGGTGTTTGGTGCCAAGGATGCACAGCAAGTTTTCTTGGTTAAGCAAATGGCCGCGCACAAGTTTCCAGAAGTGCAGATTGTGGTAGCTCCAACCGTGCGCGAGGAAAATGGTTTGGCACTTTCAAGTCGTAACCGTTACCTGAGCGAAAGCGACCATAAAGTGGCCGAACATATCTCAGCCGCGCTTCAAATTGGCAAGGCTGCCGCAAGCGCGGGGTCGCCACAAAACGTGATCGACTCGGCTAGAACAGTGATGGCCAAGGTACCTGAGGCTAAACTTGACTACATCGCCCTTGTCGACGCCGACACCTTTGAGGCCGTCACCGACGGATTCACCGGCCGGGCAATTTTGCTCATCGCAGCCGTGGTGGGTGGAACCCGATTGATCGACAACATCGAAATCACTTTTTAGGAGCACCGCATGAGCCAGGACTCAAACGCCACTGGCAATGTCAACCCGGACATTGAGCAGGATTCGGAACAGGATCTGCCTGAGCAGATTGCGGTTCGTCTGGCTAAGCGCGAGCGCCTAAACGAAACCAGCGATGCCTACCCGGTGAGCCTGCCAATTACCCACACCATTGACGGCGTGCGTGCGGCATATCCAGATTTAGACACCGATGTTGCCACTGGCGACAAGGTTGCCCTGGCTGGACGAATTGTTTTTCAGCGCAACACCGGAAAGCTTTGCTTTGCCACCTTGCAGGCCGGCTCTGGTCAGCGCATTCAGGCAATGCTTTCACTAGACAAGGTTGGTGAAGCTCGCCTAGAAGACTGGAAAGAATTGGTTGACCTTGGCGACCACGTCTTTGTTGCCGGTGAAGTAATCACTTCAAAGCGCGGCGAGCTTTCGATTCTTGCCGACGAGTGGCTAATGGCTGCGAAGACAATTCGCCCGCTTCCAAACTTGCACAACGAACTTGGCGAGGAGTATCGGGTTCGTCACCGCTACATTGACCTAATCGTGCGCGATCGTGCGCGCGAGGTAGTGCAGATTCGCTCAAAGGTTATGCAATCATTGCGCCGCACTTTTGAACAAGAGGCATTTATTGAAGTTGAGACACCAATGCTGCAGACCCTGCATGGTGGCGCATCGGCTAGACCTTTCAAGACTCACTCAAATGCTTTTGACACAGAGCTTTTCCTGCGCATTGCACCAGAGCTGTTCCTTAAGCGTGCTGTGGTTGGTGGCATCGATCGCGTATTTGAGATCAACCGCAACTTCCGCAACGAGGGTGCCGACCGTACTCACTCACCAGAATTCGCAATGCTTGAGGCTTACCAGGCTTATGGCGACTACAACTCAATCGCGGATCTAACTCAGAAGTTGATTCAGAACGCAGCGATGGATGTGTTTGGCACTCACCAAGTCGTGCTTGAAGATGGCGAGATTAACGACCTTGGTGGCGAATGGCCGCGCATCTCAATGTACGAATCTCTGAGCGAAGCTTGTGGTCAAACCATCACTCCGGAAACACCGATGGCCGAACTTAAGAAGTTGGCAGCATCGGTGGAAATTGAAATCGAACACCCGCTTGCAGGTAAGTATGTTGAAGAACTTTGGGAGCACTTCGTGAAGGGAAACCTTGTGAAGCCAACTTTTGTAATCGACTTCCCGGTTGACACTTCACCGCTGACCCGCGATCACCGATCAAAGAGCGGCGTAGTTGAGAAGTGGGATCTTTACATTCGTGGATACGAGCAGGCCACCGGTTACTCGGAGTTGGTTGACCCAGTGATTCAGCGTCAGCGTTTTGTTGAGCAGGTTACTTTGGCCGCGGCCGGTGACCCAGAGGCAATGAAGCTAGACGAAGACTTCTTGAAGGCACTTGAATTCGGCATGCCGCCATCGGGTGGAATGGGAATGGGCATTGACCGTCTGCTGATGAGCCTCACCGGCCTAGGTATTCGCGAAACCATCATGTTCCCATTGGTGAAGTAATGGACTTGCAGATACTTTGGGACGCCCTTCTGGCGTTGGTGCCACCAACCCTGGTTGGCGGGCTGTTTTACGTGATTATGCGAGGTATCTTGCGTGCCGACGCTACCGAGCGCAAGGTTTACGCCCAAATGGAGGCGGAAATGCGTGAGGCTCAGGGTCTTGAGGCCAAGCCGGCGAAACCTGCGAAGGCCCAAACTGTTAAAAAGGCACCAAAAACAACCCCGATATCGGGTCAAAAAGTGACTAAAACGACTAAAAAATAGTCTTTGTTGCGACACGCCGAACGGCTTTGCGATAACTACATCTAGTGGCATAAACTCAACTCACAACTAAATAAGCCATTTTTCGGGGGAAATCAGCGAAATTCTGTGCCATCCCGCGTCCGTAAGCCTCAAATAGCCGCGGAGATCCTGATTTATGGCCCAAAAGTACGTTTTGAGGAGATTTTTATGAGCATCACCGTTTACACACTGCCTTCATGTGTTCAGTGCGACAGCACCAAAAAGCTGTTGGACCGCAACGAACTTGAGTACGCAGTAATCGATATGAGCCAGGACGAAGCAGCGCTGGAGCTAGTTAAGTCACTTGGTTATGCAGCAGCACCTGTAGTAATTGCAGGCGACACTCACTGGTCAGGCTTCCGCCCTGACAAGATCTCAGAGATCGCAGCAGCTTAACCAAAACTCATAAATACATAAAGACCTCCCGTGTTCGACGTCGTTTATTTTTCGAACGTCTCGGAGAACACAAAAAGATTTGTCGAGAAGCTTGGGATTCAAAATTTCAGAATCCCTCTCTACCCGACAGACGAACACCTTCAAGTTTCGAAGCCCTTCGTTTTGATCTCACCAACTTATGGTTTGGGTGATGACGAGACAAGTGTTCCAAAACAGGTGATTCGTTTTTTGAACGACCCCGTCAACAGAAGTTTTTTGAAGGCAGTAATCGGTGCCGGAAATACAAACTTCGGAGACAAGTACTGCAGAGCTGCCGAGGTAATCGCCAGAAAAACTTCAGTGCCACTGATTTACAAATTCGAACTATTGGGTACGCCGGATGACGTAGCCACCGTAAAAGAAAAGATGGAACTCCTTTGGAAACAACAGTGATGGAAAAGCCTCGCGGCAACTACAGCTACCACGAGCTAAACGCGATGCTAAATCTTTACGATGCCAACGGAAAGATTCAGTTCGATAAAGATAAAGAAGCGGCACGCGAGTACTTCCTTGAGCACGTGAACATGAACACCGTGTTCTTCCACTCACTAAAGGAACGTCTTGACTACCTGGTTGAGCACGAGTACTACGAACCAGAATTCCTAAACACCTACTCATTCGAGTTCATCGAAGAACTTCACAAGCTGGCTTACTCATACAAGTTCCGCTTTGAGTCATTTCTGGGCGCATACAAGTTCTACACCTCTTACGCACTTAAGACTTTTGATGGCCAGCACTACCTAGAGCGTTTTGAAGACCGTGTGGTTATGGTTGCCCTAACTCTTGCCGAAGGTGTTGAAGATACCGCTCGCATGTTGGTAGACGAAATGATCAGCGGTCGTTTCCAGCCAGCAACCCCAACCTTCCTTAACTGCGGTAAGGCTCAGCGCGGCGAGTTCGTATCTTGCTTCTTGCTTCGCACCGAAGACAACATGGAGTCAATCGCTCGTGCGATCAACTCTTCACTTCAGCTTTCAAAGCGCGGAGGTGGTGTTGCACTATCTCTAACCAACATTCGCGAATCTGGCGCACCGATCAAGAAGATCGAGGGTCAGTCATCGGGTGTAATTCCAGTTATGAAAATGCTGGAAGATGCATTCTCTTACGCAAACCAGCTAGGTGCGCGTCAGGGTGCGGGTGCCGTTTACCTAAACGTTCACCACCCAGACATCATGAAGTTCCTAGACACCAAGCGCGAGAACGCCGACGAAAAGATCCGCATCAAGACCCTAAGCCTTGGTGTTGTTATTCCAGACGTGACTCTTGAGTTGGCTAAGAACAACGAAGATATGTACCTGTTCTCTCCTTACGACGTTGAGAAGGTTTACGGAGTTCCATTCAGCGATATTTCTGTTACTGAGAAGTACCAAGAGATGGTTGATGACGCCCGCATCAAGAAGACCAAGATCAAGGCTCGCCAGTTGTTCGAGACAATTGCTGAACTTCAGTTTGAGTCTGGTTACCCATACATCGTTTATGAAGACACCGTTAACCGCGAGAACCCAATTGAGGGCCGCATCAACATGTCTAACCTTTGCTCTGAGATTCTTCAGGTAAATACCCCAACCACTTACAACGCAGACTTGAGCTACAACCAGGTTGGTAAAGACATCTCATGCAACCTTGGCTCGCTAAACATTGCGATGGCTATGGACTCACCTGACTTTGGCCGCACTATTGAAGCAGCTATTCGTGCGCTTACTGCAGTTTCTGACCTGAGCAACATTGATTCAGTTACCTCAATCAAGTACGGCAACGAGCAGTCACACGCTATCGGTCTTGGTCAGATGAACCTTCACGGCTACCTGGCTCGTGAACGGGTTCACTACGGTTCAGAAGAAGGCATCGACTTCACCAACATGTACTTCTACACCGTGTTGTTCCACGCTCTAAAGGCATCAAACAAGATCGCTATCGAGCGCGGCAAGACCTTTGGTGGTTTTGAGAAGTCAAAGTACGCAACCGGCGAATTCTTTGAGAAGTACGTTTCAAAGGAATGGAAGCCAGCAACTCCAAAGGTTGCCGAGCTATTCGCGAAGGCTGGAATCTCTATTCCAGACCAGACCGACTGGACTCAGTTGAAGAACAGCATCATGACTCACGGTATTTACAACCAGAACCTTCAGGCTGTTCCACCAACTGGTTCGATCTCTTACATCAACAACTCAACAAGCTCAATCCACCCAGTGGCATCAAAGATTGAAATTCGTAAAGAAGGAAAGCTTGGTCGTGTTTACTACCCAGCTCCGTTCCTTACTAACGACAACCTTGAGTACTACGAGGATGCATACGAGATTGGTCCAGAAAAGATCATTGCAACCTACGCCGCTGCAACTCAGCACGTAGACCAGGGTCTTTCATTGACTTTGTTCTTCAAAGACACCGCAACCACTCGCGATGTTAACAAGGCTCAGATCGCAGCATGGCGAGCTGGCATCAAGACTATTTACTACGTACGTATTCGTCAGATGGCGCTGGAAGGCACCGAAGTTGGCGAGTGCGTAAGTTGCATGCTGTAAGAATCAGTCAGTTACAAGAGGAAACTAAAAAATGACCGCCACACTAAAGGGAATCACTCGTCCAGTTAACTGGAACAAACTAGAGGACTCAATTGACCTTGAGGTTTGGAACCGACTGACCTCTAACTTCTGGTTGCCAGAGAAGGTGCCAATGTCTAACGACATTCCTTCATGGGCAACACTTCGCCCGGAAGAGCAGAAGCTAACCATGCACGTGTTTACCGGTCTTACTCTGCTAGACACCATTCAGGGCACCGTAGGCGCACTGTCACTGATTCCAGACGCACTTACCGCTCACGAAGAGGCTGTTTACACAAACATCTCTTTCATGGAGTCGGTGCACGCCAAGAGCTACTCATCGATCTTCTCAACCCTGTGTTCAACAGATGAGATTGAAGAGGCTTTCCGCTGGTCAGAAGAGAACCCATACCTTCAGAAGAAGGCTGAAATCGTTCTTGGTTACTACCGCGGCGATGACCCGCTAAAGCGCAAGGTTGCCTCAACTCTGCTTGAGTCATTCCTGTTCTACTCGGGCTTCTACCTACCGATGTACTGGTCATCACGCGCCAAGCTCACCAACACTGGTGACTTGATTCGTCTAATCATTCGCGACGAGGCCATCCACGGCTTCTACATTGGCTACAAGTTCCAGAAGCAAATGGAAATGGAGACTCAAGAGCGCCGCGACGAACTAAAGGCGTACACCTATGACCTATTGCTAGAGCTATACGAAAACGAGATCAAGTACACCGCGGATCTATACGACCCACTTGGCTTGACCGAAGACGTAAAGCACTTCTTGCACTACAACGCCAACAAGGCACTGATGAACCTTGGCTTTGACCCGCTGTTCCCTAAAGAGGTTTCAGAGGTTAGCCCAGCGATCTTGTCAGCACTGTCACCAAACGCCGACGAGAATCACGACTTCTTCAGCGGCTCTGGCTCTTCATACGTAATCGGTAAGCACGAAGCTACCGAGGATGATGACTGGGACTTCTAAACCGCGTCGATCAGAAGCGGCTATTTCTAAGGCCGGGCTTGCTTTTGTAGGCCCGGCTTTAGCAACTGGTATTGCTTACATTGACCCAGGCAACGTTGCCACCAACTTAACCGGTGGTTCCCGCTTTGGATATTCACTGATCTGGGTAATTGCGTTTGCGAATGTCGGTGCTTGGTTAGTTCAGTACCTGGCTGCCAAGTTGGCAATCGCCAGCGGCAAATCAATGGCCGAACTGCTTGGCAAACAATTTAAAAAACGTTGGTTGCGTTTGGTTTACTGGTTGCAGGCAGAAGCAATGATTTTAGCCACAGAGCTAGCCGAAATAGTTGGCGGTGCAATCGCACTGCACCTGCTGTTTAATTTGAACCCGATATTTGGCGCGATGATTATTGGTGCCGCCGCGTTCTTAATTTTGTCTTTGGCACGCAACGAAAAAGTTGGCATCTTCATCACCGTGGTGGTTGCGCTAATGGCTGTGACGATTATTGGTTTTGTTTCCAGCCTCTTCACTTCGCAGATTGATGCTGCAGCGGCCGCACTTGGTTTGGTGCCACAAATTTCTCAGCGCGACGAACTTTTCTTAGCGCTTGGAATTTTGGGCGCCACCATCATGCCGCACGCAATTTACGTGCACTCCGCTTTGACTGCCGAAAAATTTGGCAAGGCAAAAAATGAAGACAAACGCAAACTAATCAACTGGACAAAGTTGGATGTCTCTGTTGCAATGACAATCGCTGGAATCGCAAACGTTGGCATCTTGCTAGTTGGTGCGGTAACGGTGGCTGGCGACGTACCGGTAATTACGATTGACTCTGCCGTTTCACACATCGCGGACTTCCACGGTCAGATTTTCGGAACCATGTTTGCGATTGGCCTGCTGGCTTCTAGCCTGGCTTCCTCTGCTGTTGGTGGTTACGCCGGAGCATCGGTGATGAATGGCCTCACCAACCTAAAGATCAATGCCCGCGTGCGACGTTTAATCTCGATCGTGCCATCGGTGTTGATTTTGGCAGTTGTGCCTGACTCAACCGCCGTTCTGGTGGTCAGCCAGATTGTTTTGGCGTTTGGGCTGCCGTTGGCGCTGGGGCCGTTGGTGTGGCTTACCGGGCAGGCCAAGGTGATGGGCAAGTTCGTGAACTCACTAGGCACCAAGACTGCAGCCGTGGCACTGCTATTGGTGCTGGTTGGGCTAAATGCCTGGAGCCTGGTTTCCTGGGCCTAGGCCGCAGGCGACGCTTAGCCGCTGCCGCTTACCTCAGCGCTCATTAACCCCACAGCGAACAGCCCCCAAAAGGGCAGGGCGGCAACCTAGCATTTTTACATACGGTTCAGTTAGGCCGGCAAAGGAGTAAAGATGTTCGAGAAATTCACCGATAAGGCGCGTCGCGTTGTTGTGCTGGCTCAAGAAGAAGCCAAGTTGCTGAACCACAACTACATCGGAACCGAGCACATTCTTTTGGGTCTGATCCACGAGGGCGAGGGCGTTGCAGCCAAAGCACTTGAGTCGCTGGGCATCAATCTTGATTCCGTGCGCGAGCAGGTGCAAGAAATAATTGGCCAGGGTCAGCAGGCACCCACCGGTCACATTCCATTTACTCCGCGTGCAAAAAAGGTCTTGGAACTTTCACTGCGTGAAGCACTTCAGCTTGGTCACTCTTACATCGGAACCGAGCACCTTTTACTTGGTCTGATTCGCGAAGGCGAAGGTGTTGCCGCTCAGGTGCTAACCAAATTGGGCGCCGACACCAACCGCGTACGTCAGCAAGTTATTCAGTTGCTTTCAGGTTTCCAAGGCAAAGAAGCCGTTGCCGTGGGCGGCGACACCGCAGAAAAGCAAAAGGGTTCACAGATTCTTGATCAGTTTGGTCGCAATTTAACTCAGGCCGCAGCCGACGGAAAACTTGATCCGGTTATTGGTCGCGAACGCGAAATCGAACGCGTAATGCAAATTCTTTCTCGTCGTGGAAAGAACAACCCAATCTTGATTGGCGAGCCTGGCGTTGGTAAGACCGCGGTTGTTGAAGGTCTTGCGCAGGCGATCGTGAACGGCAACGTTCCAGAAACCTTGAAGGGCAAGCAGCTCTACACACTAGACATGGGTTCTTTGATTGCCGGATCGCGTTACCGCGGTGACTTTGAGGAGCGCCTAAAGAAAGTAACCAAAGAGATTCGCACTCGCGGCGACATCATTACTTTTATCGACGAAATTCACACACTTGTTGGCGCGGGTGCTGCCGAGGGTGCCATTGACGCAGCGTCAATTTTGAAGCCACTGCTTGCCCGTGGTGAACTACAGACCATTGGTGCAACAACTCTTGATGAGTATCGCAAGCACTTTGAAAAAGATGCAGCGCTTACCCGCCGATTCCAGCAGGTAATGGTGAACGAGCCATCGTTGCCACAGGCCATCAACATCTTGAAGGGGCTGCGCGACCGCTACGAGGTACACCACAAGGTTTCAATCACCGATAGCGCGCTAGTTGCCGCAGCTCAGCTTTCTGACCGCTACATCACCGACCGCTTCTTGCCAGACAAGGCAATCGACCTGATCGATGAGGCCGGTGCTCGCTTGCGTTTGTCTATCTTGTCTTCACCGCCTGAACTTCGCGAGATCGAAGAGAAGATCGTGGCGATCAAAGTTGAAAAAGAAAAGGCCATTGAGGATCAGGATTTTGAGTTAGCCGCATCGAAGCGCGACCAAGAGAAGCAGCTCAACATTGAGCGCGTCAAGATGGAGAAGCAGTACCGCGCTGGCTCAGTAGCTGCGCAGGGCATCGTTGACGAGGGTCTTATTGCCGAGGTTTTGGCTCAGGCAACGGGTATTCCAGTGTTCAAGCTGACAGAGGAAGAAAGCGCCAAGCTGATCTTTATGGAAGACGAGTTGCACAAGCGTGTGATTGGGCAAGAAGACGCCATCAGCGCAATCTCTAAGTCAATTCGTCGTCAGCGTGCTGGCTTGAAGGACCCAAACCGTCCATCGGGTTCATTTATCTTTGCCGGTCCTACCGGTGTTGGTAAGACAGAGCTGGCAAAGGCATTGGCCGAGTTCTTGTTCGACGATGAAGGCGCGTTGATCTCGCTAGACATGTCTGAATATGGCGAGAAGCACACCGTGTCTCGTTTATTTGGTGCGCCTCCGGGCTTCGTTGGATTCGAAGAGGGTGGCCAGCTAACAGAAAAGGTTCGCCGCAAGCCATTCAGCGTGGTTTTGTTTGACGAGATCGAGAAGGCTCACCCAGATATCTTCAACTCGCTATTGCAGATTCTTGAAGAAGGTCGTTTGACCGATGGCCAGGGTCGCGTTGTTGACTTCAAGAACACCATCATCATCATGACCACAAACCTTGGTACTCGCGATATTTCCCGCGGAGCGATGGGCTTCAACCTTGAAGGTGATCACACCAACGACTACGAGCGCATGAAGGGCAAGGTTAACGAGGAACTGAAGAAGAGCTTCCGTCCCGAGTTCCTAAACCGCGTTGACGAGACTATCGTGTTCCCTCAACTAATCAAGAGTGAACTGGTTCAGATTGTTGATCTGTTCATCAAGCGACTATCTGTTCGTCTAGAAGACCGCGATATGACTATTGCGGTTACTCAGGCAGCCAAGGATCGTTTGATTGAGATTGGTTTTGATCCAACCCTGGGTGCAAGACCACTTCGTCGTGCCGTTCAGCGTGAAATCGAAGACAAACTCAGCGAGAAGATTATGCATGGCGAGCTAAAGAACGCATCGCACATCGATGTGGACTTTGTGAATGGTGAATTTACCTTTGCCTCACGTGCTCACGGTGCACCGGTTGTTGTGGGCGGCCCGATTGGCGAGCTAGAAGCGTAGTAAATCACCCTTCGGCAACTAATCTTGAAGAATGACCAGCAAGATCACCGTTCGTCCGGCGCGCACTAGCGACGTGAAGGCCATTCAGGCCATGCGTCAGCAGCTTGAGGGCTCAAAGGTTTTGCTGGGTCACGAGCTAGTTACCCTTTACGAAGCCGTGCCGGAATTTCTGGTTGCGGTTGACGAAACCGGTGAAGTGGTTGGCGCTGGTGCGTTGCACGTGATGTGGGAAGACCTAGCCGAGGTTCGTTCAATGGTTGTTAGTGAGACCCTGCGTGGTCAAGGCATTGGGCACGTAGTTCTCGAGGCCTTGTTGGCCAAGGCTCAATCAGTTGGAATTAAGCGCGTATTTTGCTTGACCTTTGAAACTCAATTCTTTGGCAAGCATGGTTTCGCCGAAATTTCTGATGTGCCGGTTGATGAGGCAACTTTTGAACAGATGGTTCGCTCGCACGACGACGGTGTTGCCGAGTTCTTGGATCTTGCTCGAGTGAAGCAGAACACCCTGGGCAACACTCGCATGCTTAAGACTCTTTAGTTCGGAAAAAACGCCGAAACTCTTAAGCCGCCAAGTGTGCTTCTGGTAAGCCTCATCTGACCTCCGTGATTTTCAACAATTTTTGCCATGATACTCAACCCTAATCCGGAGCCACCTGAGCCTCTTGATCGGGAGTCATCAAAGCGCTTAAATGCGGTGACTTCAGCTTGCTCACTTAGACCTGCAATACCAGGCCCCGAATCGTCAATGTTGATTTCGAGTCCCACGGGTGACTGAACGATTGAAACTCTAACTTCAGCATCGGATGGCGTGTATCTCTGAATGTTTGTCAGTGCATTCTGTAGGAATCTCAACAGCAATTCCTTTGCTCCAAAAAACTCAGAATGCTGATTAGAGAGCATCTCGATTTTTCGCTGGGGATTTTGAATCTCAAGGTCCCCAATTAGAGGTCGGAAAATTTCTTCGACATTAATTTGCTCAATTTCCTGACTTCGTTCCTCGCCGAGTTCAGAAAGCAGCAAGATGTCAGAAATTATTGACTGCATTCTTAAAGATTCTGTGTGTGCCCTTGAAATAGCCTTAATAGATTGTTCACTAGAAATTTCTTGGTTTTTTTCAAGGAGCTCCAAGTATCCGCGAATTACAGTGAGTGGTGTCCTAAGTTCATGAGATGCATCACCAAGAAATTGCTGCATCTTTTGATTTGAAGATTGGAGTTTAGTTATCAGCTCTGATAGCGATAGGGAGAGCTCCACAAGTTCGGAGCTTCCACCATGTTTCTCAAGTTCTGCGAGATTCCCAGAGGCAATCTTTCGGGCATCCGCTGTAAGTCGCCGTATGCTTTTGAGGTCGTTTCTGAGAATTACCCAAGAGATAAATATTCCGATCGCGGCCACAATTGAGGAGAGAAGGAGCATAAGCGACAGAGAATTACTCGCCGCCTGAATCACAGCAACTTTAGAAGCGGCAAAAATAAGTTTTTCGCCGTCAGCTAAAGCCATTTCGCGCTTTTCAATGGTTGGAGCGCTAAGGTCACCTGCGGAATCTTGGATAACCGTCACTGAACCATTCGACTCCACAAATGCCAAAGTTATTTCCCTTCCAGCAACCGCCAATTGGGCTGTGGTCAGGGCGTCCTCGTTACTGTTCTCAACTGAATTGATAGCGGCGCCAAGTTCATCTCTAACCTGCTGGATCCCGCTGTTATAACTGACGGCCAAGCCAACGGTGCCGACCGTGAAAGAACTTAGGGTTGCAACGCCAACCATTGCTAGGGTTACGCGGGTTCTAATTTTCATGGTTTTTCTACAATCTGAAACCCAATGCCTCTCACCGTCTTTATGCCCTCGTATCTTGGGGTGTGGATCTTTTTTCTGAGGTATGAGATAAAGGTGTCTACCACGGTTGCGCTTTCTGCGAATCCCATCCCCCAGATCTCGTCCAAAAGGGCATGCTTTGTTAGCACTTTATTTTTGTTTTCCATAAGGTAGGCAAGAAGTCGAAACTCAGTTGGTGACAACACAACTTCTTTACGCTCAACTGTCACCGTGTGCGTGTCGAAATCAAGGGTCACAGGACCACAACGTAGTTGCCTATCGTTTTGCGCAGCAGGTAGAGTTCTTCTCAAAATTGCCGCCACACGGAGTGTGAGCTCTTCAAGACTGAAAGGTTTACCAAGGTAGTCATCGGCGCCAACTCTGAATCCCTTTGCGATGTCGGGCTTTTCAAGCCTGGCCGTAAGAAAAATAACGGGGATCGTATTTTCGTTTGCTCGCATTCGTTCGACAAGTTCATAGCCACTCACCCTTGGCATATTGACATCGGCAACCAAAAGGTCGAACTTGTCTTTCTTCAATGCCTGAAGGGCTTCAAAGCCGTCAGCGGCAATTTGAATTGTGTATCCCGCAAGCGAAAGGGCATCCGAAACCATTTCCCTTACGGATGGTTCGTCATCGACCACAAGAATCTTGGCAATCTCCATGTTTCCTATCGTAGGAATAAAAGATTGAGCTAAGTCAATTGCTTGGATAACTAGAGAGTTTTGACAGAAACTTAACAGAGTCGCCTGCCAGCCTAACTATTACTGGCTGAAAGAAAAGGAAAAACTTATGAAAAGCAAAATCGGCAAAAGTGCAGCTGCCCTAGCCCTTGGTGTATCGATCTCACTATCTGGTGTTTCAGCGTCATTCGCAGCGGATGAGGTAGGTTCATCAGCATCACCTGCTCCAACCGCAAAAGTTGTAAAGAAAGATAGAACCGCTATCGAGGCTTATAAGACAGCTTCTGCTGCATACAAGTCATCAGTCGATGCATTCAAGAGTGCCAAGACAGACTATGAAGCACAGAAAGCTGCCTACAAAACTGCGCTTGAAGAGCTAAAGCCCGCTCTTATCGCCTACGCAAATGCAAAGAAAGTGATTGGCCAAACCTTTGCAGCTGCAGTAAATGCAGCCAAGGCAACCTACGAACAGGCAATTGCAGGCGATGTCACTGCGGATGCAAAGTTGGCAGCAAAGACCGCATTTGAACAAGCCAAGAGCGCTGCAACGGCTGCACGAACTGCGGCAATTCAGGCACTAGGTGTTGCGCCTGTAAAGCCAGTGGAGCCGCTGAAGCCAACTAAGCCAGAAAAGAGTTCTAAGCCGGTAAAGCCTGCCAAGCCAGAGCCTTCGGTGAAGCCGTCTAAGACACCAAAGCCAGCGGCTCCAGCAACCAACTAAGCCAGTAAAGCTGAACCGCTCTAAATCCAGATAACTCCTTTCCTGGATTGGCGAAGAATGCCCCGTTTATCGGGGCATTCTTTGTTTCGCTGGATACTCTATTTTTATGAGTTCATCGCGTCACGATCCACGAAACCGCCAACGCCCAGTCGCTCGCCGCAGTAAATCTGTTTACCTGCGCAGACGCATCATTGCCTTGGTTGTTTTAGCCGCCCTGGTGGCGATTGTGTGGAGTCTTGTGGCAGGTGCCGTGAGCCTGGTTCAGGGAATCTTTGGTGGCAACACCGATACCGCTAACCCAATCAGTGGTTCGTCGGCCGTGGCGGCCTGTGCCCCCGGTTCAATTTCGATTGAGGCAATAGTTGCCGACGCCAACGGAAACCCGCAGTCGTCTTTTGATTCCGGCATCAACCCATTCTTTGGCTACAAGATCACCAACACCGGTTCAAAGGATTGCACCTTTGACGTTGGCGCTAAGTCAACTTACTTCAGAGTGACCAGCGGCAGCGAAACTATTTGGACATCAGAGAACTGCGACCGCACCGGACTATTGGCAGACCCAATTACCTTGAAACCAAACGAACCACTAACCAGTGCAATGAGCGACTGGTATCGCGTGAAGTCTTCTTCAACGGGTTGTGGTGCGGATCAAACACCAGTTACTGCCGGTGGGGCCTCTTATCACCTAAGCGTTGAGGTTGGCGGAGCGGTTTCTAAGGAAACCTCGCAGTTCGTACTGAACTAGTTTATTTTTCAAATTTACCAAGTGAAAATTTGAGACCCACTCGTTTACCAGTTCAAGCCCAAGGCGAGAGCAGCCTTCAGATCACCAACACCAGAATCAACGCTGCGCACAAATCCCAGACGGGTTGCCTCGCTTGCGCGAACCTTGCCGTTAGAGACTTTGCGAATTTCACCGGCAAGGGAAATCTCTCCAAAGGCAACCAGGTTGTGCGCAATTGGTTTGTCTTGAACTGCTGATGCAATCGCCAGCGCAATCGCAAGGTCTGAAGCTGGCTCAGTAAGTTTTA
Source organism: uncultured Rhodoluna sp. (assembly GCA_964633625.1). GTDB lineage: Bacteria > Actinomycetota > Actinomycetes > Actinomycetales > Microbacteriaceae > Rhodoluna. The sequence goes on from CAZWHL010000016.1 coordinate 24,463, forward strand.
CGCCACCAACAGTTGAAACATAAACATCCATGTCGCTCAAGCGCAATCCCGCACGACGTTCTAGCACCGCTAGTAACATGGCAACGCGTGCAGAATCAACGCCATTGGTTACACGACGAGGTTGTGGGGTAGAAGACTTGACCACAAGTGCTTGAACCTCTGCAATCAGCGGACGCTTTCCCTCGACGGTTACGGTCACACAAGTTCCAGAAACCGGAGCATCACCGCGGGACAAGAACATGCCAGACGGATCTGGCACTTCGTTAATTCCCTCGCCGGTCATCTCGAAGCATCCAACTTCATCGGTTGGTCCAAAACGGTTTTTCATGCTGCGCACAAAACGCAACGAAGTTTGACGATCGCCTTCAAAGTGGCAGACCACATCAACCAGGTGTTCAAGTGCGCGTGGGCCGGCGATGTTGCCATCCTTGGTAACGTGACCAACCAGAATCACTGGCAGAGCGCGCTCTTTGGCGACGCGAATCAAGTTAGCGGCAACCTCACGAATTTGCGAAGGCATTC
>CAZWHL010000016.1:25084-30187 GCA_964633625.1 uncultured Rhodoluna sp.
TCTTTGGCGACGCGAATCAAGTTAGCGGCAACCTCACGAATTTGCGAAGGCATTCCGGCTGCGCCATCAATCTCGGCAGCCGCAATGGTCTGCACTGAGTCAACAACAAGAAGTTCCGGAGAAACGGCATCGATCTGGCCTAGCACTGTGGAAAGGTCAGTCTCAGAAGCAATAAAAAGGTTGTCGTTCATTGCGCCGGTTCGCTCTGCACGCAGACGAATCTGACCAACAGATTCTTCACCGGAAACATACAAAACTGTTTTGCCCGACTTGGCGGTATTAGCGGCAACCTCAAGCAGCAACGTGCTCTTACCCACACCCGGCTCGCCAGAAAGCAGCACCACGGCACCGGGCACCAAACCGCCACCAAGCACACGATCAAACTCGCCAACTTGAGTTGACCAGGCGGCTACGCGCTGGGTTGAAACATGCGTGATTGGCTTTGCAACTGAAGAACCCACAATGGCCACTGGCTTAATCTGACGCACGGTGCCAAGCCCGCGCCCACCACCGGCCTTGCCCTCTTGCATGGTGTCCCAGGCCTGGCACTCGCCACAGCGACCAACCCACTTAGGGGTGGTCCAACCGCAGTCGGTGCAGGTAAAGGAACTTTTTGCAACAGCCATAGAACCAAACTACCAAGGACTAAGGACACCTATACGCCTCTCAACAGGTACCGTGCGGGCCGTTGCCGAGCTGCTCACCGTAAACTGAACGGGTGAACATCAAGCGCATTGCAATCATCGGCACCGGATCTATGGGTGGCGCAATTTTGAGCGGCTTACTTAAGTCTGGATTTGACCCTAATCAGGTTGCGGTGACAACAAACTCGACTACCAGTGCCGAACAACTAACTGATGAATACGGCGTTTTATCGTTTGCGATGGAAAACGGCGACGACGCAAACCAGATGGCGGTTGCCGGAGCAAACGTAGTTTTGATTGGCGTGAAGCCTGCATACGTGACTGAGGTACTAGCAGATATTGCTGACTCACTTGATGACAATGCTCTTGTAATTTCCGTAGCCGCCGGTGTGACCACGCAAGCCATGGAGGCCGTGCTTCCTGAAGATGTTGGTGTAGTTCGTGCGATGCCAAACACACCTGCAATTGTTAGCCGAGCAATCACCGGAATCTCCGCCGGCTCACGCGCAACCGAATGGGCGGTGGAAACCACCGTTGAGCTTTTTGAAACCGTTGGTAAAACATTGGTGCTAGACGAATCAAAGATTGACGCGCTCAGCACAATTTCTGGTTCCGGTCCGGCATATGTTTTCTACTTGATTGAGCAATTGACTGCGGCTGCCAAGCACCAGGGATTTAGTGATGCCGACGCGGCGCTTTTGGTGAATGAAACATTCTTGGGGGCATCGGAGCTTTTGATTTCTGAAGGAAAATCACCTGATGTGCTTCGCAAGCAAGTAACTTCTCCAAACGGAACCACCGAACGTGCAATTGCTCGTATGGCTGAAACTGACTTAGCAAAAATGTTTATAGAAGCAACCGATGCAGCTTTAGCCCGCGCGAAAGAACTGGCAGCCGGAAAATAATTAGGCGTTAGCCAGCTTGTTCCAAATCGGCAGATTTTCTACACCTACAAATAGCCCACTGAATGCGGTCAGCATTGACGCGTTCCAGTGATGATTCTCGACGGGCGTTGAATCAAATTCCGCAATAATTCGTCCGTGCAGCATTCCCAGCGTCATGACTGCTGCAGCACGAGGTTCTAGATGAGGCTTCAGAATTCCGCGATCCTTGAGCAATTGCATTACCTCTGTTAATCCAGTGGTCAATTCCGTCTGAACTGCAACTATTGCGTCTCGTAGCAGGGGGCGACCGGTGGTGCTGCCGATAGTGTTTGCACGATCACGTGCCGGAAACTGTTCAAAGTGGTGATTCAAGAAGGCGAGCATCTCGTCGTAATGTTCGGCGATTTCTTTGGCGCTCGACATTCTTGACATGAAGCGCTTAACCCTATCGATGTCAGTTTGAATTGCCTTGCGAAAAGTGTGTACATAGGCTGCTCGAATAAGCCCATCGCGATCACCAAAGTGGTGATAAATCGAACCGATGGAAACTTTAGTTTTTTCAGAGATTTCTTGAACGCGAACGGCAGCTTCACCACCTCTGACCATGGCCTTGTTGGTTTCCGCCAGCACGGTCTCAATAGTGTCGTGTGCACGCGCCTGCTTAGGCTGTGGTGCAGGTTTTTGCGAGTTCGGCATTTGGCCCTCTCAACTGGTTTCTAGAAAGTTTGTCACTTACTTTCTAGAAATAACAGCGGCAAGGGCCTAAAAAGTCCGGAAAATGCTAATTCGTTACTTTGCGTCGATTTCGGCAATAAGCGCTTCAACCTTGGCGCGAACCGCGTCGCGGATTGGGCGAACAGCATCAACACCCTGACCAGCTGGGTCGTCGAGCGGCCAGTCTAGGTAAGTTTTACCGGGGAAGAACGGGCAGGTGTCACCGCAACCCATGGTGATTACGTAGTCGGATTCTTTAACAGCCTCGTCGGTGAGCTTCTTTGGAAAGTTCACGCTGATGTCGATGCCTTCTTCGGCCATTGCCTCAACCGCGGCAGGGTTCACCTTGTCGCCAGGATCGGTGCCAGCTGAGCGGACCTCAATGCGGTCGCCGGCTAGGTGCTTTAGGTACCCCGCAGCCATTTGAGAGCGACCAGCATTGTGAATACAAACGAAAAGAACTGAGGCTTTGTAAGTCATAGATAAAGGTTAAAGCAAAACGCGCCGGCTACCCGACGCGCTTTGCTTAACTAAAAGTGAATTACTTCTTAGCCGGTGCCTTTTTAGCAGCAGGCTTCTTTGCAGCAGCAGGCTTAGCCACTGGCTTAGCAACAGTCTTAGAAGCAGCAGCCTTCTTGGCAACTGGCTTCTTAGCAGCTTGCTTCTTTGCCGCAGGCTTAGCCGCGGTGGTTGAAGCAGGTGCCGCAGCAGCGGCAGGAGCTGCCACTATCGGTGCTGGTACGAACTTAGGAGCTTCCTTCTTAGGCGCTTTCTTCTTGGTCGATGCACCGGTGATAAGTAGCAACAGGATTGCAACTACAAGACCAACAAGCTGTGCAACCACGATGCTCGCGATGCTGCCGGTTGAGATGCCGTTGAACATTAGACCAAAAGCAACGGCAGGGTTAGCCATTGCGCCAGTTACGGTGAAGGTACCGGCTGCGAAAACCCAGGTCGCCACTGCGATCCAGATTAGGTTTGCCTGCTTGTTGTTCACCAAGGTGCCGATGATGAAAACCAAACCGGCGGTTGCAAGAACTTCACCAAGGAAGATAGGAGCTGAAACCTGGTTGCCTTCTGAAAGCGGAGAAACAGTTTTGTCCCAAAGGCCTAAACCAGCTGCAACACCAACGTAAGCACCAGCAAGCTGAGCAGCAACGTAAGAAACAAGTGCTCCGAATGAAAGCTGCTTCTTAGCGAAGAAGTAGATAGAAACTGCAGGGTTGAAGTGACCGCCACTGATGCCGCCAAGGGTCAGGATCATTAGACCCAGAGTCAATGCAAGTGAAACCTGCTTAAGCGGTGAACCTGACGCAGATGCACCAGCAATTGCTAGTAGGAAAGTGAAGGTACCGATGAACTCGGCAATTACCTTCTTTAGTGAAGCGTTCATAAAACAGTTGGCCTTTCGGGCGGTTGATTGAATTATCAGTAAGAGTCTAGGTTCTAGGCCTACGTGGGCGGGGATTTAGGGTCGCAAATGCCTCTATTTCTGGGCTAGACTAGGGAAATCGTTTTGCTTACGGCCTCTTGGTCGATAAACATCCAAAAACTGTGAGGTCCCTATGGGTTCAGTAATTAAGAAGCGCCGCAAGCGTATGTCTAAGAAGAAGCACCGCAAGTTGCTTCGCAAGACTCGTCACCAGCGTCGCAATAAGAAGTAAATCTTCTTATCGAGCTTTAGCCCGCCGGCCATGTGCCAGGCGGGTTTTTGCGTTTGGGGGAGTTTTTTTAATCACACCAATACAGGTGCGCGTCGCTACTTTTTATTTGCGCGCAGCTCGCGCTTTTTGAAATCAAGAATTGGCCAGCCCGCTTCGTTGGCGTAGTAGCGCAAGGCAACATCGGGGTTAATGCAATTTGGGTTTCCAACAGCGGTCAGCATTGGCAGATCGTTAACGCTGTCTGAGTACGCGTATGAGCGCTTGAGACTGATGTTGCGTTCCTTGGCCAGTGCACGGACAGCTTTGCGCTTGGCCTTACCGTGCAGAGTTGCACCGACTAGCTTGCCGGTAAGAATTCCATCGGCACCAACCTCAACGATTGTGCCCAAGCCACCGGTTAAGCCAAGGCGGTGTGCGATTACGTCTGCAATTTCTTTTGGTGTTGCGGTGACCAGCCAAACTTCTCGCCCGGCCTTGATGTGCTCCTGAGCAATTCGAACAGTCTCTGGCCAAAGTTTTGGGCTGATGTAGTCGTCGTAAACGATGTCGGTTAGATCGGTCAGGTCAACTGCTCGGTGACCGGCAATCAAGCTGAGTGCCTTGTCGCGAATCGCGTCGAGTGAGTTTAGTTTTTCACCGCGCGTGATGAATAGGCTCTGCTGCCAAGCCATCTTCCAAAAGTCTTTGCGATTAAAGAATCCTCGCTGAAAAGCCGCCTTGCCAAAAAGAAAGCTCGACGAACCACGCAAAATGGTGTTATCGACGTCGAAGAACGCGGCTTCGATCTTTCGAGATTTCTTTGGAGTTTCAGGCACCTAGCAAGTTTAGAGTGTGCCAGCCCGCAGTTGGCTCTGGAATAGGCTGGGATCATGAGCATTCAGTTAACGCTTATTGGAAAGCCGGGTTGTCACCTGTGCGACGAGGCCCGCGACGCGATTGATGGCGTACTGCTTGAGTTTCGCAAAGCTAACCCAAACGCCGAAATTGCCGTTGAGGAACTCAATATTCTTGAGGATGATGCTCTGCGTCTGAAGTATGCCGAAGAAATTCCGGTACTAATGATCGACGGCAAGATGCACAACTATTGGCGAATTGACGAAGAACGCTTGATGCGTGCGCTGTATGCGAAAGTGCGAGGTTAGGCTGAAGTTATGCGTTGGATATTAAAGAAGTTCTGGTTCCCAATTCTGCTGATCG
>CAZWHL010000017.1:0-12693 GCA_964633625.1 uncultured Rhodoluna sp.
CGTCGCGAGGGCAAAGAGACCGGTCGCTGGATTCTGCTGGACTTTGGCGATGTGATTTGCCACATCATGCACGAGGAAGACCGCATGTACTACTCGCTGGAGCGCCTATGGAAAGACTGCCCAGTGGTAAAACTTGATGCAGTTCCTGCAGCCTAGATTGTTGTAAACTGGACGAGTTGCTTCGGCAATGAACGGGCCTATGGCGCAGCTGGTAGCGCACCTGCATGGCATGCAGGGGGTCAGGGGTTCAAATCCCCTTAGGTCCACAAGAATTACCCGCCAACACCCATAGGTTTGGCGGGTTTTCTTTTGCCAAATATTTAGTTCGCGCGGAACTGGGCGTCGATGGCTAGAACTTTCTCAACGCGACGCGCGTACTTTGGCTCAGAAGTGCCAAGCCATTCGGTCTGCATCCAGACTTTAACAATTTCTAGAGCAATTGCCGAGCCTATGATCTTGCCACCTAGGCACAGCACATTGGTGTCTGAGTGTGAACGAGCAAGCTCGGCACAAAACGAGTCCTGGCATACCGCGGCAAAAACGCCGGGCACCTTATTTGCGATCAATGCGCTGCCGTAGCCAACTCCGTCAACAAAAATTCCGCGCTGGGCTTCGCCGCTGGCAACCGCAAGCGATGCTGGTAGCACGTGGTCTGGTAGGTCAGCCGGGTCATCGGTGTTGGTTCCAAAATCAACCACGGTGTGACCTAGCCTGGCAAGCAGAGTCTTGATTTCCTCTTTTAATGCGCGACCTGCGTGGTCACTAGCCATGGCAATGTGCATGAGGTTCCTTAATTTAGATATCTACGTATACGCGTTTAATTCTTGATGTGAATCCCGATTCTATGGTGACTCGGGATTTTGAGACAGCAAAGTGCTTGGCCAGCAGTTCGATTAGGCCTTCGTTTGCGGCACCATCAACGGCGCGCTGCAACAGGTAAACCGTAAGAGTTGAGTCGGCATTCACTTCAACAAGGGGACCTTTTTTAGAACCCGGCTTCACCATGACAGTCACACGCACAAAACAAACTTAGACTGAAACCATGAGTAAGACTTACCGCGGCTACACCCTTGAGCAAGTAGCCAAGACCATTGACCATTCAATTCTAAAACCGGACTTCACTTACACCGATGTGGCTGCGGGGGCAGAGCTTGCCCTTAAGTACAACACCGCTTCGTACTGCATTCGCCCAATGGACGTTGCCGCCGCCACTAAGGCTCTAGCCGGTAGCACCGTGAATGTTTGCACCGTGATTGGTTTTCCGCACGGTTCAACTACCACCGCAACAAAAGCTTTTGAAACCAAGGATGCCATTTCCAATGGTGCAGTTGAGATCGACATGGTGATGAACGTTTCTGCGATGCTCTCAGGTGATTTTGATTATGTAGAGCAAGATATTCGCGCAGTCGTTGAAGTTGCTCACGAAGCCGGTGCATCGGTCAAGGTAATCTTTGAAACCGCATTCTTGAATGACGAGCAGATCATCAAGGCGTGTGAGTTGACCGAAAAGGCTGGTGCGGATTATGTGAAGACCTCAACGGGTTTTGCCAGTGAGGGTGCCACTACACACAACGTTGCCCTAATGAAGAAGACCGTGGGAGACCGTCTAAAAGTTAAGTCGTCTGGCGGCGTTCGCACCCTTGACCAACTAATTGATTACATGGATCTTGGTGTGACTCGCTCTGGCTGTTCGGCAACTTCACAGGTGCTTGAAGAATTCATCGCCAAGGCAAAGTAATGGTAAATCCACGTGATCTTTCTAGACCACACGTTTGGCAACCAAGTTCCGATGTGGCAAATAACAAAACTTTTTTGCTATTACACGGATCAGGAGCCGATGAACACGATTTGCTTGGCCTCGGCAAGGCGCTAGATCCAAATGCCAACTTGCTGTCGCCACGTGGTCTGCGCAAGAGTGACGGTGCCAATCGATTTTTTCCACTTCTAGAACAAGACACCTACGACGAGAAGGCAGTGATTGAAAACTCGTCTGAGTTAGCAGATTTCTTGTGGGCTGCAGCGGGCGAGTACGGCTTCAACCCAGAAAACGTCTTCGCGGTTGGATTTTCGAACGGTGCCAACGCGGCAACTTCTTTGTTGTTGCTGCAGCCAGATTCGCTATCCGGTGTTGTGGCAATGGGGAATAATAAGGTCTTTGAGAACACCCCGTTCAAAAATGGTAAGCCCGATTTATCTAGCAAACGAGTTTGGATTGCCAATGGGGCTGCCGATGCGTATTCACCGCAGGTTCGCGTTGATGCGTTGATTGAGGAATTCAAAGCGCTAGGAGCAAAGGTGGAATTTATGTTGCACCCTGGCGGTCACACCATCGCGATGGAACACGTACGCCAGATTGCCAGCGAACTCTCCAAAATTTAATCGGGCAGATTTAGCTAAGCGGTTTGATCAGTGCCTCGGTGTTATTCGAAACTTTGCCAACTTCTGCGCCAACCTTGAAGAATTCGGCTTCGCCGGCAACCAGGTCTGAATCGTTCGCCACAGCGTTCAATAATTCTTGATCTCCTTCAATGTGCGGATCAAGCCAGGCCTCGAAGGTATCTGGTGACAACAGCACCGGGTTGCGATCGTGAATGTGTGCCAGCTCAGGTGCAGTGTGTTTGGTTAGGGTGGTAGCCGATAAAAGCCAGCGAGCAGGTTCCTTGGCATCTTTTTCTGGATCGGCCCACCATTCATAAAGTCCGGCAAGAGCAAACATGCCATCGGTGCCGGCACTGATGTAAAACGGTTGCTTGGTGCCATCGGCTGCCACGTGCCATTCGTAATATCCGGATGCAGGAATCACGCAGCGGCGACGCGCTACCGAGTCCTTGAATGAAGGCTTCTCCAAAATTGTTTCGATGCGCCCGTTGATTAGGGGAGCGTGCTCGGTTGGGCTCTTTGCCCAGCGCGGCACCAGACCCCAGCGTGCCGCATGTAGTTCGCGACTTAATTCACCGATAGGCGAACCATCTGTTGCCTTCTCGAAGGCCCGATCCACAATTATGGTGATTGGTTGGGTTGGAGCAACGTTGTAACTAATACCCGGATGTTCACCAATAATTTCATCGGCTTCGAAAATAGTTTGAATTTCACCAACGGTACGTGCGACTACAAAACGACCGCACATGTTTAACCCTCGAGTTCGGTGAACTGGGAGGCTTTATCGGTTTGAACCATTTTAATTGCAGTTTTTTCAAGACGCTTCTTGGCGAAGTGAATTATTGTGACAAAAACAAGAATGATTGCTACGAATATTACGCTTCCGAATTTCAGATTGGCGCCAATCTGGTCATAGCTGGTGTGTGCCAGATAACCCACGCTCACGTACGCCGATGCCCAAACCGCACAGGCAGCAACTGTCCATCGAATGAATACGCGATAGCGCATTTTGGTGGCACCGGCGACCACCGGAACCAGGGAGTGCAGCACGGGCAAGAATCTTGAAATTGCAACGGCAAGACCACCACGTGCCTCAATAAACGAGTCGGCCATTTTCCAATTTGATTCACCGATTCGCTGACCAAGTTTGCTGGCACGAATTCGTGAGCCAAATAGACGACCAATCCAAAAGCCAAGCGATTCGCCAATCAGAGACCCCAATAGAACAAAGCCCAACAGCAAGAAGAAGTCACCAATGTCCAGCACACCGGTAGAGGCAACCAAAACCACCGTGTCGCCTGGAATGATCAGGCCCACAAACAACGAGGTTTCGAGCATGATCGCCAAGCCTGCCAAAAGGTTGCGCAGAATTGGGTCTACGCTTTGGACATTGGTTAGTAGCCAGTCAAGAACTTGGTTCACTGCTCAATCTTCCCAGTTATTTAGCCTCCGGACACGCGCCAACGTCGTTGCACATTCGTTATAAAGAGAGTAGAACGGAAGTGGAAAATAAAAAAGTTTTCCAGAAAGCGATTCCCTGATGCATACGGCAATTCCAGCTGTACTCTCCGAACTTAGCCCACTTGATCTTTCTAGATGGCAGTTCGGTTTAACTACCGTTTACCACTTCCTTTTTGTACCCCTGACCATAGGAATGGTCTTTTTAGTCGCAATTTTTCAGACTGCGTGGGTACGCACCAATAACGAAAAATTCCTCAAGCTAACCAAGCTTTTCGGCAAAATCTTCTTAATCAACTTCGCCATGGGAGTTGTGACCGGCATCGTTCAGGAATTCCAGTTTGGAATGAACTGGTCGGACTACTCACGATTCGTTGGTGACATTTTTGGCGCTCCACTAGCCATGGAAGGCTTGTTGGCGTTCTTCTTTGAAGCAACTTTCATCGGACTTTGGATTTTTGGATGGGACCGCCTGTCGAAGAAGCTTCACCTGGCAACAATATGGATGACCGCGCTAGGTGTAGTGCTTTCGGCTTACTTCATTCTCGCTGCAAATTCATTCATGCAAAATCCTGTGGGATTTGAAATTAATGAGGCAAAGAACCGCGCTGAATTAGTAGACATTGGGGCCGTCTTGACAAATATTGTGGCCTTGAATCAGTTCCCTCACACTGTGACAGCATCGTTTATGTTTGCTGGGGCAGTAATGGTGGCAATTTCTGCTTACCACCTAAAGCGCAGCCAAGCAGTGGAATCGATGCGAACTTCATTGCGCTTTGGCCTCTGGACTGTTCTAGCGGGTGGCGTTGGTACCGCTTTGTCAGGGGATGGCCTAGGTCTTGCTATGGTTCAGACTCAGCCAATGAAGATGGCAGCTGCCGAAGCCCTTTACAACACTTCCGCACCAGCATCGTTTTCAATTTTCACTTGGGGAACACCCGATGGAAAGAGTGAACTTTTCTCAGTTCGTATTCCAAACCTGCTTTCCTTCCTTTCAACTCATACCCTTGACGGAAAAGTTGAAGGATTAAATGACCTGCAGGCGCAATATGTTGCCGCGTACGGTCCAGGAGATTACATGCCGACAATATGGATCACCTATTGGGCATTCCGGTGGATGATCGGCCTTGGTCTATTGTCCATGGTGATCGCTGTTGTGGGTCTTTGGATGACCCGTAAGGGAAACGTTGATGTGCCAAAGTGGGCATGGAACGTAGCGATTTGGTCGGCTCCAATTCCAGTGCTTGGCATCTCGCTAGGTTGGATGTTTACCGAGATGGGTCGTCAGCCATGGTTGGTATTTAAGTTAATGAAGACCGCAGATGGAGTTTCTCCGGGCATTAACGGAGTAGACGTTTTGATTTCCTTGATTGTATTTACAGCAATCTACGGAATTCTTGCCGTAGTTGAACTGAAGTTGCTGCTGGCTGCGGCGCAAAATGGCATTGAAGAGACCAAGGCAAGTTCTGAAGAAAATTCAGAAAAACTAGCAGTGGCTTACTAAGAAAGGAAGGAGAAAACTAAATGCAACTCAATGAAATTTGGTTCCTGATTGTTGGATTCCTATTCATCGGCTACTTTGTGCTCGATGGATTCGACTTTGGTGTTGGAATGTCCCTACCTTTCTTAGGTAAAGATGACACTGATCGTCGCGTACTTATCAACACCATTGGTCCCGTTTGGGACCTCAACGAAACTTGGGTTTTAGTTGCGGGTGCAAGCCTGTTCGCGGCTTTCCCGGAGTGGTACGCATCACTCTTTAGCGGCTTCTACCTACCGTTATTGCTGATTCTGGCCGCGTTAATTGCACGTGGTGTTGCCTTTGAATATCGAGGAAAAGGTAAAACTATTGGTGCAAATGAGGTTCGCTGGAAAGCAGTTTTTGACTGGATGATTGTGGTTGGCTCTGCGTTGCCTGCACTGCTTTGGGGCGTAGCATTCGCCAACATCGTTCAGGGCGTCCCGCTGAACGAACAGCACATCTACACAGGCACTCTGTTTACGCTTTTGAACCCATACGGTTTGCTGGGCGGGCTTGTCACTCTAACTCTGTTCTGGACTCACGGCTTGATGTTTATTGCTTTGAAGACTGAAGGTGACATAAAAGATCGCGCTAGCAACTTGGGCACCAAGGTAGGTATCGCAACCACAGTATTGGCTGCGACATTCTTGGTGTGGACTTTGATCGCCCACTTTAGCGTTCTAGGTTTTATGTTGTCTGCGCTAGCTGCAGTTTCTCTAATCGCTGGTTTGGTTGCGAATTACTTCAAACGTGAAGGCATTGCTTTCTCGCTACTAGTAGTCACTATCATCACGGCAGTTGGAAGTTTGTTTGCTGCACTTTTCCCAAACGTATTTCCGTCAACAACAGATGTAGCGTTCAGCCTGACCATCGATAACGCATCATCCAGTCAATACACTTTGACAGTTATGACTTGGGTTGCGGTATTCATGGTTCCGTTGGTTTTGCTGTATCAAGGTTGGACATACTGGGTATTCAGAAAGCGCATCAGTCGCAATTCAATTCCGACTGTTTCGCACTAAAGCTCGATAATAAGGCGCAGCATTAAACCATTAGACCCCCGGTTACTTAGGGAAGCAGGAGCGGCCCGTTGGTTCATAGCCAGCGTGGTCGCTCTTGCGACTCTTGGGTCTGGGGCAACCATAGTCATTGCTTGGAATCTGTCTGTAATTGTCACCAGAGTCTTTATCGAAAACTCCGATGCGGAATCGGTAATCCCTTCGCTTTACTGGATTGCTTGTGCCGGAGTCGCTAAGGCAATGGTTCTCTGGCTGCAGGAACTGGCTGGCATTAGAGCTTCAAACGCAGTTAAGGTACAACTCCGAACCAAGTTATACGACTCGATATTCAAATTGGGTTCAATTTGGTTGCACAAAAATAGTCTTGCTGAATTGAATGTTTTAGCAACAACAGGCCTGAACTCTTTAGAGTCATATTTTTCAAAATATCTCCCACAGTTGATCTATACGGCCGTGGTAACTCCAGTTTTTATAGGAATTATTTGGAGCACCGATACTGCAAGCGGAATTGCGTTGGTCGCTACTTTGCCACTTATTCCAATATTTATGATATTGATTGGCTGGGCCACCCAAGTAGCTCAGCAAAGGCAATTGGAATCCTTAACCAAACTAAACCAACACTTCCTGGAGGTGCTGCGAGGTTTAACCACGTTGCGAGTTTTTGGTAGAGCTAAAAACCAAGTGGCCATTATTGGCGAAGTGAGTGAACAGCACCGAATTCGAACAATGAAGGTATTAAGACTTTCATTTACATCTGGCTTTGCACTTGAACTTATCGGCAGTTTATCGGTGGCATTGATCGCTGTGTCAATAGGTTTAAGGCTAGTAAACGGTGACATAACGTTGCTATCAGGTTTGTTTATTTTGCTGCTTGCCCCGGAGGCTTTTCTACCAATACGTCAAGTTGGAGCCAATTTTCACGCTGCTGCCGACGGAGTTGTGGCATCTCAAAAAGTTCTAGACATAATCGATCTTGCTAAGTTGCCGGCAAATTCGCCAAATACATCAGGCGGATATGAATTCAATTTTGGGCAATTTACTGTAATCACTGGCGCCTCAGGGGTGGGAAAATCCACAATTTTTAAGCACAAGCTGGGACTAGCCGGAACTTCAGCAGAAATTGAATTTGCCGATGCTGCTTGGATGCCTCAGCGGCCTGCTCTCTTCAATGGAACAGTGCGAGAAAACATTACAGGAGGAATCGACGACAAACTCGTAGACAGCAATTCGTTGGTTTCGGCGGTCCAGCTTGCAGCACTTGATGACCTGGATTTGTCACGAGTGGTCAATCAAGATGGAAGCCAGGTTTCTGGTGGACAAGCCCAGCGGATCAGTTTAGCCAGATGCTTCTATAGGGCGCTTGCTACCCATGCTAAGTACATACTGCTCGATGAACCATTTTCAGCGTTGGATGAAAATCGAACAGCAAGGGTGCTTAACTCGTTGAAAAGTTTTGCCGTCGAGGGTAGGGCAGTAGTAGCGATTTCACATCAACCGCAAGTGATTCGTGCGGCGGATGTTCTGATTGAGGTGGTGAATGTTTAGTCTTCTCAAATTTGGCGTACCGCGTAGCAGAAACTTTTCGTTAGGTTTACTCGTTGCTTTATTGCAGGGGATGTCGGCGGTTGCACTATTGGCCACCTCTGCATGGTTGATTTCTAGGGCGGCTGAACAGCCACCGGTTATGTATTTGATGATTGCCGTCGTGGGGGTGCGTGGTTTTGCACTGGGAAGGGCAACTTTTAGATACGGCGAGAGGCTTCTGTTACATGACTCTTCTTTTCGAATGCTTTCGAAATGGCGTCCTTTAGTTTTCGAAAAACTTATTCCATTTTCGCCGGCAGGTTTTAGCGCGGTTAATAGGGGTCAGATTCTTTCGCGAGTGGTTTCAGATGTCGATGAATTGCAGAATCTTCCTCTTCGCGTAATTTCACCGCTTAGCCAATCGGTTGGTGTTTCTTTGATTACCACCGTAGGTTTAGCGCTGGTATTGCCTGCTGCCGCCGCTATTTTGGCAGTTGCCCTATTTGCAGCTTTCTTTATTGCTATGCCCTTATCTGGATGGCTGGGTAAGAATGCAGATGTCTCAAAGGCGAGGATAAACGCGAACCTAGCTGAGCAAAGTCTTGAGATGTTGGAAAATCACGATGTTTGGTTGGCCTACGGTTGGATGGCCAAACACAGGAAGCAACTAAATCAAATTGAAAATCAATTGACAAAGATCAGTAATTCAAGTTCAATCTCAAACGGTGTAGGCCAGGCGTTGTTTTCACTTCTAACTACAGTTGCAACACTAGGCACGGCGTGGGTTGGTGCTCGGGCGGTTGCTTCTGAGTTGCAACCAGGTGTTCTTCTTGCAGTATTCACCCTTTTGCCCTTAGCAGTCTTTGACGTTGTGGCAAATGCTCAACCTGTTTATTCCGCATGGCACAGGTTCGTAGCCAGCGCGAATAGGGTCGACGAATTATTGAAGCAACCGGTACCAGCGATTATTCAACCCTCTTCTGGAACGAAAATAGTTTCCGAATTCAAATCGCTAAGGTTTGAGGGTGTTTCTTTGCGTTATCCCACTGGCCCGGTTGTCGCTAATGGAATTTCTTTCGAATTGCACGAGGGCGAAACAATGGTTTTGCATGGAATTAGTGGTGCCGGGAAAACCTCGGTTGCGCTTGCTATCACAAGGTTCTTAGAGCCAATCAAAGGTTCAATTTTCCTAAATGACAATCCAATTTGTGAGTATCAAATTGAAAATGTACGTGAACACCTTGGCTACGTGGAACAAGATCCAGTTATTTTCATGGGAACTTTGAAAGATAATTTGCTTATTGCAAAGCCGACCGCAAGCACCTCGGAACTAGAACAAGTCGTTGAAAAAGTTGGCTTAAGTCGAACATTTGATCTCCGTGAGGGTCTTCAAACTCAACTTGGCGAGCGTGGCTCGTTGATTTCTGGCGGTGAGGCGCAACGAGTTGCGCTGGCTAGGGCATTACTTGCGGATTTTGATGTGCTGATTCTTGATGAGCCAACTGCAAATGTTGACCAGGCAACTTCCTTGGAGCTGGTTAAAGATTTGCTTGGTGCAGCTAAGCAACGAAAAAATCGTGCAGTGATATTAATTACCCACGATAAGCAGCTGAGTGCGTTCGCAGATAAGGTGATAGATCTTTAGTCAATGCTGGTCGACAGCATGCGTAGGCGCTTATTGAAGGCCTCTAGGTGACGTGGTTGACCAACCGGTCCACCAAGGTCAACCCATTCATCAACTGGCCTGATGCCGTGAAGTGAGCTGAGTCCCCAGATCTCAAGGTCAACAAGATCCGCGGGTTTTGCCTTTTCAGATCTGGTTGGCAATCCCATTTGCTCGGCAATTGCGAAGACCTCTTTGCGCGTGATGCTAGGAATCCAATCCAAGTCATTACCCGGTGCGCAAAGAACATCGTCGCGGAACCAAACGATTGCACTCAGTGCGCCTTCAAGGATGTAGCCATCGGTGTTCAAAATAACAGCCTCGTCGGCTCCGTGCATTTGGGCAGCTCTGCGCATCTGCATTCCAAGGCTTAAATCGGGGCCCTTGACCAGGGGATTGGTGCGAGGATCTGGTTCGTTGTAACTCCACAGCGTCATGGAATCAATCTGGTCCGGAGCCTCGCGCAACCTGAAAACCAGGTGAGTTGAATCGGAAACATCATCAACCAGAAATTCAATTCGTGGAAACCAGCGGCCCTCGCGCGGAATGGTTGAAGTTACCGCCGTGCAAAATTCGGATAAATCATGCCGACTGTTGATTTCGGAAACCCAGGTGCTGAAACGTTCGTAGTGTTCACTCAGGCTACGGGCACGACCATTTTCGATTAACCAACTGTCGGCAACGGCAAGATGCCCAACTGGCAAATCCTGGGAGGGGATCTCAGTGAGGTGGTTGGTATCGAACAAATACAACTTTTCAGCTTCGCTCATAACCCACCACCTTTCACTCCAATAATTGAACTGGTTGCCTCTAATCTAGATTAAGAATCCATCCGCCCATAAACCAAACAGTGCTCGAAAGGTGCCCGCATGCAACTTTTCAGCCTGCCACTGCGGGGTTGGGTGCCTCCGGCAAACGCATTCTTGCAATTCTTTGCTAGCTCGCCAAACGCTTTTTGGATAGATCGCGAATTTAATCAATCAACACCGATATCGGTAATCGGCGCTGGACTCCAGGCCGAAAATTTGCCGATAGCCGATTTACTTAGCACGTCGCACGAAGACCTAGAATTGCCATTTGATTGGCGACCGGGACTAGTTGGGTTTTTCGAGTACGAGGGAACCCCACGATTTTTGTCCGTTGATCGCGCAATGGTTTTTGACCACGCCAACCGCAAAATGTATCTGATTGGGCTTTTCGAGACCAACGAGGATTTTCAGCACTGGTGCAATGCGGCATTCTTGCGACTTGGGTTAATCGGTGGCGAACTAGCTGCATACCGGCTAAAGGCTTCCATAACAACTGCTTCGGCGACTGCTAGTCTGCGTCACGGTGCCAACGAATACCTTGCAATGATTGAGCGTGCTCAACAACACATCGCTGCCGGTGATGTTTATCAAATTTGTCTAACCAACCGCATCGACATTTCACACGCTGCTGATCCGCTTTACGTTTACCTGCAACTTCGTGAGACCAACCCGGCGCCTTACGCAGCTTTCATTCGCGTGGGCGAGTCAACTTTGGTTTGCAGTTCACCGGAACAGCTGATTCAAGTTTCGCCAACCGGATTGGTCAGCACTAAACCAATCAAGGGGACCAGGCCAAGAGGCGACTATGCCGCCGAAGACGAAGCCTTGGCCAGTGAGCTTCAGGCAAACGAAAAAGAGCGTGCCGAAAATCTAATGATCGTTGACCTGATGCGCAACGACATTGGCCGAGTTGCCCTTGCCGATTCGGTGCGAGTCAGCAAGCTGTTTGAGATTGAGAGCTACGCGACTGTCCATCAATTGGTCAGCACCGTTGAGGGTCAGTTGGCTAATGGAAAAACCGCGAGTGACGCGTTCGCTGCTGCGTTCCCGGGTGGCTCAATGACCGGTGCTCCAAAGCTGCGAGCAATGCAAATCATTGCTGAACTCGAACGTGGTCCACGTGGCGTCTATTCCGGAGCCGTTGGATACTTTGGATTCAACGGTTCGGCAGATTTCGGCATGACCATTCGCAGCATCGTCTTCGAAGGCGCGCAGGCCTATATCGGTGTTGGTGGTGGAATTACTAGCGATTCTGACCCTGTTGCCGAACTTGAAGAGACCAAACTAAAGGCTCAGGCCCTATTGCGGGTGCTGAACGCGCCTAACCCGTGGGCTTAGTGTCGCCAGTCAGCCATCAATTGGTAACCTTGTAGGAATGACTGACGCAACAAATGAGGCCGAGTACGACGTATTCGCCATCCAAGACAAGTGGCTCCCGATATGGGATGACCTGCGTCCATTTGCGTCTGGAAACGCGGGCGACAACCGCCCTAAGAAGTATGTGCTCGACATGTTTCCGTACCCGTCGGGTGATTTGCACATGGGTCACGCAGAGGCATACGCACTTGGCGACGTAATCTCTCGGTATTGGGTGCAAAAGGGCTTTAATGTTATGCACCCGATTGGTTGGGACTCGTTTGGCTTGCCAGCCGAGAACGCGGCCATCAAGCGCGGACTTGACCCTAAGGGTTGGACCTACGACAACATTGCTCAGCAACGCGCTTCAATGCGTCGATATGCATGTTCTTTTGACTGGGATCGCGTACTAATTACTTCGGACCCGATTTACTATCGCTGGAACCAGTGGCTGTTCCTGGAGTTCTATAACAAGGGGCTGGCGTACCGAAAAAATTCAAACGTTAACTGGTGCCCAAGTTGTCAAACCGTTTTGGCTAACGAGCAAGTTGTTCAGGGTCTTTGCGAGCGTTGCGACAGCGTGGTCACAAAGAAGGCACTGACTCAGTGGTACTTCAAGGTCACCGATTACGCCGACCGCCTGCTTGATGATCTAGACACACTTGAGGGCAACTGGCCTTCAAAAGTTCTTTCAATGCAGCGCAACTGGATTGGTCGTTCATATGGTGCCGACGTTCAGTTTGAAATCGAAGGCCGAGACGAACCGGTAACAGTCTTCACCACCCGCCCTGACACTTTGTTTGGCGCTACCTTCATGGTGGTTGCCGCCGACAGCGCACTTGCTGCCGAGCTTGCATCCAAAACCGATGCCGCAACTCAACAGAAGTTTGCCGAATACCTAGAAATGGTTAAGCAGTCAAACGACATTGAGCGTTTGGCTACCGATCGACCTAAGACCGGCGT
>CAZWHL010000017.1:12793-29589 GCA_964633625.1 uncultured Rhodoluna sp.
TACGCGTTGTGGTCAACACCGGCGAAGAAGATCCAAATGTTTCTGGCACCGCCACAGTTGGCGAGGGAACCATGGTTAATTCAGGTGTGCTGGATGGTTTAGATAAACAAGATGCCATCGAAAAGATTATTTCGATCCTTGAGGCAGACGGAAAGGGTAAGAAGACTAAAAACTTCCGTTTGCGCGATTGGTTGATCTCACGTCAGCGCTATTGGGGTACTCCAATTCCAATCGTGCATTGTGAAACTTGTGGTGAAGTGCCAGTGCCGCAGGATCAGCTTCCGGTTGAGCTGCCATCAGCCGAGGGCCTAGATCTAAAACCAAAGGGCACATCGCCGCTAGGAGGTGCCGAGGATTGGGTAAACGTTTCTTGCCCTAAGTGTGGCAAGCCTGCAAAGCGCGACACAGACACCATGGACACCTTCGTGGACTCGTCTTGGTATTTCTTGCGCTTCCTGTCGCCAAACTCAACCACCGAGGCATTCCCTAAGCAGGCGGCTAAGGATTGGGCACCGGTTGATCAATATGTTGGTGGCGTGACTCACGCGATTCTGCATCTTCTTTACGCGCGATTTGTGACCAAGGTGCTGCACGATCTTGATTACATTGACTTCCAAGAGCCGTTCACTCGCTTGTTAAACCAGGGAATGGTTTTGATGGGCGGAAGCGCTATGTCAAAGTCGCGAGGAAACTTGGTTGCGCTTAGCGAGCAGCTAGATACCCACGGTGTTGATGCGGTTCGCCTTACTATGTCGTTCGCCGGTCCACCAGAAGAAGACATTGACTGGGCGGATGTTTCACCGGCAGGATCTGCAAAATTCTTGGCTCGCGCTTGGCGTGCGGCAAACGATGTGACCAGTTCGGTAAACACCGATGCATCGACCGGTAACAAGGAACTGCGCAAGGCGACCCACACCTTCCTTCGTGACTTTGGTCCACTGATCGAGGGTTTCAAGTTCAACGTAGGTGTGGCCAAGATTATGGAACTGGTCAACGCTTTGCGAAAGGCAATTGATGGTGAAGCCGGCGGTAGTGACCCTGCCGTCCGCGAGGCTGCCGAAACCGTGGCTAAGGCTCTTTCACTATTTGCTCCCTACACCGCAGAAGATATGTGGCAGAAGCTTGGTCACCAGCCCGGTGTCGCGCTGGCGCAGTTGCCAGATGCAGATCTATCACTTTTGGTTGAGAGCAGCGTGATTGCGGTGGTTCAGGTTGATGGCAAGCTGCGAGACAAGTTTGAAGTTCCGGTAGACATCACCGAGGATGCCCTGCGTGAACTGGCATTGAACTCTGATGCCGTGAAGCGTGCCATTGGTGAAAAGTCAATTGCCAACACAATTGTGCGGGCACCGAAACTCGTGAACATTGCTACCAAATAATTGGGCCACTAAATAACGTGGCTGCCATGTAATAAGTTCTCCACAGAATTGAACTAAACGCCTCGCAGATTTGCGGGGCGTTTTAGTTTTGAGCGGTGGACTGGCTAAAACTTAAGATCACCGAAGCTATCGGTGGAAAACAACCAATCAATAAGAATTTGCTCCTGCTGGTTGGTGGCGTGGTCGCCGCCGCTGTCTTTCTAATTAATGGCATTACAACTGGCGGAAGCGAGCAGCAAACCGTCAGTGCGGTGATGCCCAGCGATCAACCAATCGTGACACCGGCCAGTATCTATGTGCACGTCGTTGGCGAGGTTAATTCGCCAGGAATCTACGAACTTGATTCCGGTGCAAGGCTGGTGGACTTAATTTTTGCGGCCGGTGGGTTTTCCAAACATGCCGATCAAGCAAGCGTCAATCTTGCGCGCGAGGTAACCGATGGTGAGCAGGTTGTGGTTTTCAAAGTTGGAACCGCCCCGCAGCTAATTGGTTCGGCATCAAGCGGTAGTGCCGGTGCAGCACAAATCAGTTTGAATCGGGCAACGCAGTCGGAACTTGAGGCCCTGCCAGGGGTTGGTCCCGCGCTGGCTGGCCGAATGATTGATTGGAGAACAGCAAACGGCGGATTCAAGAAGAAAGAGGACCTACTCAACGTCAGTGGCATCGGCGACAAACTTTTTGCCGGAATCAAGAATCAGGTGACGCTTTGAGATCCTGGTTAGCCGCCGCATCACTCTGGCTCACATTCGTTTTGCTGATTTTCTTTTTGGGTATTTCTTGAAAAGAACATATCTGCATCTAGTCAGCTCGCTTGTGTTGGGCCTATTTTCATTTGCCGTGCAGCATTCGGCAGCCAGGCCCCCGCAGCTACAAGCGGCGGTGCAGGAATTTCAAAAAGTTGATGTCTCGTTTGAGTTACTCGATGAACCAAGGAAGGTTTCGCAAAGCCACAATTACACGGCGACAGTCAAAATCTTTTCTGCAACGCCTGATTGGCAGCAGATCCGCCTTTCAGCAAGGGGCCAACTTCGTGGTGATTTGCAATTGAGGGAACTGCAGCGGGGCGCCAGGTATCGGTGTTTGATCACGCTGAGCCCAACCGCTGCAGGGGAGCGCGCGGGATTCAAGGGGCGGTGCAACGATCCGCCAATTCAAATCGAAGCTGCGGCCAAGGAAAACTCATTAGTCACGGGGCTGCGTGCTGCGTTCATGAGGAACCTGCGCGGAGTTGACATCAATTCTGCCGGTCTGGTTGCCGGGCTAGCGATTGGCGATGTCTCGATGCTCAGTCAAAGCCTGCTAGATCAAATGAAGATGGTTTCGCTGACCCATTTGACTGCGGTGTCTGGTGCCAACTGCGCAATAGTTCTGGCCATGTTCTATTTGCTAGTACGAAAGTTGGGTGGAGGCAGATGGTGGCGTCTTGGCGTTGGTCTTGCAGTACTGATTGGTTACGTTCAACTTGTTGGTGCTCAGCCAAGTGTGCTTCGCGCAGCAGTGATGGCCGCGAGCGTTTTGATTGGCGTATCCGTTGGTAGAAAGACCGCGCCACTGAGTGCGCTTGCCCTGAGTGTGATTGTTCTATTGATTGCCGATCCATGGTTGAGCATTGATTTTGGTTTCGCGCTATCGGTTGCGGCCACCGCGGGTCTGCTGGTTCTCACTCAACCAATCACCAACAGATTGCAACTGTATCTGCCTACTTGGTTGGCGATTGCTGTAGCCGTCTCATTGGCTGCGCAGATCTTGTGTTTGCCAATTTTGTTGCAATTGCAATCTGGGATTGCCACCTATGCACTTCCGGCAAACGTATTTGCTGAGCCTTTGGTTGCACCGGTAACGGTGCTTGGAATCTGTGCCTGCCTGATTGCCTGGTTGTTTCCACCGGCGGCTTGGTGTCTGACCTATTTGGCGTCAGAGGCAACCTGGCTAATTGCCAAGATTGCAAACTTCTTTTCCAGTCAACAAAACGTGACCCTCGGTTGGCCAACCGGAATTGTAGGAGCTGCCCTGGCTATTTGCTTGGTGATTGGTTTCTTACTTTGGTTCAAGGCGGAGCCAACCAGACTTCGGGACCTGGGCCTTACGACCTTGGCATTGATCGCGGCTTTTAGCGTTGGGTCAATCGGGTTCAATTTAGTGCGCACCGCAAACTGGCCGCTGCGCGATTGGCAGGTTGTTGCCTGCGATGTTGGCCAAGGTGATGCGCTGGTGATTAGGTCTGCTGGCATGATTGCTCTGGTTGATGTGGGTCGTGAAAATCGTCCGGTTAATCAATGTTTGCAAAAACTTGGAGTGAAGCGAATTGACCTGCTGGTGCTTACTCATTTTGATATGGATCACATCGGCGGGCTGTCTGGCGCAATAGGTAGTCGGCAAGTAGGCCTTGCGCTGGTGAGTCCATTCAAAGATGAGCGCTGGGGAGCCACCGGAACAAGCTTGTTGTTAGCAAACGCGGGAATCAAAATAATGGCAGTAGAGCGTGACATGACCGGAACGCTAGGCCAAATTGAGTGGCGCGTGCTGAATCCAAATAGAAACGCCGCCGGTGCGGAAAATTCCAATGACGCCAGTATTGCAATGATTTGGCAGGCAGCTGGGTTCAATCTCTTGACCATGGCCGATTTAGGCGAGGAGGGGCAGCGGCGCATAGCGAGTCATGATAGTTGGTGGAAGGACCCAACACTTCAATCAAGACCACTTATCTTGAAAGTCTCACATCACGGGTCTGCCGATCAATTTAGTGAACTGATAGAGGCCCTTCGACCGGATCTCAGCCTGGTATCGGTTGGCAAAAACAACAGCTACGGTCACCCAACTCTGCGCACCCTGGGGTTACTTCGTCGCACGGGTAGCAAAATTGAACGCACCGATCAACTTGGTTCGATAGCTGTGGCCAGCAGGGATGGCGTTTTAGTCACGGCTAATGCTCCTGGTGGTTAGGCTGGTCAGGTGAGTACGGCAAAGGTAATGGATTGGCGCAAGGCGTCACCCGCACCTATAGTCTTTGTGTCTGGCCCGGAGGAATACCTAGCTGGCCGCGCGATTCGCGAGATTCGTGAACAATTGCGCAAACTGGATGCAGCATTAGAGGTGCACGAATTAGAGGCGGCTGATTACATCGCCGGTACACTCACTAACATCACCAGCCCTTCGCTTTTTGCCGAACCTAGATTGGTGATCATTCGCGGGCTAGAAAAATGCAGCGACGACCTAATCACCGATGGTCTTTACTACCTAACTAACCCAACCGATGACACCACCGTGATTTTGCGTCACAACGGTTCAAGCGTGCGCGGAAAGAAGTTGGTTGAGGCAATTCGAGCAACCGATATTGCTGCCGAGATTGCCTGTGCCGAGATTAAGAAGGATGCCGATCGTCAAGCGTTTGTAATTGGTGAGTTCGCTCATGCTGGTCGCAAGATTGCTCCTGGTGCAGTTCGTGCGTTGCTAGATGCATTTGCCGACGATACTGCCGAGCTGGCTGCTGCTTGTAATCAGTTGTTGTTAGATAGTTCCGATTCGATCACTGAGGAAATTGTTGACCGCTATTACGGTGGCCGCGTTGAGACTAATGCTTTCAAGGTCGCTGACGCTGCTCTTGCTGGAAGATCAGGAGAGGCCATGGCGCTTTTGCGTCACGCACTTGCAACTGGTGCCGATCCGGTTCCACTGGTTGCGGCAATCTCAATGAAGATTCGTCAGATGGCTAAAATTTTCGGAAATCGCTCGGCAAGTGCGGCAACTCTAGGTATGGCGCCTTGGCAGCTTGATCGCGCTCGTAAAGATTTGACCGGTTGGACAGATGACGGTTTGGCAGCAACCATTCAGGCGCTAGCCACAGCCGATGCTGCGGCTAAGGGCGCAGAACGCGACCCAGTGTATTCGCTAGAGAAATTGGTAAACCTAATTTCTAACAAGGGAATTCAGGTTTGATGAATTCTCGCAAATTTGGCGTCACCGGGTTTCTTGCGGTTGTATTTATTGCAATCGTGCTGCGCCCACCGGTTGCATCAATGGGTCCGCTGCTACAAGAAATGCAAAACAATCTTGGCGTGGGAGCCGAGTTAATAGGTGTACTTGCCGCCGCACCGGTTTTGTGTTTTGGCCTAGGTGCTTTTGCCAGTCCTTGGTTAGTTAGCAAAGTTGGCCTGAATCATGCAATGCTTTATGTCTTAATGATTCTTGCGGCATCTTCTGCCCTTCGCATGATTCTTGGCTATCCGGGTTTGCTGATTGGAACCATCGGTGCTGGTCTATCTATCGCGATTGCGAACGTGTTGCTACCAACTGTGGTGAGAATTCAATTTCCAAAACGCGTTGCACTAGTTACCGGAGCATACACAACACTGTTGGCAGTATCGGCTAGCTTGGCTGCATCGATAGCAGTGCCAACCAGTCATTGGCTTGGTGGCTGGAATCCGGCGTTGGCTATATGGATTCTTCCTGCAATAGTCGCAATCCTGTTGTGGCTGCCACAGATTCGTGGGCAAGAGGATCATGTTGCTCAACCTGCGCACGCTGCCGCCGAAGAAAAAGCCGCGGTAATGCGCTCACCAATTTCGTGGGCAATTGTTGGGTTCTTTGGAATTCAGTCGCTAGGTTTTTATGCGCTATTGGGCTGGATGCCTTCTGCGCTAACTTCGATTGGTGTCTCGCCGCAGGACGCCGGTAATTATCTTGGTTTCGCGAGCGCGGTGGGTATTCCAAGCGGTTTGGTGATCTCGTCTTTGCTTGGGCGATTCAAATCACTTTCTTGGTGGGCAGCTGGCACCAGTGCAATGACGCTTATTGGCAATATGGTTTTCACGTTGGTATTGCAATCTCATGACATTTCATCGCTGATACTTGGTTGCGTTTTTATTGGACTTGGAATGTCAGCAACGTTCCCAATCTCGCTTTCACTTATCAGCTCGCGCGCATCAACCTCAGCGCAGACAACCCAGCTTTCGGCAATGTCTCAAGGTTGGGGATATCTGCTAGCTGCAACAGGGAGTTTCTTGGTCGGTTTTGTTGCCAACCTGTTGGGATCTTTTGCACTTAGTTTCGCCATCATCACTACGCTGACACTGATTCAAACTGGAATCGGTTTTTACGCCGGTCGGCCGGGCATAATTCCAGCAAAATAAAAAATCCCCCGATCAAAAGACCGAGGGATTCTTGAAGCTTCTTTATAGAGATGCAACTTTCTTAGCAAGAGCTGACTTGCGGTTAGCAGCCTGGTTCTTGTGGATTACTCCCTTTGAAACTGCCTTGTCTAGTTTCTTACCAGCTAGTGCAAGTGCGGTTGCTGCTGCAGCCTTGTCTCCGGCAGCTGCTGCTTCGCGAGTAGCGCGAATAACAGTCTTTAGCTCGCTCTTTACAGCCTTGTTGCGCTCGGCAGCCTTTAGGTTGGTGCCAATTCGCTTAATCTGTGACTTGATGTTTGCCATGTTTCACTTTCTTGGGTTGTCACCCGCGAGGGGCGACTAAAAGAGTTTTTATTGGGATTTGGATGGAGACACTCATCCGTATCGACTCCTAATGCTACCAGCCCAGGCCCTAATTCGGCAACCAAATAGGGCTGGAAGGCCCTTGTTCATCGGGGTCTGTGCGAGAATAGGGGAACCGTCTAACGGTCCCTTTCAAACAATCCAGAGGTATCCCTTGTCTCCACGCGCCACCCGCCGCCTTGAGCCGGCGAAGACCGATCCGGCGCTAATCCGCAATTTCTGCATCATCGCTCACATTGACCACGGAAAATCCACCCTGGCAGACCGCATGTTGCAGCTCACCGGAGTGGTTGACGACCGATCAATGCGTGCTCAGTACCTGGACCGCATGGATATCGAACGTGAGCGTGGAATCACAATTAAGTCTCAGGCCGTTCGCATGCCGTGGGAAGTGGATGGTCAGACCTACGCGCTGAACATGATCGACACCCCAGGCCACGTTGACTTCACCTATGAAGTTTCTCGTTCGCTGGCTGCGTGTGAGGGCGCGGTGTTGTTGGTTGACGCGGCACAAGGAATCGAGGCTCAAACCTTGGCAAACCTTTACCTTGCCATGGAAAACGATCTGCAGATTATTCCGGTGTTAAACAAGATCGATCTTCCGGCAGCACAACCAGAAAAATATGCCGAGGAGCTTGCCAACCTAATTGGTGGAAACCCTGAAGATTGCCTACGGGTATCAGGTAAGACCGGAATTGGTGTTGACGATCTGCTCGACAAAATTGTGGCAACCGTTCCCAATCCTGTTGGCGATGCCAACGCTCCAGCTCGCGCCATGATTTTTGATTCTGTTTACGACAGCTACCGCGGTGTGATCACTTACGTTCGAATGATTGACGGCAATTTAACCCCGCGCGAAAAAATTCAGATGATGTCGACACGTGCGGTGCACGAACTTCTTGAGATTGGCGTTTCTTCGCCAGAGCCAGAACCAACCAAGGGGCTTGGCGTTGGTGAAGTGGGTTACCTAATTACCGGTGTGAAGGATGTTCGTCAATCAAAGGTTGGTGACACCATCACCAATCAGAACAAGCCCGCGACTGAAGCCCTCAAGGGATATAAAGAACCTTTGCCGATGGTTTACTCGGGAATTTATCCGATTGATGGTAGTGACTACCCAGTTCTTCGCGAGGCACTAGACAAGTTGAAGTTGTCTGATGCTGCATTAGTTTACGAACCGGAAACTTCTGTTGCGCTTGGCTTTGGATTCCGTTGTGGTTTCTTGGGTTTGTTGCACCTAGAAATTATTACCGAGCGTCTTGAGCGCGAGTTTGGTCTTGATCTGATCGCGACCGCGCCATCGGTGGTTTACGAAGTAACCATGGACGACGGTAAAGAAATTACCGTGACAAACCCAAGTGAATTCCCAAGCGGAAAAATTAAGCAGGTGCTTGAGCCAATGGTGAAAGCAACAATTTTGTTGCCAAAGGACTACACCGGCACCGTTATGGAGCTATGTCAGCAGCGTCGCGGCACCATGATCGACATGCAATACCTGGGTGAAGATCGCGTACAGTTGCGCTACACATTGCCGCTTGCCGAAATTGTTTTTGACTTCTTTGATCAACTAAAAAGCAAGACCGCCGGTTACGCATCACTTGACTACGAAGAGACCGGTCTGGAAAAGGGTGACCTGGTAAAGGTTGACCTATTGCTTCAGGGCGAGCAGGTAGACGCCTTCAGCGCGATCGTGCACAAAGACAAGGCCTATGCTTACGGCGTAATGATTACCGGCAAGCTTCGCGAACTTATTCCGCGTCAGCAGTTTGAAGTGCCAATCCAGGCGGCTATCGGTGCGCGAATAATTGCGCGTGAGTCTATTCGCGCGATGCGAAAAGACGTTTTGGCAAAGTGTTACGGCGGTGACATTTCTCGTAAGCGCAAACTTCTTGAGAAGCAAAAAGAAGGTAAGAAGCGCATGAAGATGGTTGGTCGCGTTGAGGTACCTCAAGAGGCCTTTATCGCCGCTCTGTCTGCTGACAGTGAGAAAAAGGGCGAAAAGAAGGGGAAGTAGTGGCCGGCCCACTGCCTATCGGCGACCCAGCTCCGGCAGACGGAAGCCTGCCAGCACAATCATCAATTGGTGCTTCAGAGCGCACATTCCATGCGTATGTACACGTTCCGTTTTGCACAGTACGTTGCGGCTACTGCGATTTCAATACCTATACCGCCAGCGAACTTGAAGGCGCTAAGCAATCTGATTACACCGATATCCTGATTTCGGAAATCAAGCTCAGCGCGCGGGTAATCGCTGACGCTGGATTACCAAGGCGAAAACTGAGCACGGTGTTTTTTGGTGGCGGAACTCCAACACTTTTACCAGCCGCTGATTTGGTGAAAATCCTTGAAGCGCTTCGCGACGCATTTGAAATTGCACCGGGTGCCGAGGTGACCACAGAAGCCAATCCAGACACAGTTACTGCCGCATACTTGAGCGAACTACATGTTGGCGGATTTAAT
Source organism: uncultured Rhodoluna sp. (assembly GCA_964633625.1). Classification (GTDB taxonomy): domain Bacteria; phylum Actinomycetota; class Actinomycetes; order Actinomycetales; family Microbacteriaceae; genus Rhodoluna. Next base: position 22,125 of record CAZWHL010000017.1, read on the forward strand.
CGTGTTTCCTTTGGAATGCAATCTGCTGTGCCTTCGGTTTTGGCAACACTTGAACGCACCCACAACCCGACCAACGTTGCTGCGGGTGTATCTGCGGCAAAAGCCATTGGTCTGCGAACGTCGGTTGATTTAATTTATGGAGCACCGGGTGAATCGCTCGATGAATGGCGCGAGAGCGTGTTTGCGGCGATTGAAATGCAACCAGATCACATCTCTGCGTACGCATTAATAGTTGAAGAGGGCACCAAGCTTGCGCGTCAGATTAAATCTGGGCAGCTCGAAGAACCAGATGAAGACCTGCAAGCCGATAAATATGAGCTTGCCGATAAGTTGTTTACAGATGCCGGGTTCGAATGGTACGAAGTGAGTAACTGGTCGCGAGGGGCGAATAGTGCTTCGGCGCACAACATTTCTTATTGGGCATCACAAGACTGGTGGGGATATGGGCCGGGTGCGCATAGTCACTTTGGCGGAGTGCGTTGGTGGAATGTTAAACATCCAACTGCCTACGCAGGCAAACTTGCCGAAGGAAATTCACCGGCTGCCGGTCGCGAAACCCTGAGTGACAGGACTCGTCTTGAAGAGCGCATCCTGTTAGAAATCAGAATTCGAGAAGGTCTAAGTGTGGATTTGGCCAAGCAAGTTAATCAAGACGCTAGCAAACTGATTGCCGGATTCATTGCCGATGAACTGGTTGACGCGAAGGAAGCTATCGGTGGTGTCTTGAAGCTAACCCTTAAGGGAAGATTGCTGGCAGATTCGGTAGTGCGCCAACTGCTCGCCGATTAGTTTTTGATAAAACGAATCGAGACCGGGTAGCGGTAGAACTCGCCGAGGCTGGCTTTGTAAGCAGCGATGATCCGGAACACGGTCCAAATGATCGGCGGTACCCAGAATAAGAACCAGCCAATGATGCTGATTGCCAGCACCGCGTAAAGCAGCAACATTGAGATGCCAAAGTTGAGTGATTCGATCACGTGGTGGCGTATAAACGGTCCGCGGTCCTTTAGAAATAGGTAGCCCAGCAGGGGCGCGAAGAACTCCAGCACAATACCGAATGCGTGAATCGCGATGGCCCAAAGGCGTTCCATTTCAGGTGTTAGCGGTTCTTGCGGCACGGCGTATGGATTTGGCTCTGTCATTGGGATCTCCTTCTAGCCCGTTTAGCCTACCCATTCATAATTGCGGCAGGTAATATTGGCACTCGGGGAGTTGGAGTGCTAACTCTTTTGAATTAGTTCCGAAAGGCGGTGCGAAATGATTCCTGATAGAAGTCTTGAAGTGCTTCGTGCCATCGTTCAGGACTACATTGCTAGCAAGGAACCGGTTGGATCCAAGTCGCTGGTTGAGCGTCACTCGTTTGGAGTTTCGGCTGCCACCATTCGAAACGATATGGCACTACTTGAAGAAGAAGAGCTGATTCACGCGCCACATACTTCTGCTGGCCGCGTACCAACCGATAAGGGTTATCGACTTTTTGTTGATCGCCTAAGTGAAGTCAAGCCACTAAACGCAGCCGAGCGTCACGCAATTGAAAACTTTATGGTTGGCAGCGCAGATCTTGATGAAACTCTAGGTCGTACGGTCCGGTTGCTTTCGCAATTAACAAATCAGGTTGCCATGGTTCAGTATCCAACCCTGGGTAAGTCATCAGTTCGCCATATCGAGTTGATTCCGGCCGCGGATACACGAGTGCTGATGGTTTTGATTACTGACAGCGGGCGAATTCAGCAACACGTGGTTGAACTCGGCACACCGGTTGACGAAACTTTCATAGGTGAATTACGGGCAAAATTGAACGCCGCTATTGCAGGTGTTGCCCTCACAGAGGTTGCTGGCAAATTGAAGAGCATTGCCACGGGTATGAGCGCAAGCCACGCCAAGCTGGCAAATGTAATTGTCAAGAATTTGTTGGAACAGGTTGATGCCAACCGCCAAGAGAAAATTATCTTGTCTGGAACATCAAACTTGGCAAAGCGTGAAGAAGATTTTCCGGGAAGTATTTCACCTGTCCTTGAAGCTATTGAAGAACAGGTGGTATTGCTTAAGTTGATCAGTGAGATGCAGGCGGAACAGCACGGTGTGAGTTTGCGAATTGGTCGTGAGAATCAGTTCGAGGGATTAGCAAATGCATCGGTTGTGGTCAGTGGCTACGAAAACCAAGGAAGCGAAATTGCCAAACTCGGTGTGATTGGACCAACCCGAATGGATTACTCATCAAATATTTCTGCGGTGCGTGCAGTTGCTCGCTACCTAACCAAGACTTTAGGAAACTAATCGGTAATGGCTGATCACTACGAGGCATTGGGCGTTGCGCGCGATGCAACCGAAGACCAAATTAAAAAGGCTTACCGCAAGCTAGCGCGTGAACTACACCCAGACGTAAACCCAGCGCCAGAGGCGCAGGAACGATTCAAAGCCGTTACTCACGCTTACGAGGTTTTAAGCGATTCAAATTCACGTCGTCAATATGACATGGGCGGTCAGGATCCGTTTGGTGGCGCTGGATTTGGCGGCTTTGGTGACATCTTCGACACCTTCTTTGGTGGCGGAGGTTCTCGTGGTCCACGTTCCCGTGCCGAGCGCGGTCAAGATGCTCTGATTCGAATTGATTTAACTCTTGAAGAAGTTGTCTTTGGAATCACTAAGAGCGTAGAGGTTGATACCGCTGTGCTTTGTGAAACTTGCCAAGGTTCATGTTGCCGTCCGGGTACCTCAATCGCAACCTGTGACATTTGTGGCGGCTCAGGACAAATTCAGCGCCAAGTTCGCTCACTTCTGGGCAACGTGGTTACCTCACAGCCGTGTGGCACGTGCCGTGGCTACGGCCAAGTAATTCCAGAGCCATGCATTGACTGTCGCGGACAGGGCCGCGTGCGTGCTCGACGCAACATTGATCTGAACATTCCAGCCGGCGTTGAAGATGGTCTACGTCTGCAGCTATCGGGTCAGGGTGAAGTTGGTTTTGCTGGCGGACCAAACGGTGACTTGTATGTCGACATGGCAGTAAAGGAAGACGAAGTCTTTGGTCGTCAGGGCGATGATCTAACTTGTGTGCTTGAAGTTCCACTGCACGATGCAGTGCTTGGTGCCCTTGCCAAGATTCAAACATTTGATGGTGATATTGAGATTGAGGTGGAGCCAGGTTCGCAAACCGGTGAAGTAATCACCGTGCGTGGTAAGGGCGTGCAGCACCTGCGTTCGTCAGGTCGCGGTGACTTGAAGATCAAGTTGCAGGTGGTTACGCCAAGCAAACTTGATTCAAAACAAAAAGAGCTTTTCCGCTCCCTTGCTTCACTTCGCAAAGATGACACCATCAAGCTTGCTCGTGTAACCCACGGCCGTTTCTCTGGAAAGAAAAAGAACTAAACATGGTTGAGCCCATGTTCACTCGAAACTTTGACCAACCGGTTCAAGTTGACTCGGTAGTTGACCTTACTGGATCAGAAGCAAAGCACGCGGTATCGGTACGAAGAATGCGTGTAGGAGAAGCGATTCAACTTACCGATAAGGCGGGACTTAGAGTTCGCGGTCTGGTTGATTCGATCGTTGGCAATAATCTTCAGGTTCGAGTTAGGTCAGTTGAGCAAGAACCAGTTCCGCAAATTCAAATCACTTTGATTCAGGCGCTGGCCAAGGGCGACCGCGATGAACTCGCAGTTCAGGCCGCAACCGAACTTGGTGTGGTGGGTGTGATTCCTTGGGAAGCTGATCGTTCGGTAAGTCGTTGGATTGGGCTCAAAGAAGCCAAGAGTGTTGAACGTTGGCAAAGTATTGTCACTGAGGCTGCAAAGCAATCGCTAAGCGCTTGGCATCCAGTGGTTTCATCACCGATTAAGGGTGTGCAGGTTGCCGACCTAGTCAAAGACTTCGACTTGGTTTTGGTGCTTGACCCAACTGCCGCAAAGGGTATCGGTGTTCAAAATATGCCAAAAGTCGGAAAAATTGCCTTGGTGGTTGGTCCGGAAGGCGGAATTAGTGAGACAGAACTAGTGGCACTTGAACAGGCAGGGGCTGTGCGCGTTCACCTAGGTGTACCAATCCTTAGGACCTCAACCGCGGGCATCGCAGCAATTTCTGGAATCTTTGCTCTTACTGGGCAATGGGGCTCAAAGTAGACTCGTTGCTGGAGGAAAGATTGAACAACCAAGACTGCATTTTCTGCAGAATCGCTAGCAAAGACATTCAGGCAAACCTGGTCGAAGAAACCGAGCACTCGCTTGCTTTTTGGGATATCTCGCCGCGTCAGCCGATTCACATCTTGGTAATTCCAAAGCGCCACCACTCAAACATCGCAGAACTCACCAGCAATGCACCAGACGAATTGATTGATTTGATGCAGCTCGGTACAAGGATTGCCTTGGATAAATCAACCGGGTCTTTCCGTTTGAGTTTTAACACCGGGGTAGAGGCTGGGCAAACCGTTTTCCACGCTCACGGACACATCACAAGTCGCACACCTAAGGATCAGGTTGCCTAGTTCATCGCGCGATTCATCGGCTAGCAAAGTTCGCACTGAGAAGCTTCAGATTGTGGGCGTTCCAATGGTGTCGTTGTTCGGTGCCGAAGATAAATTACTAAAGACCCTAGAGCAGACTTACCCGGCTGTTGAGGTTCACGCTCGCGGAAACGAAGTTGTGCTGACCGGACCCGGAGCACAGGTCGCCGAAGCAAAGAAACTCATTGAAGAAATGGTTGCGCTGATTGCCAACGGGCAAGACCTTGCGCCTCAGGACTTCACTCGCTCGGCCAAAATGCTTGAGGGTGAAAGTCGTCCGGCTGATGTCTTAAGTCAGAGCATCCTTAGCTCCCGCGGGAAAAGCATCCGACCTAAGACTCTTGGTCAAAAGAAGTACGTTGATGCAATCGATGAAGCAACCATTGTTTTTGGAATCGGACCAGCCGGTACTGGTAAAACCTATTTAGCTATGGCCAAGGCGGTGCAAGCGCTGCAACGTAAAGAAGTTAGCCGTATCATCTTGACTCGTCCCGCGGTTGAAGCCGGAGAGCGTCTTGGATTCCTGCCGGGTACATTAAATGACAAGATTGATCCATACCTTCGTCCGTTGTTCGACGCGTTGCACGAAATGCTTGAGCCGGAATCAATTCCAAAGTTGATGGCAGCCGGAACTATTGAGGTAGCGCCGCTTGCCTACATGCGCGGCCGCACGCTAAATGATTCGTTCATCATTCTTGATGAAGCTCAAAACACAACACCGGAGCAAATGAAGATGTTCCTTACTCGTCTTGGCTTCAACTCAAAGATGATAGTCACAGGCGATATCACTCAAATTGACTTACCAACTGGAAGTTCTGGTTTGCGCACAGCAGTAGAAGTCTTGGGCAAAGTTGATGGAATTCACTTTGCCAACTTGACTTCAGAAGACGTCGTTCGCCACTCGCTAGTGGCAAAGATTGTAGACGCCTACACAAAGTATGAGGATGCCAAGACTTCCAAGCAGGTATCGAAGAAGGTCGTCAAATGAGCATCGAGATAAACAACGAAACAGATATTTCTGTAGACGAGGCCCGTGTACTGCGTCTGGCACAGCATGCTCTTGGTGAATTGAATATTCACCCTAAGGCGGACCTAGCTATTCAGTTTGTTGATGAGCCCGCAATGGAAGTGCTGCACATTCAATGGATGGATGAACCTGGACCTACCGACGTGCTTAGTTTTCCAATGGATGAGCTTCGCCCAGGTGGCGAGGGTGAGGTTTCCGAACCGGGCCTACTGGGTGACATCGTGATTTGCCCGCAGGTTGCAATTCGTCAGGCAGAGGTTGCTGGCCACGAACCAATTAACGAAATCTTGCTGCTGACTACCCACGGAATTTTGCATCTACTTGGTTTTGATCACGCCGAACCAGACGAAGAAAAAGAGATGTTTGGCTTGCAAAAGGCCATCCTCGACAGCTTCTACTCAAGCGAGGCGAGCGCCTAGGTGATTGGCTTAGCCCTTTGGATTGCTGCAATTCTTGCGGTAGTCACTACCTTGACCGCAGTGGTCAAGGCTGCCCTGGAGGTTGGTGAATCGGCCAAGGCGGAATCGCTCAGCTTTGTTCGCCTGGCTCTAACTGGAATCTTTGGCGTTGTTGCGGGACAGGCTCTGTCACCAATTGCAATGGCTTGGTATTGGTCGGCCACCATTTCAACCCTGATGATGTTTGCACTGCTTTTTGGTTCGCAGCTGGCAGCAAAGCAGCTTGGTCACCACAGCATTGGTCAAAAACTACTCAGAGTTTTCCGCAAGCCTGTAGATTCCATACACCTTTTATTTACACCGATATCTCTCCCTAAACTCGATGAGCCAGAAGAATTCGAACAGGAACTGCTGGATTCGGTTGAAGAATTCGGCGAGACCATAGTTCGCGAAATCATGGTGCCACGTATTGATATGGCAACCGTTGCCTCGGATTCAAACTTAACCAAGGCAATGAGCGTATTTTTGCGCAGGGGATACTCGCGACTCCCGGTGGTCGGTAAGAACATCGACGACATCAGTGGAATCCTCTACGTCAAAGATGTTGCTCGAATCCTGCACGAGTCACCGGCCAAGATGGACAAGACTTTGGCCAGCGATATTGCTCGTCCGGTAATTTTTGTTCCGGAATCCAAACCAGTTGACGACCTACTGCGCGACATGCAGTTGAGTTCAACTCACATTGCCATCATCGTTGATGAATACGGAGGTGTTGCTGGCCTTGCCACTATGGAAGATGTGATCGAAGAAATCGTTGGAGAGATTAGCGATGAATATGATCGCGAGGTTCCGGACGTTGATGATCTAGGTGACGGACGATTCCGCGTGAATGCACGTTTCTCACTGGCCGAGCTTGGCGAACAACTTGAACTTGAACTGGAAGACGAAGACGTCGACAGCATTGGCGGACTTTTTGCCAAGGAGCTTGGTCGTTTGCCTGGTCGTGGCGATGAAGTCACCATTTCTGGTTTGCAAATTTCTGCCGACCGCATTGAGGGTCGCCGCAAGCGTTTGATTACCGTCATCTTGAAGAAAGATGAAAATTTGGCCGACGCCCAGTCCGCCTTTGAGCAACTGGAGCCGGAGAAATAATGTCCCAAGCCTTTTCATCAAAACCAATTGATTCGGATCACCGATCGGGGTTCGCGTCTTTTGTAGGTCGCCCAAATGTTGGTAAGTCAACGCTCACAAACGCCTTGGTAGGCGAGAAGATCGCAATCACCAGTGCCAAGCCGCAGACCACTCGTCGTGCGATTCGTGGAATCGTGCACCGCGACTACGGTCAATTGATCTTGGTAGACACACCGGGGTTGCACCGCCCACGCACTCTGCTTGGCCAGCGTCTTAATGATTTGGTTGAGCAAACGCTTGGTGACGTTGACGTTATTGGCTTCTGCATACCGGCAAACGAAAAAATCGGACCTGGCGATAACTTCATCAACGAGCAGCTCAATGAATTCCGCCGTGCGAAGTTGGTTGCTA
>CAZWHL010000018.1:0-29226 GCA_964633625.1 uncultured Rhodoluna sp.
TGAGCGAGTAAAAGTTGTAGATCGTGACGAGATGGTTCGCGTTAGTCGCGATTAAAAGTCAGTCTTGAGTTACTTGGGGCTTGCCCAAATTTCTAACTGAATTCCGTCTGGGTCGCGAAGGTAAGCCCAGCGAGATCCAGCCAAGTCACCATCGGTGAGGGTGACTGGGGGAGCATTGAACACTGCCCCGCGCTCAAGCAAAGTTGCGTAGGCAACGTCCATATCATCAATCTGTAGGCAAATGTGGGTAGCGCCTACGTCACCGTTCTTTAGGCTGAAGTCCTTACCGCGTGGGTTGTGGTACTCCAAGAACTCAATGCGGGTTCCGCCGATGTCGATCATCGAGAAAGAAAGCTCAGTGCCCTCTACCTGTACGGCATCTGATAACTCTTTACCTTCACCGTGGTTAACCGGGCCGGGCTGAAGCCCAAACATCTTGGTGTACCACTCGAACGACCTTTTCATGTCGCGAACGGTAATGCCGAAGTGGTGAACACCCTTAACTGTGAATGACATTGGTTTTTTACCTTTCGAGCGAAATTACACTCACAGTCAACACTACGAAAGTAGTGTTCAGAGAGACCGGACATAACAGTTTGAAAACGTTTGGACACCCAAAATTACACCGATAGGCCTGGAGACCAGTAAACACGGGGATTTTGGACAAATTATCGGCGTCAAAGTCCAAGAATTTGGATTTTGTGTTTGTTGTAGCCAGATAATTTGTTCATCTAGACTAAACACACTGCAGGAGCCCCTAACCGGGGCGACATGTCGAGGAGGACATGATGGGATCCAGAATGACTGGGCGAACCGTGATTATTACGGGCGGAGCTTCGGGTATTGGCTTGGGCATTTCAAAGGGCTTGGCGGCCGAGGGCGCGAACGTTGTAATTGCAGATCTAAATCTTGACGCGGCGCAATCGGCTGCAAGTGAAATCAGCAAATCAGGTGGCACGGCAATTGCAGCACAAGTAGACGTAACCAAGCGCGACTCAGTGGCGGCTGGGATTGACCTTGCGATAAAGACTTATGGAAAGTTGGACTGCTACTTCAACAATGCTGGCTTTAACAAGCCAATGAAGTTCCTTGACGTCACAGAGGAAAACTTCAACGCAATCATGAATGTAAACGCTCTTGCGGTTTTCATTGGCACACAGGAGGCAGCCAAGCAATACATTCGTCAAGGCTCTGGTGGAAAAGTTGTAAACACCGCTTCAATTGCCGGTCGCACCGGATTCTCAAGTTTTGCTCCATACAGCGCATCAAAGGCTGCAGTGATTTCTATTACTCAGGCTGCTGCACGTGCGCTTGCTGAACACAACATCACCGTAAATGCATTTTCACCGGGTGTTGTTGCAACACCACTTTGGAAAAAGCTGGACAAAGATCTTGAAGAAATTGGTGAAGGCGATTCAGGTTTTGATTCGATGGCGTCAGGAATTCTGATTGGCCGTGCAGCGCAACCAGAAGATGTTGTTCCAACTGCTTTGTTCCTTGCAAGCAGCGATTCAGATTATGTAACCGGCCAAACAATGGCAATCGATGGCGGAATGATTCTGGTCTAACCGGAATTCAAGTCAGTAACGAAAGGCACATCATGACAACTGCAACATTCGGCACTAACCAGGTGGACTGGGAACAGCGTCTTGATTTTGACAAGCTGCGTACCGATCGTCTTGTAAACCTAAAGCGCGAGTTGAATAAGTCTGATGTTGGCGCCTTGCTTGCATTTGACTTCGCCAACATTCGCTACATGTCATCTACTCACATTGGTACCTGGGCTATTGATAAAGCAATTCGTTTTGCTTTGGTTACCCGCAACTCGGATCCAATTGTGTGGGACTTTGGTTCAGCTGCAAAACATCACAAGCTTTACAACCCTTGGCTTGACACAACTACCGCTGAAGCAGATGCCGATCCACACGCTCCACACCATGGCGCAGTTAAGCCTCGTGCTGAATCGGGTGCTCGCGCAGGTATTTCAACTCTTCGCGGAGCATTCAACCCAGATGCCGGTATCGCAGATGAAGTTGCCTCAAAGATCAAGCGTGAGCTTGAGAAGTATGGGTTGCTAAACGAGCCACTAGGTATTGACATCGTTGAATTGCCAATTCTGTTTGCGTTGCAGCGTGCCGGTATTACCGTTGTTGATGGTCAGCAGATCTTCTTGAATGCGCGTGCGATCAAGACCGGTGAAGAAATCGGCCTACTTACCCAGGCTGCTTCAATGGTTGATGCTGCCTACGAAAAGCTTTACGAGTTCCTGCGTCCAGGCGTAAAAGAGAACGAGGCAGTTGGCCTAGTTTCAAAGGTGCTCTATGACCTTGGCTCTGAGTATGTAGAGGGTGTAAACGCCATTTCTGGTGAGCGTTGCTCGCCTCACCCACACGTTTACTCTGACCGCTTGATTCGCCCAGGTGACCCAGCGTTCTTTGATATTTTGCACAGTTATCAGGGTTACCGCACTTGCTACTACCGCACCTTTGCTGTTGGTTCGGCGAGCACCGCACAGCACGATGCCTACAAGCGTGCCCGTGAATATATGGACCGCGCTATTGCCTTGGTTCGTCCGGGAGCGACAACCGCAGACATCGTTGCGGTTTGGCCGAAGGCTGAAGAATTTGGTTTCGCAAATGAAGAAGCAGCCTTCGCTTTGCAATACGGACACGGTGTTGGTCTTTCAATTTGGGAAAAGCCGATCTTCTCTCGTCTGGTTTCATTCGATCACCCTGAAGAACTAAAAGAAGGAATGGTATTTGCTCTTGAGACATACTGGCCATCAGCTGATGGTTGGGGTGCTGCACGAATCGAAGAAGAAGTTGTGGTTACTGCAACTGGTTGCCAGGTAATCACCAAGTTCCCAGCCGAAGATCTATTGGTTGCAGGACAGCGTTACTACTCGGTTGGTGGACCGCTTCCATTGCAGCGTGACTCACAGTCACACCTAAACACAGTTGAAGGTCGCGGCGGAAAATAAAAACATGTCAGCAAAAATGAAAGCAGCCGTTTATCACGCAAGTGGTGACGTACGAATTGAAGAGCGAGACATACCAACTCCGGTAGCGGGTGAAGTGCTGCTCAAGATTTTACGTTCAGGCATGTGTGGCACCGATGCTTCGGAATATAAATCGGGTCCAAAGATTTTTGCCACTGTAAACAAGCACCCAGTCAGTGGTCACCACGGTCCAATGATTTTGGGGCACGAATTCATCGGTGAAATTGTTGGCGAAGTTGATGCTTCTTCAGGTTTTAAATCGGGAGACGTGGTTGCTTCTGGCGCGGGGATTTCCTGTGGTCAATGTAAGCGTTGCAAAGAAATGCGCACTAACCTTTGTGAAAAGTACGTGACACTTGGTTTGAATCGTGATGGCGGAATGGCCGAGTATGTTGCAGTTCCAACCAGCACCTTGGTCAAAGTTCCAGCGGGGTTGAGTTTGGATGCTGCCGGAATTGCCCAGCCACTTGCTGTTGGATTGCACGCAGCTCGCCGTGCCGGTGTTCGCGACGGCGACAAAGTTCTATTAATTGGTTCCGGTGCGATTGGCACATTTGTCCTTGCCGGTTTGAAGAAACTATTCAAAGCCGAAGTCACTGTTTTGGACTTTGGTGGAAGCCGCCTTGAGCGAGCTGCCCGACTTGGTGCAGATCACACGGTTGAAGTTGGCGATAACGCTGAAGCCGACATCAAGAAGATTTTTGGTGATGCCGGAATTGACGTGGTCATCGAGGCGAGTGGTGCCCCAGGCCAGCTACAGTTTGCAATTGGGTTGGTCAAGCGGGGCGGTAACATCTTGCAGGTTGGCTTGCCATCGGGAAAGCAAGAGATCGACGTTCACAAGATTGTGATGAGCGAGATAAACATTCAGACCACACTTGCTCACGTTTGCGACCAGGACTTGGCTCCCGCTCTTGAGATTTTGGCAGCGACCACACTGGCCGAAGAGTTAATCGAAGGCGTTTACCCGCTTTCTGAAATCAGTAACCAACTTGAACTACTTGGCACTGGCAAAATCCAGGGCAAAGTCCTATTTGATCCATCTCTTTAAGAACACAGGAATATAAGGAGCAAAAATGAAGGCAGCAATTTTTTACGGCGCTAAGGACATCCGTGTTGAAAATGTGGCTGAACCGCAGGACGTAGGCCCAGGCGAGGTAAGACTTAAGCCCTTCTGGTGCGGCATTTGTGGAACTGATGTTCACGAGTACGCAATGGGACCAATCGTTATTCCTTCAAAGCCTCACAAGCTAAACGGCTCAATTCTTCCGCAAATTCTTGGTCACGAGTTCAGTGCAGAAGTGCTTGAAGTTGGTAAAGGTGTCACCAACGTAAAGGTGGGGGACCGCGTTTCAGCCATGCCGCTTTTGTCTTGTGGTGTCTGCTACTTCTGCTCACGTGGCGACAACCACCTATGTACCTCAATGGCATGTATTGGCCTAAGTTGCGAATGGGGTGGCATTGCCGAGCAGGCCGTTGTGCCAGCAGCTAACGTATTCAAGTTGCACGATGGCGTATCTGATGTAGCCGGTGCACTTGTAGAACCAACTGCGGTTGCCGCTTACGGGGTAGACCGCGGAAACGTTCGACCTGGCGACACAATTTTGATAACTGGTGCCGGACCAATCGGTGCACTTGCTGCACTCTACGCTGAAGACCTAGGCGCACGTGTTTATGTTTCAGAACTTAACCCAAACCGCCAGAAGATGATGAACGATCTTGGTGTGGCTACTTTGCTTGACCCAACCAAGGACGACGTAATTGCAACACTAAAAGACGCGACCGGTGGAATTGGTGTTGACGCGGTTATCGAATGTTCTGGCAATGAGCGTGCACTACAAACAGCAATCAAGTCTGTTCGTTCAGGTGGTTATGTTGTGCAGACCGGTTTGCACACCAAGCCGGCTTCACTAGAACCAATGGAGCTTTCGGAACGCGAGCTTACCTACACCGGAACCTGGTGTTATCCGGTAACTGACTGGCCACGCATCATTGACCTAATTGGTCGCCGTGGATTGGCAGTCGAAAAAGTTGTTAGCTCAAAGATCAACATGGATGACATCGTTGCCAAGGGCTTTGAAGAACTTGTATCACCAACCGGAACCGAAACCAAAGTACTAGTAAGAGGACACTAATTATGAAGGCTCTACAGTTTGTTTCAGAAGGCAAGGCTGAAGTCAACGAACTTTCAGTTCCTGAGATTGCCGATGACGAAGTTCTGATTGCTTCTCGTGCTGTTGGCGTTTGCCATTCAGACATTGAGTTGCTTGAAGGTCGCTACATCATTCCGTTTAGCTACCCAATAATTCCTGGGCACGAGTGGTCTGGCGAAGTAATGAAGGTGGGCGCTAAGGTCACCAACTTCAAGAAGGGTGATCACGTAGTTGGTGACTGTGTGATTGGTGACGATCACTTTGGTTTCTCAATCAGTGGTGCCGCTGCAGAATTTTTCATTACCAAGGCATCTTGGTTGCACAAGATTCCAAACAACATTTCTTGGAACAATGGCGCTCTGGTAGAGCCATTCAGTGTTGCCTATTACGCACTGATGCGCGTTGGAAACGTAAACGCTAGCGACACATTAGTTGTGCTTGGTGCTGGTCCGATTGGCCTTGCGGTTACTGCTGCATCAAAGGCACTAGGCGCTCGCACAATTGTGGTTGAACCAGTTGACTTCCGCCAGAAGGCAGCTCGCGAGTTGGGGGCAGACATCGTTTGCTCACCAGACGAGATCAAGGACGTTCTTGCCAAAGACACCGATGGCCGTGGAGCGAACGTAGTAGTTGAAGCAACCGGCCGCCCAGACGTTATGGCAACTGCTCTTGAACTTGCAGGTTTCAAGGGCCGCATTGCCTACATTGGAATCGACGTGGGCAAATCGGCACCGGCACAGCTTGGCTTAATTCAGTCGAAGGAACTTACCATCACCGGATCAATTGGTTCACCTGGTGTCTGGGAAGAAACCATTCGCTTCATGTCAAACAAGAATATTGACCTTTCCCCTCTAGTAACTGCAAGATTCGGCGTCGAAGATGCGCTCGGCGCCGTTGATGCAGCGCAACACCCAATGAACAACATCAAAGCTCACATCGAGTTCAACGCAAGCATTTAGCAAGCGCAAAAAAGTGGGGCCGTCTGATTGGACAGCCCCACTTTTTATTTCCCGGAAAGGAGGTACTTCTTGTTTATCTCTTTGGAAGAATGTTTGCCTTGCGGTAAGCCTCAACGTTTGAGAAGAAGCTCTTTGGGCTTGAACGGAAATTCAAGAAACCTGCTTCGCGCGACTTAGTCATATCGGTGAAGCATTCGATCTGGCGACCAAGGTCGCTGTCACTGTGCCACCATGAAGCAAGTTTGGTGATATCAGAAACAGCAAGGTTGTGCTTCTTTGCAATTTCTTCCCAGACTGGCGCAGCATCTTTCATTTGCTCTTCTAGTGGTTGGAAGTGAGTTTCTTTTGGACCTTCGTAAGGAAGACCAAAGTGCTCGGCAATCTGTGGCCACAACCAACGCCAGCGGAAAGTATCACCGTTGGCAATGTTGAATGCTTCGTTCTCTCCTTCTTTGTGAGTCGCAGCCCAAATGAGCTGTTCACCAAGAAGATCAGCGTCGGTCACGTCCACGACACCGTTCCAGGACTGCCATGAACCTGGATAGATGAATGGCTTACCTAGTGCCTTTTGAATTTCTGCGTAGCAAGAAAGTGTCAACACCATGTTCATTGCATTGTCTACTGCGTAACCAAAGATTGTGTGCGAACGGTGAACGCTCCAGGTGAAACCTTGTTCTTTTGCAGCGGCAAATAGTTCGTCTTCCTGGGTGTAGTAGAAGTTTGGAACGTCAAGGCGAGGTTCGTTTTCATGGAATGGTGTTTCGGCCATAACTGCATTTGCATAGTTATCGAATGGGCCAAGGTAGTGTTTCAGACCTGTCTGAAGTGCAACGTGACGAACTCCGCCATCTGGCTTTAGGCCAGCAAGCAGGTTGCGAATGGTTGCGCCGTTAACTTCAATGTTCTCGGCTTCCGAATCTTTTTTAATCCAAGCTGTCATAAAGACGATCTCTGGCTTTAGGCCTGCAAGCGAGGTCTTTACTTCCTCTGCGTTAAGCAGATCTGCTTTGATGTGGTGAACACCGGCCGGCAGGCCTTCTGTTCTGCGCGATAGGCCGTAGACATCCCAGCCATCCTTCAAAAGTTGCTTGGCAATTACCTGGCCTGAGATACCAGTCACACCCACGATGAGTGCTCTGCGGCCTGAATTAGTGCTCATTTATTAGTGTCTCCATTTCATAGGGGTGTTCACTTGAGATGAACGATACCAGCATTTTGAAACTTTGAATCCGGTGCAAAATAACGATATGGCACAAATTGTCAACGGGCCGGAATCCCAGTAAAAAAGCCAAAAAACACCGATATTTAGGCGATTTTTGGGCTGAATATCGGGTTTGTAACGAAAGCGACGCTAAATCGTTATCGTAAGTGTACCTAAACGCTATTTTCATTTCATAAAGTAATACTCAACACAGTTTCAGTTCCTGAAACTGGCTACTGGCACCAAGGAGTTCAAATGGCACAGAGAAGTGCGGCGACCCTTTCTAAGGGACCACGCTTTCAGGTATCCAAAGGTCTAATGACCGTTTTGGTTTCAACCGTGGTTTTGTTTGTGCTTTGTTCAGTGATTGCACCAACCAGCGTTTCTGCTGGACCACTTGGAAGCATGATTCCTTTTGCATCAATTTTGGCAATCGTTGGTCTGGGTCAAATGTTGGTTATCCAGCAGGCCGGAATTGATCTTTCGGTTCCTGGAGCCGTTTCACTTGCAGCGGTTATTGTTTCTGCTCTGCCTCTCGGAGATGACACCAAGCTTGTGCCAGCGGTTTTCACAGCGCTTGGCGCCGCAATTGCGATCGGAATTTTGAACGGGTTTCTAATTGGTTTTCTAAAACTAAACCCAATCATCGCAACACTTGGAACCAACTCACTTCTTTATGGGTTCGTCATGCTGATTACCCAGGGTATCCCTCGTAGAAGTACAGACCTTCTTTTGTCTATCGTCAGCGGAAGTACGTTTGCAATTCCAAATTCAGTTTTCTTTGCTGCAGCAGTTTTACTATTTGTAATTTTTATGCTTCGTAAAACAGTTGCTGGTCGCAGATTTGAATCAATTGGTTCTAGCCCAGCCATGGCCAGCACATCAGGTTTGCGAGTTAAGACACACCAGGCAGCCGCCTATGTTTGGGCGCAGCTGCTCTACACAATTGCGGGAATCATGGTTGCCGGTGTTATCGCTGAGCCAAATGGTTTTATGGGTGACTCGTATCTTTTGCCTTCAGTAGCAGTAGTAGTACTAGGTGGAACTTCATTGCTCGGTGGACGCGGACTACCTAGCGCAACTGTTGTTGCTGCACTTTTCTTGTCTCAACTTGATCAGTTTGTTTTGGCACTGGGTGTGAACTTCGCAGTTCGTACTTTGGTGCAGGCGGCGGCACTTGCTATTGGTGTTGCAATTTATACAGTGGATTGGTCTCGCGTGAGATCAGCTACTCGCAAACTCCTGTCGACAAACAGTCGCGGGCAGAACCAAGCTTCTTTGCCAACGGCCTAGAAGTAAAAAATATGCGCGACAGTGATGTCACGCAGTTAGATGGAGGAAACAAAGATGATTCGTCGTCGTAAACTGGCTGCGGCAATTTCCGCTGCGGCTGTAGCATCACTGCTTTTCGCTGGCATGTCTAGCGGTGCAGCGAACGCGGCTCCACCTTCATGGTGTGGTCCAAAGAAAATCACCATGGGTCTAACTGACGGTTTTGGTGGCAACAACTGGCGTCTAGTTACAACAGCTTCTGCTCGTGACGAAGCCGCGAAGTGCCCTAGCGTTACCAAGCTGCTTTACGCAGATGGTCAGGGAAACACCACCAAGGCAATCTCAGACATCAAGGGTCTTGTAGCTAAGGGCGTTAAGGCGCTTGTAGTATTCCCAGACGCTGGACCTGCAATGTTGCCTGCACTACGTGCTGCTTACAAGGCGGGAGTAGTTACCGTTCCTTACCGCGTTGACCCTAAGGGTAAGGCTGGCAAGGACTACACCATTTGGATTGGTGGAGACTTCGTCACCGATGGTAAGAACTGGGGAACATGGGTTAAGAAGAACTTCCCTAATGGAGCCAACATTCTGTTCTTGTCAGGTCCTGCTGGAAACAGCCAGGGTGTAGACGAGCGTAAGGGCTTCGAGTCAGTTCTTGGAAACGGTTCAGGAAAGTACAAGTACATCGGTGAGCAGCCATTCGAAGTTACCAACTGGGATGCAGCTCTAACTCAGAAGGTACTTACCGCTGCTATTGCTAAGTACTCAAAGATCGACGTAATCATGTCTGACTTTGGTCCAGTTATGGTTTCTTCACTTGGTGAGTTCACCAAGAGCGGTCGCTCAATTCCTGCACTTGCAACTTCAGATGGAAACATCCTTGGTTGCTTCTTCCAGGACAACGTGAAGGCTAACAAGGACTTCAAGTTGATGACTGTTGCAACTGGTAACGACCACGTACGTCTTGCTGTACAGCAGGCTGTTGCTCGTGCAACCGGTGGAAAGATTCCATCTGCAACTTCATTCAAGGCTCCAGTGTTCGAAGACTCAACCACAAGCAAGCCTCACGGCGTGCAGTGCAACCGTCAGATCAACGACTGGACATTCCTATCAGCTCAGATGAGCGGTGAAGAGCAGCAGAAGCTATTGAAGTAATAGCTTCAAAAAGTAGTAAAGGTTACTGGGCCGGCTTAGCAATAGGCCGGCCCAGTAAACCACCCAAAACAAATAGAAATACCAGGAGAAGCAAAGTGGCTCAGAGTAAATCAAAGAACGTGGTCATGGAACTGCGTGGCATCTCAAAGAATTACTCGGGTGTTCCAGCCCTTACAGATGTAAGCCTGAAGATCAACGCCGGTGAGGTACACGCACTACTAGGTGAAAACGGCGCTGGTAAATCAACCCTGATGAATGTTGCATCAGGAACTGTGGCACCTACAAAGGGTGACCTTCTTATTCACGGAGAGCGCTACGACGCTCTAACGCCAGCACTTGCCAACAAATTGGGCATTGCAATTGTGCACCAGCACCCGGCAGTGCTCAAAGACTTAACGGTTTTAGAAAACCTTCAGGTCGCACTTCCAAGTTCGGTTTTTCAAGGCCGTGCCGCCGACAAAGTTGGCGCAGAACTTCTTGCTCGCGTTGGACTAAAGATTTCGCTAAAGCTGCGCGTCGAAGATTTGACCATCGCCCAGAAGCACCTGCTTGAAATCGCTAAGGCGCTAGCTACTTCACCTAAGGTTTTGGTTCTTGACGAACCTACCGCTGCACTTGGACAAGACTCGGTTGAGTTGCTTTTCCAATTGGTAGCCAAAGAAATTGCCAACGGAACCGCAGTGATTTACATCACCCACCGATTGGCCGAAGTTCGTGAACTTGCCGACGTGGTTACAGTTCTTCGTGACGGTCACCTAATGATCACCTCGCCGATCGACAAGATTACAGATGCTGAACTCTTGGCACAGATTATTGGGCGAGAGCTTAAGTCAGCATTCCCAGCAAAGCACAAGAAACCTGCAGGCGCTAAGCCAAACCTTGTAGTCACTGGGCTAACCGGCGATGGCTTCACCGACGTGAGTATTGAGGCATACCCAGGCCAAATCATTGGTATTGCCGGTGTGGTAGGCAACGGACAGTCCCAATTCATCAAGGCGCTTTCAGGCCAGGCGGAATTCTCTGGAACCATTGAGATCAACGGAGAAAGCAAGACAGCCCGACAACTAAACGGAAAAGCGGCTTTGATGCCTGCCGACCGTCAGCGTGAAGGTGTAATGATGCGCATGTCAGTGCGCGAGAACTCGGCATTAGCATCACTTAAGAAGTTCAAGCTTTTTGGGCTTTTGAGCCGCAAGAAAGAAGTGGATGCTGTTCACGACACCCTGACTTCTCTTTCTATAAAGGCACCTAGCCTTGAAGCACCGGTCTCAGCCCTTTCTGGCGGAAACCAGCAGAAGGTAGTTATGGCCAGGGCTCTGCTATCAAACCCGGTGATGATTTTGGCCGATGAGCCAACTCAAGGTGTAGACGTTGGTGCTCGTTCAGAGCTTTACGAAATCTTGCGACAAGCATCAGCAGATGGCATCCCTGTTGTGGTTGCCTCGTCTGATGCCAAAGAACTTGAAGGTCTTTGCGACACCGTTTACGTACTTTCACGCGGTCAGGTTGTAAAGACTTTGCACGATGGCGAAAACCGTGAAGAGGCCATGATCGAGGCCGCAGTTACCTCAACCACCAAGGTGATTCGCATCGAGCGCGAACAACGTGAGCAGAAGCTTGGCAACGAGGGATTCGTAGACAAATTCCGCAGATTCCTGCGCGGTGATTATGCCCCTCCGGCAATGTTGGTAATCGTGATGGTAGCCCTTGCTGCCTTTATCATGACCAAGAGCGACACCTATTTGGGTGACTTCAATATCACATCAATTTTGCTGTTGGTAAGCGCACTTGGATTCGTGGCAATAGGTCAGACAACGGTGATGATGACCGGTGGAATTGACCTATCGACCGGTCCACTCATTGGTTTCCTAGTTGTCATTGCATCGTTCTTTATTAATGACGATGCGCCAGCAACGGCAATAGTGATGGGCCTGGTAACTATGGCCTTGGTTGCCGCAGTTGTTGGCCTGGTCAACAGCTCACTAATCCGTTTTGTGAAGTTCACTGCTATTGCCGCAACATTGACCACTTACATCGCAATCGGTGGTTTTGCATTTATCTTGCGACCAGAACCTGGAGGCTACATTAGTCAGGGATTTGCTGACACGCTAAACGCAGCCATTGGGCCAATTCCATATGTATTCATTGCCGCAGTAATTGTGACGCTAGTTATGGAATACCTACTTCGTAAATCACGTTGGGGTTGGCAGTTGCGTGCAGTTGGTTCGAATGAAGAATCTGCCCGCAAAGTTGGCGTAAAGGTAACCAGGTCGATTATGGGTGCCTACGTGATTTCTTCACTATTCGTGTTCCTGGGATCGATTCTGCTTACCGTGCAGCTTGGTATCGGTGATGCATCGCAAGGTGTTACTTACACACTTACCGGTGTTACCGCAGTTGTGCTTGGCGGTACCTCGCTTATGGGTGGTCGCGGAACCTACGTGGGAACCTTGATGGGTTCAGTGCTTTTGATTCAAGTTCTGAACGCGACCGTGTTCCTAGATCTAGATCAGACCTGGCAGTACTGGTTGCAGGCAGCACTTATCTTGGTTGCTGCAGTTGTTTACAGCCTGGCACGTAGAAGGAAAGTAAAACTTAAGAAGTAATCCCAATCCATGGAAAAAAATCGGGGCCCTCGAACGAGGACCCCGATTTTTTTAAGCATTCTTACAATTTTCGCTGACGAGTGAGTTCAGCTACCGCGGACCAATCTAGGTCCTTTAGCTCTGAATCGGTAAGCGCCTGCTCGAAAAGTTCTTGAAGAACTGTTGCCACTGGAAGCTTCAGCCCAAGATCGTTTGCTGCATCTTCGACCAGCTTCACATCTTTAAGCCCAAGGGCCATTGAGAATCCCGGTGGCGTGTACTTACGGTTCACGATCATTGGACCATAGCCTGCGTAGGCTGATCCGGTAAACGCTGTGTGAGTAAGAATTTCCATGAAGGTGTTTGGGTCAACACCGCCAGATTCAACCAGCGCAACTGATTCACCAATTGCTTGTAGCGCGTGAATCAAGTTGTAGTTCACCCCCAGCTTGACCAGGTTGGATTTGGCGTGATCTTCACCCACGTTCCAGTATTGAGCGGCAACCTTTTCGAAGACCACCTTGGCTTTGTCTATTGCCACAGGGTCACCTGCGGCTACAACCAGAAGTTTGCCATTTGTAATTGCAATCGGACGTCCCAGCACTGGCGCAGCGATGTAACCCAAGCCTTTTGCAGCGTGACGTGCAGCCAAAGTTTCGGATGCTGCTGGGCTAAGCGTAGACATGTTGATGTGTATAGAACCAGCTTTCGCCTGGTCAAGATTTGCCTCGTTGAATACCTCAAGTGCTGCCGCGTCGTTGCTAAGCATTGAGATTACGAAATCATTTTGCAGTGCTTGATTGAGTTCAGCCTTGCGAGCACCTTTATCTAGCAGATCGCCGATTTCTTTTGGCGAGCGATTCCAGATATCTAGATCAAAGCCTTGATCTAGTAATCGGTGTGCCATGGCTGTTCCCATCGAGCCCAAGCCAATAAGTGAGACGCGAATTTTTTCAGTCATTTAGTTAGCCAATCAACTCATCACGCACGAATTCAAGTTCGCGGCTTACGTATTCAATGATGTCACCGGTCTTCAGTTCTGGAGGCAGAACATCCCAGGTGTAGGTCTCAATTTCCAAATGATCCGATAGCGGTGTGGCGCGATGCATCTTGAGCGCCTCCTGTACTCCAAAACGAGTTGTGCGGAATGGGCCAAGCTCTTCCAGAAATACTGGCACATGGAAATGAGTGCGCATTTCAGTAGGCACGGGGTTAGCTTCGTATGCATCGAGAGCTTCACCAAGGTTCAAATACTTGGTGATATTGCCGTTTTGCTTTAGCGAGGTCTGACTTAGGTAGATGGTGTCGGTGAAGCGACGCAGTGAATCAATCTTGTCTTTAGTTAGTTCCTCTACCCACAGCGAAGCCGCTTCCTGCAACTTGAAAATCGGAATGCCGGCATTCACAATCTTGGTAAGCGAATCGGTGATGTTTTCAAAACCAACAGATTGGTGACCAATGTCGAAAACGATTCCTAGGTAGCGACGAATTGCACCTTCTGCCTCGCTCAGCGGGATGTTTGCAACGGAAGCCAATTCGCTAATTCCAGCAGGCGAATAGACGCGCTCTTTAAACCAGGCCACGGTTTCATCGGTGGTTTCTAGGTAGCAGGCCGGTTCAGGCTCGATAGCCAACTTAACGCGGCGACCAGTGCGCTCCTCTAGAGCACGCAAGTGCGCAACTACGCGCAACACATTGCGAGTAAAAGTCTTGATGTATTCCTCGCCTGCCACATTTGGTTTGAAAGCAAGCGGTGCGGTCTGGATTGAGGGGTTTATGTGAGCTGGTGAAATCTCGGCAAGGATGTCTGCGATTGAGTTGGTGTAGTTCACGCGATCATCGGTGGTCCAGTCTGGTTCGTAGACACGTTCCATTACGACCTCGCCCTTGAAGGGGCCGTATGGGAACGCATTAACGGTATAGACGTAAAGCTGTTCCTTGGCCAGGAACTCGGCAAGCGACTTACGTTCGGCTGGATCGCTGGTTAGGGTCTTGGCCGATGATGCCGAGATACGCAGCGAAACCGCAAATGGGGCATCTGGGGAGACTCGCTTCTTGACCTGCGGCACAAACTCACGAAGGCTGGCATTCATTTCTGCCCAGGTGTCACCAAGGTGCACCAGGGTTGAATAACTTAGGTGGCCTAAGCCGTTTTTGAGTTCCATGAAGCCCTCCATCTCCTTCGATAACTTCAAGTTTATGTGCAGTTTGGCTAAACAAATAATTACGATTTGACCACTTTTTGCCACTTTCTTACATAATCAGTGAATATTCCCATTGGGTTCTGTAAGGTATTTGTTAAGTACCGGAGCCCAACCAGGGCCAATTAGCGAGAGGGGACGCATTGAACTTTGACATAGGCGATGAGCTTCGTAGAGTACGCGTTTCCCGCAAATTGAGCCTCCGTAGCGTGGCCTCGGCCGTTGGTGTATCGGCCAGTTTGCTTTCTCAGGTTGAGACCGGCAAAACCCAGCCATCGGTGTCTACTTTGTACGCACTGGTGAACCACTTGGGCATCTCGCTAGACGGCCTGATGAAGGGCATGAGCCAGTCGGATGGCGAAACCCCCGATGGCGCTGGCTACGAAGATGGCCACCACGGTATTGTTCAGCGCCGCAACGAAAACCCATTGATTGAGATGGAAAACGGGGTGGTCTGGGAGCGTTTAGCCGATGGCGGACGTGACGACGCCGACCCACTAATGGTGACCTACGAACCTGGTAGCTCAAGCTCAGTTGAAGGCAAGATGATGCGTCACGATGCGCTGGAATACGGCGTAATCATTGAGGGAACCCTGACCCTTCGCATTGAAAACGAAGTCCACGAGATCTACCCGGGTGATTCATTCAGCTTTGATGCCAACCGCCTGCACATGTACGAAAACAATTCGGCCAAGCCGGCCCGTGGCATCTGGTTCGTGATTGGTAATAAGGATGACAAGAGCCAGGATCTAAGCAATCTTGGCCCTGCCAAGACCGCAACGCCTTCTTTGCCAGCAAAATCGGCGGTAGACGTGCTAAATGTGATGGGCGACGCCAAGACTCGTAAACTAAACGGCCGAAAGCACTAGGGAATTTAGTCAGACTAAACACTGTTGCTGTATTATTAAGTAATACTTAACAAACAATGGGGTTTAGGGAGTCTAAATGCAGCAATTCGCACCAATCTCGGATGAAGAAATATTTGATGCCCATATCGGGGGCAAATTAAGCGTTGAGCTCACGGCTCCGATTAGCGACAAGCGCGAACTATCTATTGCCTACACGCCTGGCGTTGCCAAGGTTAGCGACGCCATTCACAAGGACCCGGGTATGGCTAAAACCCACACCTGGGCTAACCGTTTGGTGGCTGTGGTTTCCGACGGCACTGCCGTACTAGGGCTTGGTGACATTGGCCCGGCAGCTTCGCTTCCGGTGATGGAAGGAAAGTCGGCCCTTTTTAAGCGATTCGCCGGACTGAATTCGATTCCGCTGGTAATTGACACTCACGATGTAGACGAGATTGTGGAAACGCTGGTGAGCCTGAAGCACAGTTTTGGTGCCGTGAACCTAGAAGACATTGCCGCTCCTAGATGCTTTGAACTTGAAGAAAAAGTTATCGAAGCGCTGGACATGCCAGTGATGCATGATGACCAGCACGGCACTGCAGTTGTGGTCTTGGCTGCATTACTAAATGCATCCAAAGTTGTTAACAAAAAACTGGAAGATCTAAAAATAGTTATCAGCGGAGCCGGATCGGCTGGACTTGCGATCTCAGACATGATGCTGCATGTGGGCGTTAAGAATGTGCTTGTTATCGATTCAAAGGGAATCTTGAGTAAAGATCGCACAGACCTGTCAGGCAAAAAACTAAAGGTTGCTGAAAGTACAAATCCTGCAGGAATTTCCGGTGGCTTGGCTGATGCACTAGTTGATGCAGATGCGGTTATCGGTGTTTCTACATCGGCATTCGCAGTCGAAGACCTGAAGAAGATGGCGCCCAATTCAATGATTTTTGCGCTTTCTAATCCGAACCCAGAAATTAATCCTGCAGTCGCTCGTGAAATTGCAGCAGTGGTTGCAACCGGCCGGAGTGATTATCCGAATCAAATAAATAATGTGCTGGCATTCCCGGGTATTTTCCTTGGAGCACTGGATGGCAAGGCCCGCAGAATTACCACCGATATGAAAGTTGCGGCCGCTCATGCCATTGCAGACCTGGTGGGGGACGATCTTTCGGCGGATTACATTATTCCAAGTCCATTTGATGAACGAGTTACGCCTGCTGTAGCGAACGCAGTTCAGCAACTGGCTAAATAGCAGTTAAATAAAACGACCGGTGAAGCTTTGGACTTCACCGGTCGTTTTGATTCGATCCTAGACCAGCATGCTAAG
This sequence comes from uncultured Rhodoluna sp., assembly GCA_964633625.1. Classification (GTDB taxonomy): domain Bacteria; phylum Actinomycetota; class Actinomycetes; order Actinomycetales; family Microbacteriaceae; genus Rhodoluna. Next base: position 16,697 of record CAZWHL010000018.1, read on the forward strand.
TGGGTTTTCAATTCGCTTAACGAATGCAGACAGCCATTGGGCTGCAAGGGCACCATCAACTGCACGGTGATCGGCCGACAAAGTCACTGTCATGATGTTGGCAACCACAATCTGACCATCCTCAACGATCGCGCGCGGCGATGCTGCACCAACAGCCAAGATCCCTGACTGCGGCGGGTTCAAGATTGCAGAGAATTCCTTGGTGCCAAACATGCCCAAATTGCTGACTGCAAAACTGCCACCCTCAAGCTCTTCTTGGCGCAATTTACCAGCACGGGCGCGGCCTGCAAGCTCAGCAATCTCCATGCTCAAGTTGCTTAGCGAACGCTTCTCGACTCCGCGAATCACTGGAGTGAGCAGGCCACCATCGGTGGTTACCGCGACAGCGATATCGGCAGACTCGTACTTGTGCATTGCCTCTGGATTCCAAACAACGTTTGATTCCGGAACATCCATTAGCGCACTGGCAACAGCTTTGACCACGATGTCGTTGACAGAGATCTTTACCGGCGACGATTCATTGATGCTCTTGCGTAGTTCTAGAAGAGCATCCACCTTGCAATCCGCGGTTACGTAGAAATGTGGAACGGTTGACTTGCTCTCAGTAAGTCGGCGAGCAATTGCGCGACGCATTCCAGAGTGAGGAACGGTCACGTAGCTGCTTGAGTATTCCTGCTTAGCAAGTTCTGAACTTGATGAGTAGGTCGGCGTTGCGGTTGCGGTTGCAGCAGCGCCGCTTGCAATGAAGTTTTCTAGATCGCGACGAACCACACGACCAAGAGGGCCGGTGCCAGCAATCTGTGAAATCTCAACACCACGCTCACGAGCAATTTTGCGAACGATTGGGCTAACGAACTGTCGAGAGTTATCGGCGGATGCGGTTGCCGCCGTAGCGACAGGTGCAGCGACTGGCGGAGCAACAGGTGCCGCAATCGGAGACGCGGGTACAACCGGAGCTGCGACTGAAACCTCTGCAACTGGTGCCGCGGTCGGTGCCGCACCACCCAGCAACGCATCACCTGCAGAACCGTCTTCACCGGTCCCCAACAAGATCATGATTGGTGAACCAACTTCAACCGATGCACCATCGGAAACCATAATTTTGTAGACAGTTCCCTCGGCGTCTGATGCGTAGTCAACAACTGCTTTCTCAGTTTCCATTTCGGCAATAATGTCGCCGACCTTCACCGATGCACCAACAGCTACATTCCACTTAGACAAAACAATTTCAGTTGCGCCTGCGGCAACCTCTGGCATGCGAATTAAAGTAGCCATTAGTTCTTTCCGAATCCTGCTGCTGCATTCTTTAGACCTGCAACAACTTCTTCTGTCTTTGCAATCGCTGCACGCTCAAGTACCTTTGAGATGCTTGGCGATGCTTCGCCACCGTGAACGCGTTGCACGGGCTGATCAAGGTAATCAAAGTATCGGCGCTGAATTTCGTCGGCTAGCCAACTTCCGTAGCTAGTTCCCTGAGCACCCTGTTCAACAATCATCACGGCATTTGTTTTCTTGATGCTTGCCTCGATGGTCTGCCAGTCGATGCTGGCGCGGTCTAGCCAACGAAGGTCAATTACCTCGGCATCAATTCCGGTTTGTTCCACTGCCTCAAGAGAATGGCTAACCATCGATAGATAGGTAAGAACGGTCAGGTCTTTACCTGAACGCTTTATGGCTGCCTTACCAAAAGGAATTTGGTAATCGTAATCGCCAGCCGCAATTTCACCCTTTGATTGGTAAAGATCAACGTGCTCAATAACCAGTACCGGGTCTTCCAGCGCAAGAGCCGCATTCATCAAACCGATATAGTCAAACGGGTTTGATGCTGCGACGATACGCCAACCAGGAGCGGTGGCAAAGATACCCGCAGGATCCATAAGGTGCTGAGATCCGTATCCTGAACCCATCGCAACCTTGGTGCGAATAACAACCGGAACCGATGCATCACCACCAAACATGTGGCGCGCCTTACCGATTTGATTGAATACCTGGTCGGCTGCAACCCACATAAAGTCTGGGTACATGAATTCGATAACCGGACGGAAGCGACCATCAAGAGCCATACCGCCCCCAAGACCGGCGAATGCGTTCTCGCTAATCGGAGTTCCAAGAACGCGATTTGGATACTTCTCGACTAGTCCTTTGGTTGCACCATTGGTGCCACCCTTAAGGCGGTGAACGTCTTCACCAAGTACCACGATGCGGCTATCGGTTTCCATTCGTCGATCCATAACTGCGGCAACGGCATCAACGAAACGCACCTCTTCTTTAGCGCCTGTGTGGGTTTCGAATTCAGCGGTGCGGGCACCATTGAGTTCAGATGCATCGCCACGCACACCTACGTTTACGAAGTCGGTGCTTGGCCAAAGTTCTGCGCGAATCTTTCGTGCACCAGGTTTGCCTGCTGGGTCTGCCTCTAGAAGCTGGTTCACGGCATTTTCCATTGCAGCCTGCGCTTGTGCGCGAACTCCATCAACCTGCTGCTGATCAATCAGGCCAAGTGCAATCATCTCGTTAGCAACGCGGGTGAGTGGATCGCGTCCGCGCCACTGCTCTTCTTCGTCCTTTGGACGGTAACCAAATGCGCTACCTGGGAATGGACCATTCTGGTGGAAGAATCGGTAAACCTCGGCTTCAATAACTGCAGGGCCCTTACCTGCACGAGTGTGCGCTGCAATTTCTTGCATCGCCAGGTGAACGGCAAGTGGGTCCATACCGTCTACTCGCCAGCTAGGAATTCCAAATCCGGTACCGCGACCCGATAGACGTTCCTCGGCGGTTACTTCTGAAACGTGAGTAGAAACCGCATACAAATTGTTTTCAATAAAGAAGACCAGTGGAATATCCCACGCCGCAGTTAGGTTCATGGTTTCAAGAACTGAACCAATGTTCACCGCACCATCACCAAAGTAGCTAACAGTTAAATCACTCGTACCTGAGTGCTGTTGTGCCCAGGCGTTTCCGGCACCAAGTGGAACACCACCACCAACAATTGCGTTGGTGCCAAGAGCCCCAGCTTCTTTCCACTGCAAGTGCATCGAGCCACCGCGACCGCGGCAATAGCCCTGAGCAAGACCAAGGATTTCGGCAAGTGTTCGCTGAAGAACTTCTTGAATTGGTGCACTAACCAGGTTGGTTACATCAAGACCATTTGGTGCAACGTATCCGATTGCCTTTGCCAAAAATTGGTGGTGACCGCGGTGTGAACCATTAACTGCATCGGTGCCGCGCAAACCAACAATTGAGCCAACTGCTCCTCCTTCTTGACCAATGCTTGAGTGAGCAGGTCCGTGAACCAAGCCTTCCCCGGCAAGTTGCAGCACCGTCTCTTCGAACGCACGAATCAGGTGCATCTGACCAAGCATGGTTTCGAGCAGGTGAGGATCGGCATTGCGCCAATCCTCGGGGGTAGTGCGCAGTTCAACCCATGGCTCTTTAGGGGATAGCTGAATTCTCTCGGTCATCTTTGACTCCAATGCTGGCTGGACGGTTATTCCTACCTAAAGAATAGCCAAATGTATCCAATTAGCACAATAATTTCCCAAAATACTTATAAAAATGAGATTTATAGGACAGAATGTATCCAATTACTTGATTTAGGAGATCTTATGAGCTCAGGAATCCCGGGACTCAGGGGCACGGACCACATTGGCTTCACTGTGCCCGATATCGAGGAAGCCACGGTCTTCTTTAGGGACATTATTGGCTGTGAGCTGGTCTACAACCTGGGCCCGTTCCAGAGTGATGACGACTGGATGGCCGAGCATATGAATGTGCACCCGCGCACCATCATGAAGCAGATCCGCTTCTTTCGCTGCAAGTTCGGATCCAACTTTGAGATTTTTGAATACCAATCAGCTGACCCCGATGGCCCTCGCCCGCAGCCGCGCAATAGTGACATTGGTGGTCACCACCTGTGCTTCTACGTTGATGACATGGATGCGGCAGTTGCATACCTAAAGCAGAACGACGTCAAAGTGCTGGGTGAACCAACCAAGAGTTCCAATGCCAGCCTTGGGCAGACTTGGGTTTACTTTTTGAGCCCGTGGGGTATGCAACTTGAATTGTGCACCTACCCAGACGGTAAGGCATACGAGAAAGAAGCGAAGGTAAAGCTGTGGCACCCAGTTCACCCAGCAGAGTAGCGGAAACCCTTCGCGAGGAAATTCTGAACGGAACCCTTGCGCCCGGGGAGCGAATAGTTCAAGAAGATTTAGCCGAACGTTTTGGCGCTAGTCGTCAGCCAGTGCGAGATGCGCTGCGTCTGCTGGAAGGTGATGGTCTTGTAACCCTCAAAGCAAACTCTGGCGCTTGGGTTTCAAGACTTTCAGAGCAAGAGTGCGATGAAGCATATCTTGTTCGAGAACGTCTTGAGCCACTCTTGCTTTCAAAGAGCATTCCAAACTTAACTGACGCCCAACTTACTCGTCTGAAAGAACTTGTAGTTGAGATAGAAAAAACTAAGGACATCGAGAGCTTCCTAAGACTTGACAGAGAATTCCACCTTCTTTCGTACGCGGGAGCCAACGATGGAATGCTTAGCGAATTCGTCGAACGCATTTGGAACACCACGCAGCATTATCGCCGGGCATTTGCAAAGCTAAACCACTTTGCAAATTCAGAGGTTACTCACATGGAGCACAAATTAATTCTTGATGGAATTCTGCGAAAAGATTCACCCGCAGCTGAGGGCGCTTTGGAAGGACACATTCGTAGAACTCGCGTGACTCTAGCTGAGCACAAAGAACTGTTTAACAACTAGGAGAAAAATGAAAATCACTTCTGCCGACGAAGCCAGAGTTTTAGCCAGCGTGCCAAAAGGCCTTTTGATTGATGGAGTTTGGCGTGATTCCTCTGACGGATCAACGTTAGACGTCACTGATCCGGCTACCGGTCAGGTAATTGCCACCATAGCCAGCGCTACCGCCGCGGATGGCATGGCCGCATTAGATGCAGCCGATCGAGCACAGAAGTCCTGGGCAAAGACCGCACCACGCGTGCGAGCAGAAATTCTGCGCAAGGCATTCGATCGAGTGATCGAGCTGGCGGACGACTTTGCAATCTTGATGTCTATCGAGATGGGTAAGCCATTTGCCGAGGCAAAGGGTGAGGTCATGTACGGCGCCGAGTTCTTGCGCTGGTTCAGCGAGGAAACAGCGCGTGTTGCTGGAAGATTCGCCACCGCACCCGATGGCAAGATGCGCCTAATGGTGCAGAAGCGTCCGGTGGGTCCAAGCTTGTTTATTACTCCTTGGAATTTTCCCCTTGCGATGGCAACTAGAAAAATTGCACCCGCAATCGCGGCCGGTTGCACCATGGTGCTAAAGCCGGCAGCGCTGACGCCGCTCACTTCACTCTTGTTTGCCAAGGTTCTAGAAGAAGTTGGTGTGCCGGCTGGTGTTGTCAACGTAATTCCGACTGCAACGTCAGGGGCGGTAACCGGTCCGATAATTAAAGACGAAAGACTACGCAAACTTTCATTCACTGGTTCAACACCGGTTGGTCGTCGTCTAATTGCCGATGCGGCTGACAGAGTTCTACGAGTATCCATGGAACTTGGCGGCAATGCACCGCTAATAGTTTTTGAAGACGCAGACATTGACAAAGCGGTGAGTGGAGCCATGCTTGCCAAACTTCGAAATATGGGTGAGGCCTGCACCGCAGCCAACCGAATGATTGTTCACGAAAGCGTGGCATCTGAATTTGCAACGAAGCTTGCCGAGAAGATGAGTGCACTAAAAGTACTTCGTGGGTTGGATGATGATTCAAACATCGGGCCAATCATCGACGAGAAGAGCCGCGAGTCAATCCACGAACTCGTTACCGATGCAATTACTAAGGGCGCCAAAGCGTTGACTGGCGGCGCTGTTCCAGCGGGTGCCGGATACTTCTACCCACCCACTGTGCTCAGTGGAGTATCGCGCGATGCACGCATATTGAAAGAAGAAGTCTTTGGCCCAGTAGCACCAATCGTGACTTTTAAGACTGAGGCAGAAGCTATCGAACTTGCAAACGATACAGAATATGGTTTGGTTGCCTACGCATTCACCAAGGACTTGAATCGTGGGTTGCGCCTAGCGGAGAGTCTTGAAGTTGGCATGTTTGGTTTGAACACCGGAATTGTTTCAAACCCGGCAGCACCATTTGGTGGAGTCAAAGCATCCGGAATGGGTCGCGAAGGTGGCCTAGAGGGAATCGAAGAATATCTAGAGACCGTATATATCGGTATCGCAGATCCGTTCGAAGAGTAACGAGCTGCAGTTAGAGCAACTTTTCGTAAATTATAAATTCCGATTTAGTTGCGACCGAGTCGTACAGTCGCTGAGCGACCTGATTGTCTTTATGGGTTTGCCAAAAAATTTTGCGCGAGCCGCTTTGCTTGGCAAATTCTGCAACCGCTTCAATTAGCTCTCGACCAAGTCCCTTTCCGCGCTGAGCAGGATCTACGAACAGGTCTTCAAGGTAAAGGTCCATAGTTGCAGACCAAGTTGAGCTAGTGAAGCTGCAGTGGGCAAAGCCAAAAATCTGGTTGTCGACCTCGATAACGATCGCGTGAAATCCAGAATCGGCAGCTGCAAGACGTTCAAATGTCAGCAGCGTTTGTTCTTCGGATAATTCGTGTTGGTAAAAAACCAGGTACTGGTCCCAGAGTGGGCGCCAGGCGGGGTAGTCGGTTTTACTTAATACGCGAGTCTTCATCAGACTCTTCGTCTTCTTCTTCAGAATCCTCGTCGTCGTAAAGATCTGCCCACTTATCGACGTACTGGTCATCGGTGTCTGAAGGGTGCCCGATTTCCTTTTCAAGCGCGGTGAGGTCTGTGCTTGGGCTAAAGTACTTTAGCTCGCGAGCCACCTTGGTGTGCTTGGCTTTCTGACGGCCACGACCCATGTCGAGCCCCCTAACGCATGATTGAGCGCAAGAAATTGCGCTGGATACAGAAGAAATCTAAGGGCTATTTTAGCAGGGCGCTTGCGGCTAAGGCCCCCAGGATGACAGCTGTGGAGGGCAAGGCAAAGTTCAAAGCAATGTTCAGGAATGCGCGCAACCGCTGGCCGGCAGACAGGTATTGCGCGGTCTGAGCAGCAAATGAGCTGAAAGTAGACAGGCCACCGGCAAATGCCGAAGCCACAATTAGAGTGCCCTCACTGCCGTGCAGGGCCAGGCCCAGCACAGCGGAGGCCAGTGTGTTGGCCAGCAAGATTCCCCAGGGCAACTTGGCTTGCCATTGAGCCAGAAGAAGTCGAATTACTGCACCCAAACCACCGGCAATAGTAACCATTGCGATAGCAAAAATACCCGGTAGGCCAATCATTTGCGCACCAACCTGCCGCCAACGAAATACGCACCGATGCCTGCCGCAAACATGAGTGCAGTCAGAAGTGCGGCTTGTGCGCTAAACGCCTGCATGAAAATCCAAAGTGCAACACCGCTCATGGTTGTGAAACCACCACAAAAACCAACTACCCAAAGTGCCCGGTTGTTTTCATTCAGCGTTTTGCCATTTAGGAAACCGATCAGCACGCTTCCCAAGATATTCACTACGAACAGCATGACGATGGTGCTTGAAGATTCAGCAAATACCCAACGCGCCCAGGTGCCAAGAGCTCCGCCCAGAAACACTAGGCCGATGTTCTTAGCAGTTGGCTTCATGAAATTTTTTGGCTATTCACCATCGATGCGCTTTGCGCGCACCTTGGCAACCTGATTCGAGCTGCCACGGTGACGACGCGGTGCTGGGCGAACTGCTTCACCACGACGAGCATCACCAGGAAGCGGACGACGACTAAAGATATCTTTGTACTCGGCTGATTCAAAACGCCAAGGCACAAGAGTCACCATCACACCGCGAAGGTACATCAACTGCTTGCGAATGCGGGATGCGCGGTGGTTGTGGAAGATGTGCTCCCACCAGTGACCAACAACGTACTTAGGTAGGTAAACAGAAATACGCTCGTTGTCGTTTGCTGCGCGGTGAGCTGCCAGGAACTCAATCAACGGAGCAGAGAAATCGCGGTATGGCGATTCAATAATTCGTAGCGGAAGTCCAAGTTCCTTCTCGTATTTTTTCCACTGCTTTGCGAATTTCTCGGCTTCTTCCGGTTCAACCGCGATGTGCACGGCCTCTAGGTGAGTGTGACGTGAAGACAGCGCGTAGTCCAAAGCCTTTAGCTGTGGTTTGTTCAACTTGTTCATCAAGACCACTGCGTAGTCACCCTTGGCACCAAACTTGGTCTCAGAGTCCATCTTGATTTCATTTTCAATTTGTGCGTAGTAGCGGTTGGTGTAGAACATCACGGCAAAAAGAATTGGCATGATAATGAACACCATCCATGCGCCATGAGTGAACTTAGTTATGGTCACGATGATTAGAACTGACGCGGTCATCAGAGCGCCAAGCCCGTTTATCAAAATGCCGGATACACCTTCTTTTCTGTGTGCGGTGTTTTGTTCATCGGTGTAGTTCTTTCTTGGCTTCATTAGGCGGCCCCAGTGCTTTAGCATGCCAATTTGGCCAACGGTGAACGATGTGAAAACACCAAGAACGTAAAGCTGGATCAAGCCGGTTACAGAAGCCTGGAAACCAAGAATCATTACCAACGCGGCAAGCATTAGTGAGAGCATTCCGTTTGAGTAAACCAAACGGTCACCGCGAGTCATAAGAGCTTTCGGCGCAAACTTATCTTTTGCAAGCACCGATGCAAGTAGCGGGAAGCCGTTGAATGCGGTGTTTGCGGCAAGAAGCAAAATCGCGGCTGTAGCAGCCTGAAGAAGGTAGAACAAAATCGATCCTTGGCCGAAGACCGCTGATCCAATTTGAGCCATCACAGAAAGCTGCGGAGAAGTCGCACATTCCTTCCATTCAGGAAGTTGCTCGCAAGGAAACTCTGCGTAATGCACGTTTGAGATTAATGCCAAAGAGGTAACACCAATCAACATTGTTATAGCAACCGCACCCATCATCACAAGAGTGATTTGAGCATTCTTGATTTTTGGTTTACGGAATGCCTGAACGCCGTTAGCAATGGCTTCAACTCCCGTTAGGGCTGCCGAACCAGATGCGAAGGCTCGCAACAGAAGCAGTATGAAAGCAGCCATAGAAGTTTGTGCCACGGTGTCATGGATTTCAACCGCGTATTGAGCAGACGGAGCTGCAAGAGTTTCTCCACTGAAGAGTTTGAAAATTCCGGTACCAATCATCAGGAAAACAGTTCCGATGAAAATGTAAGTAGGTGTGGCAAAAGCAAAACCTGATTCACGTACTCCGCGAAGGTTTATGACTGTAAGTAGGAGAATGAATCCCACTGCAATTTCAACGCGGAATGGATCAAGGTTTGGGAATGCGGAAATTAAGTTATCTGTACCAGCCGCGATAGATACGGCAACTGTCATCACGTAGTCAAGTAATAGAGCAGAGGCAACAATTAGCGCCGGTTTTTTTCCAAGATTTTTCATGGCAACTTCGTAGTCGCCACCACCGGATGGGTATGCCTTAATAACCTTGCGGTAACTAAGAATGATTACGGTGAGCAACAGCACAACAACAGTTGCGATGCCTGGTGCGAAGGCTAAAAACGAAACACCCCCTAATGTCAAAATCATCAGTAGTTCTTGAGGACCATAAGCCACTGATGAAAGTGGGTCGCTCGAGAAAATTGGTAGGGCGATTGCTTTAGGAAGAAGTTGGCCCTCAAGGGTGTCTGTTGAAAGACGCTTGCCTAGGAACCAGCGTTTTGGCTGAATTTCATTCACGAAGAGCAACTTTACTCCTAATGAATAAGGCCCCGCACGGTGGGTGCGAGGCCTTATCGGTGTTGAATCTAGGGGTTTAGGCGTCTGCCTCTGCCTTGGCAGCCGTCTTTTCACGCTTGGTCTTACCACCCAAGTTAAAGGTCGAGGCAAGGCCCAGAAGCAGGAAGATTGCCGCGGCCCATCCGGTGGCTTTCATGCCATCGGTGAAACCATCGGCGGCTGCCACGGTAACTTCCTCGGCTACGGCTTGAGGTAGGCCCTGAGAAGTCAGGAACTGTGGAATAGCAGGAATTGCAGCACCGGCAGAGTCTGCGACCGGCTTAGAAATCTGCTCAGCAAGTACCTGGCGGGTTGGGGCATCAAGTACTGAAAGAGACTTCAGTTCTACGATGCGGGTTTCGATTGATACCTGGGTAGCTGTGAAAAGCACAGTACCCAAAACTGCGATACCAAGTGCCGAACCAATTTGACGAACTGTTGACTGTGAACCCGAAGCCTGGCCCGCCTTGGTCATTGGAACGTCGGTCATGATCACACCGGTTAATTGCGCGGTTGCAAGTCCAACACCAACACCATAAACGGCAAGGAATGGAGCAATTGCTTCCCAGCCACCTTCAGTGCTTGCGATGAACGCGATTCCGGAAACTGCAATCAGCTCAAGGAAAACACCAATGCGTACTGCGTTAACTGGTGATAGCTTTCCGCTCAATGCACCACCAACACCAGATGCAAGGAATGCACCACCGGCTAGCCAAAGCAAAACCAATCCAGATGAAACTGCGCTTAGGCCCTGCACATTCTGCAACCAAAGAGGAATTGCAAATAGCAATCCAAATTCACCCATCGAAATAATTCCGGCTGCGATTGAACCGTTGCGGAATGAGCCAATGTGGAAAAGATCTAGGTCAAGAATTACTGACTTATTGTCGGCAGCACGCTTGCGCTCCCAAATCACAAACAGAACGGTTGCGATTGCAAAAATTGCAAGTGAAACCGGGATTACGGAAATTCCGGAGGTAGGCCACTTGAAGCTACCGATTGCAAACTGGTTTGCAGAATTGATCTCCCACCAACCGTAGGTGCGGCCTTCGATAAGACCAAACACCAATGTTGCAAACATGATCACAGAGATACCGGCACCAACGAAGTCGATCTTGCCCTGGTTAAGAGTGCTCTTTGATTCGGTTGCAAAAATTAGCAAACCAATCACAATGATGATGCCAAGTGGCACGTTTACGTTGAACGCCCAGCGCCATGAGAAGTCTGTTGCAAGCCAGCCGCCAAGAACTGGACCAACGGCAACCATTCCACCGATGGTTGAACCCCAGATTGCGAATGCAATGCCGCGTTCTTTTCCGTGGAAGGTTGCGTTTACAAGAGAAAGAGTTGTTGGTAGCACCATCGCGCCACCGACACCCTGCACGATACGAGCAAGAATCATTGAGCCAGCATCGGTTGAGAAACCGGCCCACACAGATGCGGCGATGAAAATCAAGATACCGATAACCAGTAGTCGGCGACGACCAATTCGGTCACCGATAGTTCCCCACACCAGTAGCAGCGATGCAAAGACAAGCACGTAGCTTTCTTGTACCCACTGAACCTCAGTGGAGGTTAGGTGTAGGTCGCGAATTACAGAAGGGAAAATTGTGTTGACGATCGTGCCGTCGATGATGACAAGGGAAATTGCCATCGAGATAAAGACAAGGCCGATCCAGCGGTTTGGGGTTTTAGACATAGCCCCAAGATTACCGGTTTGATGCACTACGTATTACGCAAGCGCAAGTAGCAGGCTGGCAGTCAGCGTCAATGCGATACCGATTTTTTGAGTGGTAGCAACGTGCTCTTTTAGAACCAAGCGAGCCAGCAAAATCGTGCCTAACGGATACAGCGCGGTAAGCACGCCAACTACGGTTAGCGAACCGGAACGAGATGCCAGCGTGAAGAAAATGTTCGCTCCAGCATCCAAAGAACCCGCAGCAACAATGGTCAGAAGAACCCGCGAAGTTATGGGTGTCCGGGGTTCGCCGAAGTTGGAGTTCCTGTTTCGAAGCGCCGTGAAGAGCACGATGGCACCAAGTAGCAGGGCGGCCGTGGTTCGCATGACGATGATTGGCGCAATTCCCGAATCGTGCGGTGAACGCGCCAAGCTGCTAACTGCAATCCCAATTCCAATGCCGGCACCAATGGCTAGGAAAATTGCACGCGGTTTTGGCAACGTGACGTTCTCGCCAGGGACGAAACCAACAAGAACTACTGCAATTAACGCAAGCGCGATTGCCACCCAACCCAAAAAGCTGAAGCTTTCACCCAAAAAGCTGACGCCAATGATTGCCGGAACTATTGCCGATACCAGTGCACCTAGGGGCGAAATGATTGAGATTGGCCCAAGCGCCAGCGACGCATAAAGGCACAACAGCGCAACCACGGAACTCAGGCCACCCATCAGGCCCCAAAAGAATGCGCCGCTAGAAAATGTGCCACCCATGAACGGAAGTAGCACGCTCAAAATAATTAACCCCGATAGTGAAGCAAGAGCAGTTACCTCAACGACGCGAATCTTGCGCGAAGCGATTGCCGCAAAAAAATCTGCGGCGCCATAAGTGACGGCAGTCAGCAAGCCAAGTATCGCGGTAAGCATTAATTCAGCCTAGAGGCAGGATTTGATGTTGAAGAGGTACTTAAAAAGTTTGAACCCTCCCTATAAATAAGGAGGGTTCTTTGGTGGCTCCGACCGGCATCGATCCGGTGACCTAACGATTTTCAGTCGTTCGCTCTA
>CAZWHL010000019.1:0-6912 GCA_964633625.1 uncultured Rhodoluna sp.
TTAGTCCAGCAGTAGCGCAGGTTCCTCGATCACCGAGGCAACGTCCTGCACAAAACGAGACGCAACGTCACCATCAACCACGCGGTGGTCAAAAGTTGCACCAATCGTGGTCACCTGACGAATCTGAATCTCGTTGTTCACCACCCAAGGCTTCGGACGAATCGAACCAAGTGCAACAATGCCAACTTCGCCCGGGTTCAATATCGGTGTTCCAGTGTCAACACCAAAAACACCAATGTTGGTGATCGTGATGGTTCCGTCTTTCATGTCCGCAGGTGTGGTCTTGCCTTCACGTGCGGTGGCGGCAAGTTGTTCGATTGCCTGAGCAAGCTCAAGCATTGACATCTTGTCTGCGTTCTTAATGTTCGGCACGATAAGTCCACGCGGAGTTGCCGCAGCGACTCCAAAGTTCACAAAGTTGTGAACGATGATTTCTTCGTCAGTCCAGGTTGAGTTAACCATTGGATTGCGACGAACTGCCCAAATCATTGCCTTAGCCATGATCAGAAGTGGGGTCACCTTCACGCCAGCAAAATCGGTTGACGCCTTCAAGCGCTTCACGTATTCCATTGTGCGAGTTGCATCAACGTCAACGAAGATGCTTACGTGTGGTGCGGTGAATGCAGAAGAAACCATTGCGTTTGCAATTGCCTTGCGCACGCCCTTAACTGGAATGCGCTCTTCGCGCGCGCTTGGTGCTTCCGGAGTTGAAAGATTTCTAAACACCGATGCCTGGGTTGCACCATTCACAACATCTTCGCGAAGAATTTCGCCACCCACACCGGATCCAGAAATTGTTGAAAGGTCAACGCCAAGATCGCGCGCAAGTTTACGAATTGGTGGCTTAGCCAAAACTTTTTCACCACTGATAGCAACGGTGTTGTGAAGTTCAGTTGCCGGATTTGCCGGAGGCAAGTGTGCAGCTGCAACTGCCACCGCAGGAGCAGTTGCGGAAACTGGTCCGCGGCGGCGACGTGATCCACCGTGTGAACCTTCCATCACTCCGTAGCCAACTAGGTTTGGAGTTTTCTTTGGTTCTTCAGAAACAGTCGAAGCCGCATCGGCCGCCGCTGCAGCAGCCTCGTTCTCATCAATGATTTTGATTGCATTGGTTGCGGTGCTTACCGCTCCAACTGCACCCTCTACCTTCACACCGATAATCGGCTTGCCAACCTCAACTGTGTCGCCTTCTTTGGCAAGAAGCTCAGTAACTAGCCCGGCAAATGGAACAGGAAGTTCAACTAGTGATTTTGCGGTTTCGATTTCAACAATGATTTGGTTAACGGCAACGGTGTCACCAAGTTTAACTTTCCAAGTTACGATTTCGGCTTCGGTCAAACCTTCGCCAACGTCAGGCAAGTTGAAATATGCAATCTGTGACATTGGGTCTCCTAGTAAGCCAAGCTTCGGTCAACCGCTTCAAGAATGCGGTCGGCATCAGGCAAGAATTTTTCTTCAAGCTTTGCCGCAGGGTAAGGCACATCAAACCCGCCAACGCGAAGCACCGGTGCCTCAAGGTGGTAGAAGGCAAGCTCAGTAACACGTGCCGCGATTTCTGATGCCACCGATACGTTCGTGCTGGCCTCGGAAACTACAACCAGGTGTCCGGTCTTCTTCACCGATTCGATGATGGTGTTGTAGTCAATCGGTGCCATCGAACGAATGTCGATTACCTCAATGCTGTTGCCTTCTTCAGCGGCCATGGCGGCTGCCTCTAGTGAGGTGGTGACCATTGGGCCATAGGTTGCGATGGTTACCTGACTGCCCTCGCGCACAACCTTGGCGGTGTGCATTCCAGCTGGAGGGGTGTCCAGGTTAACCGGACCCTTCTGCCAGTAACGACGCTTTGGTTCAAAGAAAAGCACCGGGTCCTTAGATGCGACTGCTTGCTGAATCATCCAGTACGCATCGTTTGGTGTTGACGGAGAAATCACACGCAAACCTGCGGTGTGAGCAAAGTAAGCCTCTGGTGATTCCGAGTGGTGTTCAACTGCACCAATGCCGCCACCAAATGGAACACGAATCACAACCGGCATGCTCAAGAAGCCTTCAGAGCGGTTTTGAATTTTTGCTAACTGAGTTGTGATCTGGTTGAACGCCGGAAAAATAAAACCGTCAAACTGGATTTCTGCTACCGATGAATACCCGCGCATCGCAAGACCGATTGCGGTACCAATAATTCCAGCTTCGGCAATTGGTGAGTTAAAAATTCGTGACGGACCAAACTCATCAAGAATTCCTTCGGTCACACGGAACACGCCACCAAGTTGCGCAACGTCCTGACCAAAAACCAAAACCTTTGGGTTCTCTTGCATTGCGCGGCGGAGACCGGCGTTAATCGCCTTGGCGATTGACATCTCAACTGTGTTGCTCATTTACTGCGCACCTCCAATCGGCGTATCGCCAAACGAAGCTTCATAACCCTCAAGCCAAGCAAGCTGTTCTTCAATCAGAGGGTGTGCCTCTGAATAAACATGCTTGAACATGTTTTCGATTGGTGGGTTAGCAAGTGCAAAAGTTTCACTGCGCACATATGCAGAAAGTTCTTCACCCGCTGCATCGCATTCGTCAAAGAAGTCTTGACCGATTCCTTGGCGACGCAAGAATTTTTCTAAACGCGCAAGTGGATCACGGGTCTTCCAGAATTCCTCTTCTTCTTTGCTGCGGTACTTAGTTGGATCATCAGAAGAAGTGTGTGCACCCATGCGATAGGTGAGTGCTTCAATCAAACTTGGTCCGGCACCTTCGCGGGCATCGTCCATGTGTTTCTTTGTAACCGCGTAAGAAGCAAGCACGTCATTGCCATCGATGCGAATTCCTGGAACACCAAAACCGGCACCACGCTGGAAAAGTGGAACAGTTGTTTGAGTGTGAGTCGGTGAAGAAATTGCGTACTGGTTGTTCTGCACGAAATAAACAATTGGTGCTTTGTTGGTAGCAGCAAATAGGAACGACTCCGATGCTTCACCCTCGGCAGTTGCGCCATCACCAATGTAGGTAATTACTGCAAGATCATTTTCAAGATCTCCGTTGCCAACGTTGCCGTCAAACTTAACACCCATCGCATAACCAACCGCGTGCAATGTCTGCGCTGCTAGAACGATCGAGTAAAGGTGGAAGCGAGTTTCATCGGGGTTCCAACCTCCGTGATTAACTCCGCGCAGCATTTTTAGAATGCTCATCAAGTCAATGCCGTGGGTGATTGCTACACCGTGTTCGCGGTAGGCA
This sequence comes from uncultured Rhodoluna sp., assembly GCA_964633625.1. Taxonomy (GTDB): domain Bacteria; phylum Actinomycetota; class Actinomycetes; order Actinomycetales; family Microbacteriaceae; genus Rhodoluna. Next base: position 3,229 of record CAZWHL010000019.1, read on the forward strand.
GGGAAGATGTGATCGTTGTGGCCAACTCCGTAGCCCGAACCGATTTGGGCAGCTTCTTGACCTACAGCCGGAATCCAAAGTCCCAGCTGGCCCTGGCGCTGAAGTGCGGTGGCTTCGTAATCGAAGCGGCGCATGCGAGCCATGTCGCGGTAGAACTTAAGGAAGTCTTCCTCTTTAAGAGCCTCGATGTATTTGCCATATTCGGCATACTGAGTCGGCACACCGTAATCACCCTCAGGCGAGAGTAATTGCACCATCGGCACGCGCACATCGTGGGAAGTCATCTAAACCAGATTAGTTGCTTTAAATGGCACAATCTAAATATGGTTCGATTTCTAGTCAGCACTGTGATCAATGCACTTGGCCTTTGGGCTGTAACCCTGTGCATCCCAGCGATCAAGCTCACCCCTTACGGTGGCCACGATCTTTGGCAAACTATCGGTTCGTTCTTGCTGGTTGGCGCGGTTTTTGGCTTTGTGAACGGCATCATTGCGCCGGTAATCAAGGTTTTGGCCTTGCCGCTTTACATCCTGACCTTTGGCCTAATCTCGTTCCTGATCAACGGGGCCCTGCTGCTATTTGTGGCCTGGTTGTCACAGCTTTGGGGCAACGGGGTCTTCACAATTTACGGCTTCAGCCAAGAGGGCCTAACCATTCAGTCGCTGGGTTGGGCAATTCTGGGCTCAATCGTGATGAGCATCACGGCGTTCTTTGCCCGCGCGGTCTTCAAGACCATGCGACTGCTTTAACCGGCTAATCCACGCGCCGCAGCTCATAAACCGTAGTTTCACCTTCCCCTAAAACACCGATACCTCCGCCGGCACCAAAAGACGAAAGCACCTGCTCGCGCACCCTTTTCAGGCCAATTTCTTGGGATTCATCAGCCAATTCGGCGGTTTTGGCATAATTCGAAACATCGTGGGCCTCCAAAAGAGCTTCAACTGGAGTAGAGATTGGCAATATTCGTTCCACTGTGACCATGTTTTCGACCAATGGATTGGCCTTTAGCCCCAATTTAGGCACAATGTCGTTCTTATGCTGAATGGCTACCGTGGGCACCTTTATCTGGTCGGCCAGCTGACTTATGGGTGCTCCAAAGGTGACCAAACCCTTTACTCGCTTGTCTTTGAGGGCGATATTGGCGGCGATGAGCCCGCCCTGCGAGTGGCCAACCAGCACAATGCTGGCCGATGCGCCTACCCCGGCAGTCTCAATCGCTTCGGCGAGCGCCAGTTGAACCCCTCGCTCGCTGGCCGCCAGGCCCGGTCCCTTCATGGCCTGCAAGTTTGAGGTGAAATCGATGGGGTTGCCGAGCCCGATTGGGCTCCAGGTTTGGGTGCCAGGGATATAGACCACAAAGTTGGTGCCGTATCGCTCAATCACCACTTGGCCTTGACCCGTGATTTGGGCTAATCGCGTGCCTAACCCGGCCAGCCCGATCGGGGCCGGGCGCCAAAACCGGTCAACTTGGGTAGCCGTGACCCTGTGCTCGCGAAACATGCCAACCTCATTAGCCAGGCCAATCAGGCCGCTCGCAATTATCGGTGCTGAAATCAACCCAAGGTCGGTGAGCTCTTTGGCCACCAGGGCCTCGCCGTCGAAGTATTCGTTGGCTGCCGAGTCCAACGCCTGCAGCAGGTAGCGGATGCGCTCTTGCACGGCCGGCAGTTCCATGGCCAGTCCAATGCGCTTGAGTGGGCTGGTTAGAAAATCAGTGAGCTCAACTTCTCCGCCAAGGATATTGCCCACGCTCGCCAGGCCGGTTTGAATTCTTTCGATCTCGGCACGCGTTGCCACGATCGCTGGATCACCGCCATAACTTGTGATTCCCAATCAATGTGCCCACGACTGCAATCTGGCTTGAAGGTTTTGCAACTGGTGGGCGAGTGCCTCAATTGAATTTGCGCACGCACTTGCCGCCATTCCGTTCCACAAAGTTGGGTTTGGCAAACAAAAGCGCAGCGAAACGATTGCTTGATTAATTGCGTGATCGATTGAATCCATGCACCGATACTCAGACATCTATCGGTGTTTATGAACGCAGCGTGGGAATCTGTGGAAAAGTTCGGGCAATATAGATGGGTGAGCAAACTATCAATCCAGCCAATTTCCCCGCTAGACGGTCGCTATCGTGCTGCCGTTTCAGATTTGGGATTCCACCTTTCAGAAGCTGGGCTAAACCGCGCACGAATCGCAGTTGAAATTGAATGGTTGATTCAATTGGCCAACCGCAACTTGCTAGAAACTAATTCGCCGATCAGCGAAGAAAAGCAGGCAGAACTTCGCAACATCATTCGCAACTTCAGCGACGAAGACGTTGCCACACTTGCCGCAACAGAGGCAACCACCAAGCACGACGTAAAAGCCGTTGAATATTTCATCCGCGGAAAGTTGGATCAGCTTGGTCTTTCAAACTTGGCAGAGCTAACTCACTTTGCCTGTACTTCAGAAGACATCAACAACTTGTCTTACGCAATCACCGTGCGCGATGCAATCAACGAAGTTTGGTTGCCAAAGGTGCAGATCTTGATTAGCAAGTTGCGCGAACTTTCTGCAAAGTACGCGGGCGACGCAATGTTGTCACACACTCACGGTCAGCCAGCAACTCCGTCGACCATGGGTAAAGAGCTTGCGGTTTTCATTCACCGTCTTGAGCGTCAAATTCGCCGAATCGAAAACGCGGACTACCTTGGTAAGTTCAGTGGCGCAACCGGAACTTTTAGCGCGCACGTCGTTGCCGCACCAAACGTTGACTGGTTAAAGGAATCGGAAGATTTCGTGCGTCACCTTGGCCTTACCTGGAACCCACTGACCACGCAGATTGAATCACACGACTGGCAGGCAGAGCTTTACTCTGCGGTGGCATTGTTCAACCGCATCCTGCACAATCTATGCACCGATATTTGGTCATACATTTCTATGGGTTACTTCAAGCAGATTCCTGTCGCAGGTGCCACCGGCTCATCAACCATGCCGCACAAGATCAACCCGATTCGTTTTGAAAATGCCGAATCTAACTTGGAACTCTCAAATGCAATTCTTGATTCATTGGCTGCGACTTTGGTTACCTCGCGTTTGCAGCGTGACCTCACCGATTCATCTTCACAACGCAACATTGGCCTAGGTCTTGGTCACTCGGTGCTTGCAATCGATAACGTGACCCGCGGCCTACACGAAATCGATTTGTCGAAGGTGGCTCTTGATGCCGACCTAAGTGACAACTGGGAGATCCTGGGCGAAGCAATCCAAACCGTGATTCGCGCCGAGGTTGCTGCTGGTCGTTCAAACATCTCTGACCCATACGCGCTGCTAAAGGAACTGACTCGCGGCAAGCGTTTGAGTGGCGAAGACCTGATCACTTTTGTGAACGGCCTAGAGATTGGCCAGGAGGCAAAGGATAGACTGCTGCAGTTAAAGCCGCACGCCTACACCGGCCTTGCCGAACAATTGGCAAAGCGCATCCAGAAAAAGTAGTTACTTTAGACGCGGCTTGTTTGGATCGGCGTCATCATCTTTCACGCTGAGTGCCAAGGTTGCAATTCCAACCAAAGCCACGATGAATGTGATGCCAAACCAAATTGCAGTGCGCTCAAATGCGCCCTCTGCCTGCGCGGTTCCGCCAGTTCCAAAGAACACCAACACCGATACAAATGTTGCGGCAACAAAAGCCAAGGTTAGGTAAGT
>CAZWHL010000019.1:7012-16723 GCA_964633625.1 uncultured Rhodoluna sp.
CAAAAGCCAAGGTTAGGTAAGTACGGATGCTGCGTGCTTCAGCTTTTTTCTTTGGGGTTTTTGCCATGTGACTAGCCTAAGCCTTTGTTTTTGGTGCTGCTGGTGATGCAGCCGCAATGCCCAGATGTACAGCTGTGAAAATCAATGATGCATCAAGCAGTCCAACCTGATTTACAGTGCCCAGCGCTGGGAACGCGATGATTGCAATCGCTGGAACCAAAAAGATGCCGGCGGTAATCAAATTGTCTTTGTAGATTTTCGGAAATTTTTTGTGAGCAATCGCCACCGCTAGAACAGCAAGGCCCCCTGGAATCAACCAACCGTTGATGATGATCAAGCCAGAGAAAACTCCAACACTCAGTGACCATGATCGGTTGATGATGTGATCTGCGCACATAAAGATGTAGGCACCAAAGAAAAGCAAAAGAATTCCATTTGAAATGTATGCACGCTTTTGCTTCTGAATCACTGCAGTCACAATGTGTGACACCGCCCAGATTGATGAAACAACTAGCAGTGCCCAAGTTGCAATTAGATACGGACCTATGTGATCGCGCTGCGGTTGCAAAAAGGTAATGATGATTGCACCACAAAGTGCTGCAAAAGATTGAATTGCTTGAACTATGCGCATTAGTTCTTCATATTCATGAAGCGTGAGTACTGGCCCTGGAACGCAACCACAACAGTACCGGTAGGTCCGTTACGTTGCTTAGCAAGAATCAAGTCTGCTTCACCAGCACGTGGGTGATCCTTTTCGTACTGTGCTTCACGGTGCAAAAGAATTACAACGTCGGCGTCTTGCTCAAGCGATCCAGATTCACGAAGCTGCGAAATTTCTGGCTTCTTGTCTTTGGTTTGTTCCGAGTTTCGGTTCAGCTGCGAGATAGCAATCACCGGAACGTTAAGTTCCTTTGCCAAAAGTTTTAGCGCACGTGAAAACTCAGAAACTTCTTGCTGACGTGATTCAACTTTTTTACCCGATGTCATCAACTGCAGGTAGTCGATCACAATCATCTTTAGGTCAACGCGTGACATTAGACGACGAGCCTTTGCGCGAATCTCAACCAAGGTCATGTTTGGAGAGTCGTCAATGAACAATGGTGCATCGTTAATGTTTCCGCGCACCTGAGCAATACGGCTCCAGTCGGAATCGCCAACAGCACCCTTGCGCAAGTTCTGCAAAGGAATTTGTGATTCTGCGGAAAGCATTCTCATCGCGATTTCGGCTCGGCCCATTTCTAGTGAGAAGAAGACAGTTGCCTTTTTGTGTTTAATGGCTGCGTTGCGCGCAAAGTCCAAAGCAAGAGTTGACTTACCAACCGCAGGTCGAGCAGCAAGAATTACAAATTGACCGCCGTGCAAACCGTGAGTCATTTCATCTAGCTCGGCAAAACCGGTTGGTACACCGGTCATCTCGCCACCGCGAGATTGCGCAAATTCAATTTCGTTGATCGCGGCTTCTAAAGAGGTACTTAGATCTACTACGTCTTCCTTAGATGCCCCGCGCATAACACCGTAGACATCGTTCTGCGCTTGGTTAACTAGATCTTCAACTTCACCCTCGTTGGCATAACCAAGCTGAGCAATTTTGGTACCTACTTCTACCAAGCGACGAAGAGTAGCTTTTTCGGCAACGATCTGCGCGTAGAACGCAGCGTTAGCTGCGGTAGGAACGATTGAAGTAAGAGTGTGTAGGTAGTCGGCGCCACCGGCTTTGACCAGGTTGCCCGACTTAGTTAGTTCATCGGTGACGGTAATTACGTCTGTTGGTTCACCCTTGGCAAACAAGGTAAGGATTGCGTCAAAAATGGTCTCGTGCTTTGGTGCGTAGAAGTCGGCACCGCGAACAGCTTCTTGAACCTCGGCAACTGCCTCGGCAGAAAGCAACATGCCTCCCAACGCGCTTTGCTCGGCCAACATATCGTTTGGCAGCATGCGCTCGTTTCCACGGCTTGGATCAACCGGAGGAACAGCTAAAAGTGACATCTAAACCCAATCTTTTGGTCCTTTTTCAGACCGATACTTGTCTAGCATCCACTACTGACACGCAATCCAAAAACTCGGGTGTGAATAGAAATGTGGATAACTGTGCGGACACGCCGTTCGATATGTGCATAAGTTGTGGATAACCCTGTGGGAAATATGTGGAAACTGCCCTAAACCCCAGTAACCATAAGGGATTAACGCTGGGGATAAAAGTATTCAGGAAACCCTAAACCTAACCCTCAAGGTTGTGCATAACTCGCCCAAAAACCCACTTATCCACAGGCTATCGGTGTGTTATCCACAGGTAAAGCAAAAGGCCTCCCCGAAGGGAGGCCTTTCAACGTGAAGCTTTTTACTTCTTGCCGCTTACCTGAAGGGTGATGGTTGCAACGGTGTCGCCGTGAAGACGAACGGTTGCTAGGTGCTCACCGGTGGTGCGGATTGGGTTTACGAAAGCAATCTTGCGCTTGTCGATCTCACCAAGACCAGCTGCTGCAACTGCTGCTGCAACATCTGCGGTCTTTACTGAACCGAACAAACGGCCACCAACGCCAGCCTTAGCAGTCAGACGAACTGACTTTGCCTCAAGAGCTGCCTTTAGTGAGTTTGCTTCTTCAACAGTTGCAAGTGCACGAGTCGCGCGAGCAGCCTTGATTGAATCAACCTGCTTCTCACCACCCTTGCTCCATAGAACTGCAAAACCACGAGGTAGTAGGTAGTTACGAGCGAACCCGTTCTTAACCTCAACTACATCGCCAGCTGAACCAAGGCCTGAAACCTCGTTAGTAAGAATGATCTTTGACATTGGGTTTCTCCTTAACGGCCAGCGCCTGCGTATGGCATAAGAGCCATCTCGCGAGCGTTCTTGATAGCACGTGAAATTAGGCGCTGCTCCTGAACAGAAACACCGGTGATACGGCGAGCGCGGATCTTGCCGCGATCAGATACGAACTTGCGAAGAGTTGCAATGTCCTTGTAGTCGATGAAGCCGACCTTCTGGAACTTTGCTGGTGCTTCCTTTGCAAACTTCGATGCACGCTTTGGTGCATCACGCTTTGCAGCGTTACGTGGATCACTCTTTGATAGAGCCATTTGTTTTTCTCCTAAAGAAAATTATTTAAAGATTTAGAAAGGGGTGTCGTCGCCGGTTGAAGAGACGCCTGGGTTTGCCCATGCATCATCAGCGGCAGGCTTTGCAGCTGCAGCTTTTGGTGCATCGCCCCATGGGTCGCCAGCAACTGCACCAGCACCTGCGTTTGAACCAGCTTCACGAGCACGACGAGTAACCGCAGCAGTTGCGTAACGCAATGATGGGCCGATCTCATCGATGTCTAGTTCAAGTGAAGCGCGAGCTTCGCCTTGTGCTGATTGGTAAGCAGACGGTGCCTTTAGGCGACCAGTAACAACTACGCGTGAACCCTTGGTAAGTGACTGAGCAACATTCTCAGCAACTTCGCGCCAGGCTGTGCAACGAACCCAAACGGTTTCGCCGTCTTCCCATGCGTTGGTGTTGCGGTTGAATGTGCGAGGTGTTGAACCAACACGAACACTTACAACAGCAATTCCACCCTGGGTGTAACGCAGTTCTGGATCGTCGGCAAGATTGCCAACGATTGTGACGTTAACTTCGCCAGCCATTTTTAATTACTCGCTCTTTCGAGGAGCTGACTTGCGAGGACCCTTGCGAGGTGCATCTTCAGACTTTGAGAAGTCAGGAACTTCAACAGGAACAATCTTTACGACTGCTTCTTCTGCGCGAAGAACCTTAGTACGCAAAACTGCTTCAGAAATCTTTAGCTGACGATCCAACTCAAGAACTGCTTCTGATGTGCAAGTCATGTTTACAACTGCGTAGATACCTTCTTTGTGCTTAGCGATTTCGTAAGCAAGACGACGGCGTCCCCATAGGTCAACGTTGTCAATAGTGCCCTTGGCATTACGGATTACGTTTAGGAACTTGTCGAGTGATGGTGAGACGGTTTTTTCTTCGATGGTTGGATCGAGAATTACCATTAGCTCATACTTATGCATAACTAACCCACCTCCTTTGGACTAGAACGGCCATGGGACTTCCATGACAGGAGGGTAAATTGCATATGTTGACACCGATAGAAGACATCGCTTTTGGAAGCATGCTTCCGGGCAACCTCGCTAGTCTACCGGCTGGCCCACCAAGCAAGCAAGCGCTTTTCTGCCTCCTCGGCACCTATCGGGCCTTCTTCTAAACGCAGCTCCATCAAAAACGCATAGGCCTCGCCCACTTGCTTCGACGGCTTCAGGTCCAGGATTCGCATGATGTCTTCGCCGCTCAGATCCGGGCGCAGGGCGTTGAGCTCCTCTTGCTCCATGATCACACCGATGCGGTGCTCCAGATCGTCATAGGCGTGGGCCAGGCGATCGGCTTTGCGCTTATTTCTGGTGGTCACATCGGCGCGGGTCAGGGCGTGCAGGCGAAGCAACTGGTCGTCTGCATCGCGAACGTAGCGGCGAATGGCCGAATCGGTCCAGGCCTGGTCCGAATATCCAAAGAATCTGAGGTGCAGCTCAACCAATCGGGCCACGGCTTTGATGGTTTCGTTGTCGAACTTCAGGGCCTTCATGCGCTTTATGGTTAGTTTGGCGCCCACCATATCGTGGTGATAGAAGCTCACCCCACCGCCAGGTTCTAGTTTGCGGGTCAGCGGTTTGCCGGTATCGTGCATCAGCGCGGCAAAACGCAGCACAAAGTCGCCCTCTAGGTTGTAGTCCTTTTCATAATCAATGGCCTGCTCCACCACGGTCAGAGTGTGCTGGTAGACATCTTTATGGTGGTGGTGCTCATCGGTTTCCAGCTTCAGAGCCGGCAATTCAGGCAGAATCTGAGCCGCAAGGCCGCTATCTACCAGGGCTTCAAGGCCAGCGCGAGGGTGCTTGCCGGTCATTAACTTGGTTAACTCCACCTGGATTCGCTCGGCCGAGATGATCTCAATGCGCCCAGCCATGGCCTGCATAGCCTCAAAAGTGGCCGGTTCAATCTCAAAACCTAGCTGACTGGCGAATCTGGCGGCCCTAAGCATGCGAAGTGGGTCATCCGAGAACGAGTCCTCTGGTTTGCCCGGGGTACGAAGTACTCCATCCAGCAGATCCTGCAGACCTTTATATGGGTCTACAAATTCCTTCGCAGGCAAGCGCAGGGCCATTGAATTTACGGTGAAATCGCGGCGAAATAGGTCGTCTTCGAGCGATTTGCCAAAGGTAACCTCTGGGTTTCGCGAATCCTGGCTGTACTGATCGGCCCGGTAGGTGGTGATTTCAATGGTGTCATCGCCAATTCGAGCACCGATAGTGCCAAAGGCACGGCCGATATCCCAGTGAGCATCCACGTGGGGCTTGAGGATTGCCAGGGTTTCATCGGGGTTAGCCGAAGTGGTGAAATCCAGGTCCGGGGCTTTGCGGCCAAGGAAGGCATCGCGAACCGGGCCACCAACCAGCGAAAGTTCGTGACCGGCCTCCTGAAAAATGCGCCCGAGTGTGACAAAAAGCGGACTGTCGGTAGTCCGCTCCAGGTTGGCAAGCGCCTCTTTCACATCAAGCATGCTCCAATCGTGCCACAGGGTGGGGTCCGCGGGGCCATATCGGGCCGGCTGGAACGAAGGTTTAGAGTTGCTTTATGAATCCACAGGCAAACGGCGCAAATCAGCGACGCCGGCTTACCCGAGTGGAGGAAACCTCTGCCGGCGGATTCGTTTTGGCACAGGATGGCTCACTTCGTGTTGCACTAATTGGCCGCGAAACTCGATCAGGTCGCATCGATTGGTGTGTGCCAAAGGGCCACCCTGAGGGCGAAGAAAATCACGAGCAGGCGGCCATTCGCGAGATCGCCGAAGAGACCGGCCTTGAGGTTGAGATCATCGAGCGGCTTGGCGATATCAAGTACGAATTCGCCGCTGGCAACAAACTGATTTCTAAAACCGTGCACCACTTTTTAATGCGACAGGTTGGCGGTTACCTAACCGTAGAAAACGACCCGCAGCAAGAGGCCGTAGACGTGCAGTGGTTTGCTATCGATAACCTGCACGTCACCCTGGCTCACGAAAACGAACGGCGCATTGCGCGCGGAGTTCAAGAGTGGATTGCGAGAAACGTTTGAAAAAACTAATCGCAGTTTTGCTGGCGGTGGCATCAGTATTTTTTACAATTCCGGCACACGCGCTGGACACCAAAGGTGGCGAGGGCATTTACATTGTGCCCGGCTCGGAAATTAATTTAGTTTCACGTAGCTCGAACATTCCGGTGCAAATTAAGAACACCTACGAATCAGATGTTGTGGTGCACGTTTTTGTTCGTCCAACTAATGCGCGCGTTTCAATTCCAGAAGCTGTTGCGGTTAAAGTTCCTGGGCAAACCACGGTCACGGCAAAGGTTCCGGTTTACGCGGTGGCAAACGGCGAAGTAATGCTGAAGGCCTGGCTCACCACATTCTCTGGCATTCGATTAGGTCGCGCGGTAATTCTTGGTATGAACGTAAACGCCGATATGGAATTTGCAATGTTGGCTTCGTTCGCCGGTGTGATTGCGTTGCTGTTGGTGTTTGGTATTTTCCGAACCGTGCGAAAGAACAGAAAACAGTGAGCGTAGCGCGTTCATCAATGCTGATGGCAGCAGGCACAATTTTGTCTCGCGTGCTTGGCTTTGCGCGCACAATTCTTTTGGCAGCAGCTATTGGTGTTACCACCGATGCAGCCGACGCATTTGGTGTTGCCAACCAACTTCCTAACAACGTTTACGCAATTATCGTTACCGGTTTACTGAACGCTGTTTTGATTCCGCAACTTGTAAAGGCACGTTCTAACACCGATGGCGGTAAAGGCTACGTAGACCGACTTCTCACTTTGATCTTGAGCGTTTTTCTTTTGGTCACACTTGCCGCAACCATCGCGGCACCATGGTTAGTAAGTCTTTACACCAGCGGATGGAACGCACAGCAGTTAGCGTTGGCAACCGCCTTTGCCTACTGGTGTTTACCGCAGTTGTTCTTCTATGGTTTGTATTCGCTGCTTGGTGAGGTTCTAAATTCACGCAGCGTGTTTGGGCCATACATGTGGGCACCGGTGTTGAACAACATTGTGTCAATGGTTGGCCTGATTGCATTCATCGTTTTGTTTGGACTTGATCCAACCGGAAAACTAGACATCACCCAGTGGAGCGAAGCACAAATTGCTTTGCTATCTGGTGGCGCAACTATCGGTGTTGCATCGCAAGCAATTATTTTGCTGTGGGCTTGGAAGCGCGCAGACATTAAGTTCAATTTGAATTTCAAGTGGCGCGGGTTTGGATTGCGACCGGCACTAAAGGCGGCAACCTGGTCGCTGGGAATGGTGGTCGTCACTCAAATTGGCGGTGTGGTGCAGACCATCGTGGCATCGCAGGCGATTACAGCTCGTGCACAAAATGCAACCGTTGCATCGGTTGCGGTTGCCGGTGTGGCTTGGTTGGTTTTTATGGTGCCGCACTCGGTGGTAACCGTTTCAGTTGCAACCGCGTACTTCACCAAGATGGCTCAGCACGCGCACGAAAAGAAAATGGATTTATTCAAAAAAGATTTCTCTGCGGGGCTTCGTGCAATTAGTGTGTTCGCTGTTTTCTTCAGCGTTGCGATGATTGTTTTGGCCTACCCAATGTCACGCGTGTTCATCGGTGAATTTGATTCAACGATTTCACTTGGCAATGTATTGATTGCATTCATGATTGGCTTGCTGCCATTCAGTTTTGTTTACATGATGCAGCGTGCGTTCTACGCGCTTGAAAACACTCGCACTCCGTTTGTGTTCACCACAATTCAAATTGCTATTTACATTGTTGGCGCAATCGTGATTTCAAATACTGTTGAAGCTCAGTGGTTGGTGGTTGCTTTGTCACTACTCACTTCAACCACCGTGACGATTCAGGCGATCATCGCTTACACAATGCTCACTAAAAAAGTTGGCAACTTTAACGATCACAAAATTGCAACTGCACTCTCGCAATTTATTTTGGCCGGGGTTGTTGCCGGGGCAATTGGATACGTTGCGATCGAAATCATCGGCGGAATTCACCCGGGCTCTTTCGCGGTGGCATCGGTGTTGTCTTCATCGCTCACCATTGCCGGAGTCGGCGCAGTGATGTTTGGCGTTTACGTGGTCGCACTGCGTTTGCTAAGAGTTTCTGAGATAGACACGGCACTGGCCGGTTTCAAGGGAATACTTCGCCGCTAAAATTGGCTGATAGCCACGTGGGGTTTCAAGCCCAGAAAGAAAAGCAAATGCGCGACGTCATCATTATTGGTTCAGGACCTGCCGGTTACACCGCAGGTATTTACACCGCACGCGCAGGTCTGAAGCCGCTGCTGATTGCATCATCTGTTGAAGCCGGTGGCGAGCTAATGAAGACCACAGAGGTTGAGAACTTTCCTGGTTTCCCTGAAGGCCTAATGGGTCCAGAGCTAATGGGTCACTTCCAGGCACAGGCCGAGCGCTTTGGCACAGAGATCCTGATGGACGACGTGGTTGAGGTTGACCTAAAGGGCGACGTAAAGATTGTTAAGACTGGTGCGGGCGAGACCTTCGAAGCCAAGACCGTTATTTTGGCAACCGGTGCCGCTTACCGCGAGCTTGGTTTGCCACGCGAAAAGGAACTATCGGGTCACGGAGTTTCATGGTGTGCCACCTGTGACGGCTTCTTCTTCCGCGAGAAGACCATTGCCGTAGTTGGTGGTGGCGACTCGGCCATGGAAGAGGCCCTATTCCTAACCCGATTTGCCTCAAAGGTTTACCTGATTCACCGCCGCGATACCTTCAAGGCCTCAAAGATCATGCAGGAGCGCGCCTTGGCTCACGAAAAGATTGAGGTTATTTGGAACTCGGCAGTTGAAGAACTGAAGGGTGAAAAGAACCTTGAAGGCGTGACCCTAAAGAACACCGTTGACGGAACCACCAGCGAACTAGCTTTGGATGGACTATTTATTGCGATTGGAAATGATCCGCGCGTTTGGCTTGTTGAAGATCAGGTCACGCTCACCCCTGAAAAGTTCATTCAGGTAGAGGGTCGCAGTTCAAAGACCAGCCTTCCAGGCGTTTTCGCCGCCGGAGACGTGATTGACCCTACTTACCGCCAGGCAATTACCGCCGCCGGCTCGGGATGTGTGGCTGCGCTAGATGCAGAACACTACCTAGCCAACCACTAGGACTTAATTGCCCCAAAGTTGTACAGATTTACCTCTAAAAGGAGCCAAAATGTCTAAGGACGTAACCACCGCCAGCTTCCAGGCTGACGTACTTTCAAACCCAAAGCCAGTTCTTGTGGACTTTTGGGCTGAGTGGTGTGGCCCTTGCCGAATGGTTTCACCAATCCTTGACGAGATCGCTGCAGAATACGGCGACAAGCTTGAGGTTGTAAAGGTGAACGTAGACAACGAGCCTCAGCTGGCACAGCAGTACGGCATCACCGGAATTCCTGCGCTTCAGGTTTTCCAGGGCGGCGCAGTTGTGAAGTCAATGGTTGGCGCAAAGCCAAAGAACATTTTGCTAAACGACCTGGCTGACTTCATCAAGTAAAAGTTTTTGAACACCGATAACCGGTCTCCGCTGGAGGCCGGTTTTTCATTGGGCTGTAGCCAGTGCGTTAAGTAAACTAATCTAATGACCGAACTCACCCCGCAGGCAAATAATCTCGACCACTGGTTGGATGCTTATGCCGCGCGCGCGGAAA
>CAZWHL010000019.1:16823-20255 GCA_964633625.1 uncultured Rhodoluna sp.
CCGCAGGCAAATAATCTCGACCACTGGTTGGATGCTTATGCCGCGCGCGCGGAAACGCTAACCGTTTCCGAAGTTCGAGCCCTTTTTTCTGTGGTGTCCCGCCCAGAGGTAGTTTCACTTGCCGGTGGAATGCCTTACGTGGCCGCCCTGCCAAAAGACCTACTTAGCGATGCTTACGAAAGCATGATGCGCAACCGCGGCGATCTGGCAATTCAGTACGCCGGCGGCCAGGGTGACCTAAAACTTCGCGATCAGATTCGCGACCTAATGGCCCTTGAAGGAATCCACTCATCGGTGGAAGACATCGTGATTACCACCGGTTCCCAGCACGGCCTAGATATGCTGGCCGGTTTGTTCCTGGATGAGGGTGACGTTGTTCTTGCCGAGGGACCTAGCTACGTTGGCGCGATTGGTATCTTCCGCCACTACGAGGCACACATCGAGCATGTGTACACCGATCACGATGGCATGAGCCCAGAAGCGCTTGAGGAATCAATTGCGCAAATGAAGAAGCAGGGCAAGAAGATTAAGTTCTTGTACCTGGTGCCAAACTTCGCGAACCCATCGGGTGTGACTCTTTCTGCTGATCGTCGTCCAAAGATTCTTGAGATCTGTAAGCGCGAACACATTTTGATTCTTGAAGACAACCCTTACGGTTTGTTGTACTTCGATAAGCCGGTGCCGGATGCGCTTCGTGCAACCGACGAAGAAGGCGTTATCTACCTTGGTTCGTTCTCAAAGATTTTGGCTCCGGGCTTCCGCGTTGGATACGTGCTTGCACCGCCTGCGATTCGCGACAAGCTAGTGCTGGCGCAGGAATCAGCCTTGTTGTGCCCAAGCTCGTTTACACAATTCATGATTAGCGAATACTTGGCGCATGCAGATTGGCAAAAGCAGATCGACACCTTCCGCGGTGTTTATCGTGAACGCAAAGATGCAGCGCTGTCGGCAGTGCGCGAATACTTGCCGAATGTTGAAACGACAACACCCGATGGTGGTTTCTACTTGTGGCTAACTTTGCCAGAGGGGATCGACTCAAAGGCAATGTTGCCGCTAGCGGTTAAAGAACTGGTTGCTTACACACCAGGCACCGCTTTCTTTGGTGACGGAACTGGTCAGCGCAACTTGCGCATTTGCTACTCGTTCCCGACTCCGGAAAATATCAAGATTGGTATTAAGCGTTTGTCGAACGTGATCAATCTACAAACTGATTTGCTTCAAACTTTTTCTAAGTAAGGGGTTCAAATGATTCCCAAGGGCAAGGCTGGCAACAAGCTAAAGATTACTGTGCTCGCCGGTGGCATTTCACACGAGCGCGACATCTCACTAAAGTCTGGTCGACGAGTGGCCGACGCCCTCACCGATTTTGGTGCCGAGGTTGTAATTCGCGAACCCGATAACGACCTGCTTACAAACATTAAGAAAGACAAGCCAGACGTAATCTTCCCTTGCCTGCACGGAGCATCTGGTGAAGACGGCGCATTGCGAGATGTGCTTTCACTAAGCGGTGTGCCATTCGTTGGTGCAAACGCACAAGGATCTCGCCTGGCTTGGGACAAATCAATTGCCAAGGTTTTGGTTTCACGTGAGGGCATTGCAACACCTACCTCAATCACTTTGCCAAAAGACACTTTCCGCGAACTAGATGCCGAGGGCGTACTAAAGGCAGTAACTGGTTCAATCTCGTTGCCAGTTGTAGTGAAGCCGGCACGTTCCGGTTCGGCCCAGGGTGTAAGTATCGTCAAGACTCAGAACGAACTTAACCGCGCAATGATCGACGCGTATGTGTACTGCGATGTTGCGATTATCGAAAAGTACATCGAGGGCACTGAGCTCGCGATATCGGTGATTGATTTAGGAGCCGGGCCAATCGCCCTGCCACCGGTTGAGATTGAACCGCGCGATGGCAAGTACGGCTACGAAGAGCGCTACATTGCCGGCGAAACCAACTTCTATGTGCCAGCCCGCGTCAAACCGCAGATCAATGAAGAAGCGGCCAAGATCGCAATCAAGGCTCATGAAATTCTTGGGTTACGTCACATTTCCCGAATCGACATGATCGTTGATAAAAAGGGCGTGTGCTGGTTCCTTGAGGCAAACGTTGCCCCGGGCCTAACCGAGACCTCGCTGGTTCCGCAGGCAATTGCTGCCAGCGGCAACTCACTTGGCGAGGTTTACTATTCGCTAGCCGAAGCAGCCAAGCGAAACCTGTAACAAAGAAAGAAACACCTCAGCAATAACTAAATAGTTCCACTCCTCTAACAGAAATGATGCACTCCTAATGAGCACTCTTCGCCTATTTACATCAGAGTCTGTGACTGAGGGTCACCCAGATAAAATCTGTGACCAAATCTCGGACACTATTCTCGACGCCATGCTCGAACAAGACCCGCACTCACGTGTTGCGGTTGAGACCATGGTTACCACCGGACTCGTTCACGTTGCCGGTGAAGTTACAACAGCTGGTTATGTAGAAATTCCACAACTGGTTCGCGCCAAGATTCAAGAAATTGGTTACACCTCATCTGACATCGGTTTCGATGGCAAGAGCTGTGGTGTCTCGGTTTCTATCGGTGCACAATCACCAGACATTGCACAGGGTGTTGACGACGGTTTCGAAAACCGCGTTGGTCAGTCCGGTGACAAGTACGACTCTCAGGGTGCGGGCGACCAGGGAATCATGTTTGGTTATGCAACCAACGAGACGCCAACTCTTTCGCCAACCGCAATTACAATTTCACACCGATTGAGTGAAAAGCTTGCCGAAGTTCGCAAGAGCGGAAAAGTTGATTTCCTTCGTCCGGATGGCAAGACTCAGGTGACCATCGGCTACGACGGTTCGACTCCAAAAACTATTGAGGCAGTTGTGCTTTCAACTCAGCACAACCCTGGTGTAACTCACGCGCAAATTGTTGAGGCAATGACCGCCGAAGTTATCAACCCAATTCTTGCTGCAACCGGTTTGGATTATTCAAACGCAAACTTCTTTATTAACCCAACCGGCAAGTTTGAAATTGGTGGCCCAATGGGTGACGCCGGTTTGACCGGTCGCAAAATTATTGTTGACACTTACGGTGGCGCAAGTCGTCACGGTGGCGGTGCGTTCTCTGGAAAAGATCCATCAAAAGTTGACCGCTCTGCTGCATACGCAATGCGTTGGGTAGCTAAGAACGTTGTGGCTGCTGGTCTTGCGGACCGCGCAGAAGTGCAGGTTGCATATGCAATTGGTGTTGCACGTCCGGTTGGTTTGTACGTTGAAACTTTTGGAACCGCACACGTTGCCGAAGAAAAAATTGTGGCAGCGATTGAAGAAGTTTTTGATCTACGTCCTAAGGCAATCATCGAGGCACTTGATTTGCTTCGTCCGATTTACGCACAGACTGCAAGCTACGGTCACTTTGGTCGCGAACTTCCAAACTTTACTTGGGAGCG
>CAZWHL010000019.1:20355-22153 GCA_964633625.1 uncultured Rhodoluna sp.
TAAGAATTCGGTTCAGGTCGGCAACGGTTGCGAAGTCAATAATTAGTTGACCCTTCTTCTTGCCCAAGTTGATCGACACCTTGGTGTTCAAGCGATCACCAAGTTGCTCGGCGATTCCCTTAAGTGAGTCCTTGCGAGCACCCTGAGTGATGGTTGCCTTGCCCGCCGTTGCAGCTGGCTTGTCCATGCCAACCAGTTCTTCAAGGGAACGAACCGATAGCCCCTCGTTGATTACCTTGTTGGCAAAGTACTCCATGCGGGCTGGGTCAGTAGCCGAAAGAATTGCGCGAGCGTGGCCGGCAGAAAGAACACCGGCAGCCACCTTTTGCTGAACCGCGATTGGCAGCTTCAACAAACGAATGGTGTTTGTGATCTGTGGGCGTGATCGGCCAATCTTCTCAGCCAGTTGATCCTGGGTAATGCCAAAGTCGCTCAAAAGCTGCTGGTAAGCAGACGCTTCTTCAAGAGGGTTTAGGTTTGCGCGGTGAATGTTTTCCAACAGTGCGTCGCGAAGCATGTTGTCATCCGATGTTTCACGAATAACCGCAGGGATCTTCTTTAGTCCAGCTTCTTTTGAAGCACGCAGACGACGCTCACCCATGATGAGTTCGTATCTACCTGGAGACAGTTCACGAACCACGATCGGCTGAAGCACACCAAACTCTTTAACCGAGTGCACGAGCTCGGCAAATGGTTCTGCCTCAAAAACTTTTCGTGGCTGAGCCGCGTTTGGCTGAATTGCGTTGACATCCAATTCGCCGAAGCGAAGTCCGTCAACTTGTACAAGTTCTTGTGCAGATTGCGGTTTTTGACCATTTTCGGCGTTTCCAGAGAAGAAAACGTCAATTGGGCGCTCGCTTGGAACGGCTGAAGTTGGAATTAGGGCCCCAATTCCGCGGCCTAGGCCAACTTTCTTCTTATCTGCCATTTTGTGCTCCCTTTTGTGCGATTTCGATTGCGGCTTCAAGATAACTCAAGCTACCGACAGAAGATTTGTCGTGGGTGATCACTGTGCGACCAAAACTTGGGGCCTCAGAGATTCTCACATTTCGTGGAATTACAGAATTTAGGGTTTGGCTAGGGAAGTGGTGACGCACATCGTCAACCACAGCCGATGCCAACTTGGTTCTGCTGTCGAACATGGTCAAAAGAATTGTTGAAAGAACCAGTTGTGGGTTCAAAGCTTGCTGAATTCGCTCGATATTGCGAAGTAACTGGCTAAGGCCTTCGAGCGCGTAGTACTCGCACTGAATCGGAAGCAGCACCTCCGTTGCAGCAACGAACGCGTTTACAGTCAAAAGCCCCAGGCTAGGTGGGCAGTCAATAAAGATGTAATCCGGGTGGTTGCCTTGCGCCAGGTAGGTATCGATCGCCGTCTTTAGCAGCGCGTGCCAGTTTTCGCGCTCAAAGGCAGTCACGATTTCAATTTCGGCACCGGCCAAGTCAATTGTTGCCGGCAGGCAGCTTAGGTTTGGGTTTTCCGGGCTAACCTGAACGGCATCCTTTATTTCGGCGCCCTCAATCAAAACCTCGTAAACGCCAAGGGTGCCTTCGCCGTGCTCAATTCCAAGTGCGGTTGAGGCGTTTCCCTGTGGATCCAGGTCAATAACCAATACTTTTAGGCCCTTGGCAGCTAGGGCTGCAGCCAGGTTTACGGTTGAGGTGGTTTTACCCACGCCACCCTTTTGGTTCGAAACCGATATAACTCGGGTCTTTAGCGGCTTCGGAAGAGAGGTTGCCTCAATCTTCTTTAGACGCGACGAGCTCTGAAAGAGTTCATCGCCTAGGGGAGAGCCAG
>CAZWHL010000019.1:22253-29076 GCA_964633625.1 uncultured Rhodoluna sp.
TAACTTAGTTCGGACGACCCTGGTCGGCTCATCCAGAAACTGTTCGCCGGTGAATACGGTTTCAAAGCTTTCGATGCCCAGCTTTTTCATTAGCGGCTTGGCTTCCTCGATTTCTTCGCCCGCCTTGGCGCCCTTTAGGGCAATTATTTCGCCGCCGTTTTTGGTCATCGGCACACACATTCTCAGCAGCTGAGGCATTGCCTTTACCGCCCGGGCGGTCACCACATCAAAAACTTCGCCAACTTCTTCGGCTCGATTGCGCAGCACGCGCACGTTTTTTAGACCAAGTTCTTCAACGGTTTGCTTCAGCCACTCCGAACGGCGTTCCATTGGCTCGATCAAAACAAACTGAGCTTCCGGCTGAGCAATCGCCATTGGGATTCCAGGCAGTCCCGCGCCGGAACCAACATCGCCAACGGTTTGGCCAGGGGAGACCAGCTCGGCAACCACGGCCGAGTTCAGTACGTGCCGGGTCCAAATCTTTGGGTATTCGCGTGGTCCTAGAAGTCCATAGGTTTCACCGTCTCGAACCAAGGCCGCGGTGTATCTACGTGCGGTTTCAATTCCAGTGCCAAAAATCCGAGCAGCGGCAGCTGGCTCGGATTCAGGAGTGAAATCAAACTCAGACATGTTTCACGTGAAACTATGCAGGCTTGATGACGATGTGGCGCTCGCGTCCTTCGCCCTCAGACTCAGACACTAGGCCAGCTTCCGCGATTACATCGTGCACGATCTTGCGCTCGTATGAAGACATTGGCTTCATTGGCACAGCCTCGCCGGTGTCCTTAACCTTGGCAATCAGCTTGTTCACGATGCGGGTTAGCTCGTCAACTCGAGCCTGGCGTGAGCCGCCAACATCAAGAATCAGGCGGCTGAAGTTGGTGGTCTTTACCTGAACTGCCAGGCGAGTTAGCTCCTGAAGAGCCTCCACGGTCTCTGGGTCAGAGATCAGGCGCAGGTTGCTTTCACCGTTTGCGGTCACCTCTAGGTAAGCGCGGCCCTGGCGAACATCGATGTCGATATCGCCATCTAGGTCAAAGATATCCAGCAGTTCCTCTAGGTAGTCGGCGGCAATATCGCCTTCTTCTTCAAGGGCCTTGACGTTGGTTTCAGCCGATTCGGTGGCCTCAGCCACTGTGGTTTCGTTCAATTCTTCAGACATAATTCCTACTTCTTACCCTTCTTGGCGCGGGCTTTTCCGGTTGGCTGGGTGCGCTGGCGCGGGGTTTCCTCAACGATTTCGGCCTCAATGGCTTCAGTTTTCTTAGGCAATTTGCCCTTCTTAGCCAGGCGAGCCTCGCGCTCGTGGTGCGCACGTGAACCCGGGGTTGGCATGTTGCGAATCACAACGAACTGCTGACCCATGGTCCAGAAGTTTGACGCTAGCCAGTAGAACATCACACCGATAGGGAATGAGATACCTGAGATAGCAAAGATGATTGGGAACAAAACCAGCATGATTTTCTGGGTCTGCATGTACTGGCTGTTGGCAGTATCGGGGTTCTGGTTCTTGGCCATGATCTGCTTCTGAGTAATGAACTGAGAAGCGGTCATTACCAGGATCATTACCGCAGCAAGGATCTTTACCTCGATGTTGGCGCTTGAAAGGAATGTGTCCTTAAGTGGTGCGCCAAAAAGGTCTGACTGAGCGAACATCTGTGACAGGTTAAGGTTCATTAGGCCAACGCCGCCCTTGCCGGTGGTCACCGAGTGCTGAGCGTCGTTCAATACGAAGAACAGGCCAGAGAAAATCGGCATCTGGATTAGCAGTGGCAAGCAAGAGCTAAGCGGGTTTGAGCCGGTGCGCTTGTAAAGCTCCATCTGCTCTTTGGCAAAACGCTCACGAGATTCGCGGTCTGTTTTGCCCTTGTACTTCTTCTGCAGCTTGGCGATTTCTGGTTGGGCAAGCATCATGTTTCGCTGGCTCTTGATCTGCTTTACGAAAACAGGAATCAGGGCCGCACGAACTATCACGGTTAGGCCAACGATTGAAAGTACCCAGGTAATACCCTGAGCAGGATCCATGCCAATAGCGGTGAACAGGCTGTGGAATGAAACCAGAATGAGTTCAATAACCCACTTGATTGGCCATAAAAGATCTGGCATTTAATTACCCTTCTTTGGTACTACGTAGCCTTTGCCGGTCACCCGGAAAAAGCCTGAACCTGGCTTTACCTCGTCGACGCCACCTTGCGACCACGGGTTGCAACGAAGAATTCGCCAGGCCGTAAGGACCGAACCGAATACCACGCCGCGTTGCTGGATTTGTTGCAAGCCGTATGAACTACAGCTTGGGTAGTACCGGCAGACATCTCCATAAAGCGGAGAGATTACCTTTCGATACAGCTTCAAAAATCCAATAACAAAATTTCTTGGTGCTAGCCAGATTATGTAAAGTAAATTCACTTATCCGGCTGTCTTCTTCACCCCAGTCGAAACCGAGGCTATAAGTTCTGTTCTCAGTTGATCCCAGTTGATTTCAGCGGCACCTGGAAGAGCCCTGACTACGACTGTGAATCCTGAGGAATATTCTTTGAGTAGCTCCCTGGCAATCTCACGCATTCTGCGCTTGACCAGGTTTCTTTTGACTGCACCACCAACAGTCTTTGCCACCACAAAACCAAAGCGGGTATGAGACTGGGTCTCATCCCGCTGTAGGTAGGTGACTAGGTGGTCTGAACCAACTTTGCGACCAGCACGCATTGTGCTTCGAAAGTCATCGGCCTTAATCAGGCGATTTTCGCGGGCCAACATTGTGATCTAAGCCACAGTCGATTGACTACGAAGGTTCTTGGGACCTATTTAGGCTGAAAGCTCAGCGCGACCCTTGCGACGACGAGCTGAAAGAATAGCGCGGCCGGCACGGGTAGACATGCGCAAACGGAAGCCGTGAGTCTTGGCACGACGACGGTTGTTTGGCTGGTAAGTACGCTTAGACATTTGATCTCCGTAAATTTTGGGGCTACTGCGTCAACAAGTGCAGAGCAACCTGTTAAACCTAGCCGTTACCCTCTAACGGGCGCAAGTTTTTAACCGCCAAAAACTAAAGATTTTTAATTTGCATTAACGCCCGCATATCCACCAAAATCAGGTGTTGTTGAAAATCAGTTGGGGCTGTGGATAAACATATCCACAGGCTGTCCACAGTGGGTAAAACCATGTGGATAACAACCTATAAAGTAGTGAACTACTGGGCAATCAGCCCTGTGGATAAAGTTGGGGAAAATGTCAGAAGAAGACGTAGTTGCCGGTTTGTGGCAACAGCTGGTCGCCCAGCTTAACGTCGACGATCGCCTGACTCCACAGCTGCTTGGCTTCATCAGTTTGGTGGAACCTAAGGGTGTGCTTGGCGAGACCCTTTATCTTGAAGTTCCAAACGAACTAACCCGCGAAATGATCCAGCAGCGCATGCGCACCTACATTCAGGATGCCCTTGCCCCTAATGCTGAATTCGGCGGCCCAACCAACTTTGCCGTGGTGGTAAACCCAGAGATTGAGGCCGCGTTCACCCCGGCTACCCCAGTTGAGGAGCCGATTGCCACGGTAACGCCTATCGGTGCTCCAATTAATTACGCCGAGCTGCGCACACCAAGCGCATCGGCAAACACTTTTGACACCCGGCTAAACCCAAAGTACACATTTGACTCGTTTGTGACCGGTGGATCTAACCGATTCGCGCACGCGGCGGCATTTGCTGTGGCTGAAGCTCCGGCCAAGGCGTACAACCCGCTATTTATCTATGGAAACTCGGGGTTGGGCAAGACTCACCTTTTGCACGCGATTGGTCACTACGCGCTTAGCCTTTATCCGCGAATCAAGGTTCGCTACGTATCTTCCGAAGAGTTCACCAACGACTTCATTAATGCGATTCAGAACAACAGGACCGTTGACTTCCAGGCCACTTATCGGGATATTGACGTTCTGCTGATTGACGACATCCAGTTCTTGCAGGGTAAAGACCAGACCCAAGAGGCGTTTTTCCACACTTTCAACACCCTGCACGATCACAACAAGCAGGTTGTAATTACCAGCGATTTGCCGCCAAAGCAGCTGACCGGCTTTGAAGACCGCATGCTTAGCCGCTTTGAATGGGGTCTTTTGACCGATATTCAGGCGCCGGAACTTGAGACTCGCATTGCGATTCTGCGTAAAAAAGCCGAGAACGACAAACTTCGTGTGCCAGACGACGTACTTGAGTACATGGCGGCTCGTGTTTCATCGAATATTCGCGAGCTTGAGGGTACATTGCTGCGTGTGAACGCTTTTGCGGCCCTAAATCGCCAAGTTGTTGATATGCAGCTGGTTCAGACAGTGCTGAAGGATGTAGTTCCGCTGGGTGAAGACTCTGTGGTGGCACCGATCGAGATCATTAATGCCGTGGCCGCGTATTACAAGATCACGCCCGATGATCTTTATGGCCAGAGCCGAATTGCTGCTATTGCACTAGCTCGCCAGATTGCCATGTATATCTGCCGCGAGCAGACAAATTTGTCGCTACCTAAGATTGGCCAGCTATTTGGCGGCCGTGACCACACCACTGTGATGTATGCCCAGAAGAAGATCACCGAATACATGAACGAGCGCCGCTACGTTTACAACCAGGTGACTGAGATCATTGGCCGCATCAAGGCAGTTCAGCGCTAAACCCATAGTTTTTGTAATTTCAAGCTGAACAGTTTCGAAATTTTTTATAAATATCCACATTGGGTAAAACCCTGTGGATAACTGTGGATAAACGCCTTAATTCCGTGTAATTCCGGCTATTTGCCTGTGTTAACCAGATCCTCAATTCACAGGGCAACTAGTTATCCACAGATTAATCCACAGGTGTGTAAACATCTTTCATCGATGTAGTTCCGTGAGAAACAAAAGCGAGTCGTCACTTATCCACATTTTCCACAGTGGTTAATAATGTTGTTTTAAATATTTAAATATTTAGCTAACTCATAACGCTTTAGCGTGAATTACAAGAAATTTTGGGCAAAACAATTTGTGCCACAATAAACCTCTAAACCAATGCAATGTCTGATCGTTGCAGAATTCGGGGAAAGTTTTGAAGTTCCAGGTCAATAAAGACGTGCTTAGTGAAGCCGTTTCATTTGCTGTTCGACTATTGCCACAGCGAACCACATTGCCAATTCTTGGCGGAATTCTGATTGAAGCTGACGCTAATGCGCTGCGCCTATCGGTGTTTGATTATGAGGTTTCAGCGCAAGCCGAGATCGTGGCCAAGGTAGAGACTTCCGGCCGAGTTTTGGTGTCTGGCCGATTGCTTTCAGAGATCGCTAGCAAGTTGCCAAACGCCCCGGTTGAATTTGCGACGGACGGCACCAAGGTGACCGTTAGCTGTGGATCAACCAAGTTCTCACTTTTGACCATGCCGGTTGAGGAATATCCAACCCTTCCTGAAATTCCTTTGTTGTCTGGCACCATCAGCGGCGAGGCATTTGCAAATGCAGTTGGTCAGATTGCCGTTGCTGCATCAAAGGATGATGTAACTCCTGTTCTTACTGGCGTGCAGATTGAAGCAAGCGAAAAAACTTTGTCATTCGTTGCAACAGACCGATACCGCGTTGCACTTTGTGAAGCTGCTTGGAATGGTTCAAAGGATGCCGACGGTTCAGTTGCATTGGTTCCGGCCCGCACACTTCAAGAAGTTGCAAAGACTTTTGGCAACCAGGGTGACATTCAGATTTCAATAGCCAAGACTGACGATCGCGAAATGATTGCATTCAAGGCAAACAACCGATCAGTGACATCGTTGTTGCTGAAGGGTAACTTCCCGCCAGTTAAGTCTTTGTTCCCTGCCGACATTGAAAACTACGCAGTAGTTGCAACTCAGGATTTGATTGATTCAACTCGTCGTGTGTCACTAGTGCTTGAACGTGAAGCTCCGCTGCGTTACTCATTCGATGACGGCAAGGTTTCAATGGAAGCTACCGGTAACGAAACTGCACAGGCTTCGGAAAATATTTCGGCCGAGCTTGAGGGCAAAGAGATTGTTGTTTCGCTAAAGCCACAGTTCTTGATTGATGGTCTTGCCGGCGTGCACAGCGAATTTGTGAAGATTGCTTTCACCAACAACGAGAACCCAAACAAGCCGGGTCCGGTTCTGATTTCGTCACACGGCTCAAAAGAAAAGACTGCCGCGGATTCATACCGCTACCTATTGCAGCCAAACCTTTTGGTTCGCTAACAACAAGATGTTTTTAAAACATCTTGAATTAAATAATTTTCGAAATTATTTAAATGCTGATGTTCAGTTAAACAAGGGCGTCAATTTATTCGTTGGCCCAAATGGTCAAGGTAAGACAAACCTCGCAGAAGCTGTGAGATATCTTTCTACTTTGTCTTCTCACCGCGTGGCGGGCTACATACCAATGATCAAGCAGGGTGCAGCCCAGGCGGTTGTTCGTGCACTTGCATCTTTTGATGATCGCGATATTTTGCTTGAGCTGGAATTAAATCGCGACAACCCAAACAAGGCACGCGTAAATAAATCACCTGCGCAAAAAGTGCGCGACATTTTGGGATACGTGAATTCGGTTACATTTGCACCGGAAGACCTAGACATCATTAAGCGCGATCCAAGTAATCGTCGTGCGTTTATTGACGAACTTGTAGTTCAGGTGTGGCCAAGATTTGCTGGCGTGTATGGCGATTACGAACGCGTACTTAAACAACGAAACACACTTTTAAAAACCGCGCGCCAAACTGGCGCGAAAGGCTCCGCGCTATCGACCCTTGATGCCTGGGATCAATCGCTAGTTACCTACGGCTCAGAAATTATTGCCGCGCGAGTTGATTTGATTGAGCGACTTCG
>CAZWHL010000020.1:0-2587 GCA_964633625.1 uncultured Rhodoluna sp.
GGTGAAGCGGAAACGCTTCTTGGCGCCCGAGTGGGTCTTCTGCTTTGGCATTGCTATCTCCTGTTTTTCTACTCGGCTGCTGGTTCAGCGGCCGATTCCTTTGGCTGTTCTACAGATTCAGCTTTTTTGGCCTTATCTGCTGCTTTTTTGGCCTCTGCCTTAGCATCAGCCTTGTTCTTTAGCGGACCGATTACCATCACCATGTTGCGGCCGTCAATCGAAGGATTCGATTCGACAACACCCAACTCAGCGACTTCTTCAGCAAGCTTCTGAAGCAACTTGATACCCATTTCTGGGCGGGACTGCTCGCGACCGCGGAAAACCACGATCACCTTGACCTTGTCACCTGCCTTGAGGAATTTAACGATCTGTGCGCGCTTTGTGCCGTAGTCGTGGTCATCAATCTTTAGACCGAAACGAACGGTCTTAAGGATGGTGTTGACCTGGTTTTTGCGGGCTTCACGGACTTTTTGGGCAGCTTCATACTTGAATTTGCCGAAATCCATTAACTTTGCAACCGGCGGCTTTGAAGTTGGGGCTACCTCGACTAGGTCTAGATCTTGCTCCTGTGCCAAACGAAGGGCATCTTCAATTTTTACAACGCCAATTTGCTCACCTTGGGCGCCGACGAGGCGAACCTCTGGCACGCGGATGCGCTCATTGATACGGGGATCGCTGATCTGTTACTCCTCTGGACATGACATAAATGGCCACATCGCAGGCGGGAGCCTGAAAACGTGCAGAAACGTAAGTTTCAAAGCTTTACCCGGCAACCTATAAGAATCGGTAGACGCGGGTGGGAATTGAATCCACTTCTGACCAAGGACGAACCTTGGAGCCATGGGTTAGCCTAGCAGAAACCATTCAAAAGGAGAAGCCCCGGTGGCCGAATTCAAGGACGTAGCAGATCAGGTGCGTGACATTGCAGAAGTTCCAGCAGTAGAGGTAATCACCACTACTGCCGTACACCTGATGAGCGCAGCCGCTATTCAATGTGGGCTTGGTGAAGATGGAGCCAAAGGTGACCTCGATGAGGCTCGCAAGCTAATTACCGCCCTGGCTGGATTGGTTACTGCCGCTGCAGCTGACATTGGCGACCACCACGCTCGTCCGCTTCGCGATGGATTGCGTTCGCTTCAGTTGGCGTTCCGCGAGGCATCCTCAATTAAGGATGCTCCTGGCACTGGCCCTGGCGAAAAATTCACCGGACCGGTTAACTAAAAAATTAACTAACTGGCTTCACAACCAGGGTCATTGAGTCGACTGCACTGGCGATTAATTCGCTTGCCGCCCACCTCTCCATGATTCGATGAAGAATCACTTCAAGATCCGCGCTTGCCAAACCTTGCTTCACGAAAATTGTCACCACCAATTCAGAACCGGCAAGTCGCGATGTTGGGTCACCAGCGGCAGTGGTTAAGTCAACTACATGTTCTTCAACTAGCGCACCCTTTTTATATTCGGCAAGCACTGCTTCATCAAGATGTGGTGCACGCCATGGCTGCTGTTGTGCCAAAGCGGCAATCGCTGGACGACGCATCGCAAACTCAGTTTCTGAACCCGGGTCAAGTACTACTCGCTCTGTGCCCTCGCTGGCCGCCGCAAGCGCAACACGAATTGCATCACTTGGTACTGGTCGTGCTTTTGAGTTCCAACGCTTCATGGTTTCAACCGAACTAAAAACTGGCAGTGCAGTTTTATTGTCAGGAGTTTGAACGGTGACAATTGAAAGATCCGCGCTCTTATCTACAGTTTGACCATGTGCGCCGACCTCGGATTCGCCAAGGTCTGCCAATAGCGGAATCAGCAATCGTGATTTGGCAATTTCGATAAATACCTGATTTGGGTTTCCGGTTTTTTGAAATTCGGCAATTGCGGAAATTAATTCCGGACGCGCAGAACCATCATCATTTGCGAATGGGTTTTCACTAAATGCACGCCCATCCCAAGGCACACCAGCAGAATCCGCGAGCGGATCTTTATTGATGTGTTGGTGATCGTGACTCTTCATGAATTATGCGTTTGCGATAGCCAGCGCTTCTTCAAGCGTGAACTTGCCCGCGTATAGTGACTTGCCAAGAATCGCGCCCTCTAAGCCTTCGTTTACCAGAGCACGCAAATCGGTGATGTCTTGAAGAGATGAAATACCACCCGATGCAACTACAGGCTTTTTGGTGCGCTGCATTACCTCGCGAAGCAATTCAATGTTTGGGCCCTTGAGCGTGCCATCTTTGGTGACATCGGTGACGACGTAGCGGGGGCATCCAGCATCCTCAAGTCGAGCAAGTACTTCCCAAAGGTCGCCACCTTCGCGAGTCCAACCACGTGCGGCAAGTGTGGTGCCACGCACATCAAGGCCAACTGCAATTGCATCACCGAATTTTGCAATTACTTTCTCAGTCCACTCTGGGTTCTCTAATGCAGCGGTGCCGAGGTTGACTCGGGTTGCACCCGCTTCAAGCGCAGCCTCTAGCGAAGCGTCATCGCGAATTCCGCCTGACAGTTCAATCTTTACGCCACGGCCAAGTTCAGTTTTTGCAGAGTCAACAACTTCGCGAATGATCGCACGGTTGTCACCGCGACCAAA
>CAZWHL010000020.1:2687-27589 GCA_964633625.1 uncultured Rhodoluna sp.
AAATTTGCCACCATAGTCACCCCAAGTTACTTTTGGCGCAGCAAGTGGACCATCAACAGCTAGCTCCCACTTTTTAACACCGTATGAGTGCACGAAATAAAAACGCTCAGCCTCAACACCGCTAAAGAGTTTTGAATCCTTTGCAGCTTCCACGGTGTTCCATCCAATGTGCGGCAAAACAGGTGCATCAAGTTTCTCAACTGTGCCCGGCCACTGACCTAGACCTGAAGTTTCAAAACCGTGCTCAACACCAAGTTCAAACATGACCTGAAGTCCAACACAAATTCCCATGACCGGTTTACCTGCGACGAGACGTTTGTCGATTAGCTCACCAGCTTTGATTTCGTTTAGCTGATCCATGACCGCAGCAAAAGCTCCAACGCCAGGAACTAACAAACCATCGGCTTTCAAAACGGAATCGCGGTCGCGAGTTAACTCAACATTGGCACCGGCTGCGGCGAGCGCCTTTGCTGCAGAGTGAACGTTACCGCTGCCGTAATCAAGAACGACTACGCGGGGTGCTACCACTTACAGTGCACCCTTGGTTGAAGGAATTCCTTCAACGCGCGAGTCAACCTCAACGGCCTTGCGGAATGCGCGAGCAAAAGCTTTGAACTCTGCCTCGGCAATGTGGTGAGCGTCGCGACCATCGAGCACCGTTAAGTGCACGGTGATACCGGCGTTCAATGTGATTGCCTCGAAAACGTGACGCACCATTGATCCGGTGAAGTGGCCGCCGATTAGGTGAAATTCAAAACCTTCAGGCTCTCCGGTGTGAACCAGGTAAGGGCGTCCGGAAACATCTACTACTGCACGAGCCAGGGCGTCATCTAGTGGAACGGTGGCATCGCCATAGCGACCAATCTTTGCCTTGTCGCCGAGTGCCTGCTTGATTGCTTGACCCAAAACTATGGCAGTGTCCTCAACTGTGTGGTGCACGTCGATATCGGTGTCGCCAGTTGATTTAACGGTTAGGTCAATAAGCGAGTGCTTTGCGAAGGCGGTAAGCATGTGGTCGAAGAATGGCACCGATGTTGAGATGTCGGCGCGACCAGTGCCATCGAGGTTGAGGGTTAGCTCAATCGATGATTCAGAAGTCTTGCGCTGCAAAGTTGCAGTACGGCTCATGAAATTGCCTTTCGCGAATGCGACGGATGTTTAGTCAATCCTAGCGAAGGACTACTTTTTGAGCACCTGGCGCAGTGCTTCAAGGAATGCTGTGGTCTCGGCTTCTGTACCTGCGCTCACGCGCAAGGTGCCCGGGATACCAACATTGCGAATCAGAACACCCTTGGCTAACAATGCTTCGAATACCGCGTTTGGATCTTCGAGCCCGCCAAACAAAACGAAGTTTGAGTCTGAACGGTATGGATCTAGTCCAAGATCTTTAAGCTCCAACACAATACGGTCACGCTGGAAACGAATGTCGTCGACGGTGGCCAGCATGGTGTCCGCGTGATCAAGAGCAGCCTCTGCTGCTGCCTGGGTAAAGGCACTTAGGTGGTAAGGAAGACGTACTAAGCGAAGTGCGTCAATCACTGATGGATCGGCGGCTAGATAACCAACGCGAGCACCGGCAAAAGCGAATGCCTTGCTCATAGTTCTAGAAATCAACAGGCGCTCGCGACCACCGAGTAGATTGATTGCGCTAACTTCTGTATTGCCACCGAACTCGGCGTATGCCTCATCAACAACAACAATGCCACCGGTGGCCTCAGTTACCGCCTCGTAGGCAGCCTCTATGCAGCTGAGGCTTAGTGGAGTACCAGTTGGGTTATTTGGTGAGCAAAGCATGACGATGTTTGGTTTGTGCTCCAAAATCGCGTCACGAATTAGTTCTGGTGAAAGTTCATAGCGGTCGAGTCGTGGTGCGTCTATGTAGCTTGTGCCTGTGCCTTGGGCGATTAGTCCGTACATCGAATATGTAGGCCCAAAACCAAGTGAGCTTCGACCTGGGCCACCGAACGCTTGGAATATGTGCTGAAGAACTTCGTTAGAACCATTGGCTGCCCAAATATTTTCAGCGGTTAATTCAGCGCCAAGGTAAGACGCTAGCGCGTTGCGTAGCGAAAGGAATTCACGATCTGGGTAGCGGTTGATGTCTAGAACCGCTGCTGCCAGGCGACCGATAATGTCGACCGCAACCTCTTCTGGGATGCGGTGGGTGTTCTCGTTGACGTTCAACGCAACCGGGACGGCAAGCTGAGGTGCACCGTATGGTTTGCGACCCTTTAGGTCGTCACGGATTGGGAGATCTTCGAGATTAGCCACCACCCAAGGTTACCCTGAGCCTTGAAACGAGGTTTATGCCATTTCAAATGGCTTGCCATTTGAAATCAAAATTATTGTGGCAGGGCACTTAGGGTTCGCTTGCAAACCCTAAGGAATAGCAATGCGCTGCCCCGGCTTTAGGTCAGTTGAAGTAAGACCATTTAGGTTCACGACATCCTGCATCCAGTCCTGAGGATCGGTGTTTGGAGCGATCTGTTCAGCTAGATCCCACAGTGTCTGGCCGGCTGAAACGGTGACATATTCGAATTTTGCAGCCGAGCTGCTGGTCTGGCTGTTTGCCGCCGCGGTGTTGACGAAGCCAAAGATGCTGGTTGTGGCAATGGCGACAACTACTGCAGTGCGGAAGAACTTACGTGCTGCTGGGTTTTGAGACATCTTTTTACCTTTCTATTCGAACAACTGTTCGTCTATAGAACAAGAATACGGGTATACCCCGACAATTTATCAAGATTTTTCTCATTTTTTCGAAAATATGTTTGATATTGCAGATAATTGCGAATACAGTTTCGATAGTGGCCCGCATAGCACGGGCCTCGGACATTGAAGAAAGGCCCTGCCATGGAAGACAAGCGCCCAACCCGTCGCGCCTCCAGTTTGAGCCCAATGCAGGAGCGAATCCTTCAGACCATTCAGCGCTCTAAAGCCGAACGCGGCTACGTGCCGAGCATGCGCGAGATTGGCCTTGAGGTTGGCTTGTCATCCCCTGCCAGCGTGAGCCACCAGCTAAACCAGCTTGAACTTGCCGGGTACATCAGCCGCGACCCAAAGCGCCCACGCACTATCGACGTTTTGATCGAGGTTGCCGGCTGGGAGGGTCAAGATGGCCAGGTTGCCGAAAACCCAACACCGATAGGCGACGCCGCAATGGTGCCAATGGTTGGCCGAATTGCCGCAGGTGGACCAATTACCGCCGAGCAAAATGTTGAAGAGATTTTCCCGCTGCCGCGTCAGCTAGTTGGCAAGGGCGATTTGTTCTTGCTCAAGGTAGTTGGCGAATCAATGATTGACGCCGCAATTTGCGACGGCGACTGGGTAGTGGTTCGTCAACAGCAGACGGCGGAAAACGGTGACATTGTTGCCGCATTGCTTGAGGACGAAGCGACTGTAAAAACTTTCAAGCAACAAGATGGCCACACCTGGTTATTGCCACGCAATTCATCGTTCGCACCAATCCTTGGTGACCACGCGGTGATTCTTGGAAAAGTTGTAGCAGTACTTCGCAGCGTCTGATTTACTGCGTTGCGTAGCTCTTGCGCTACGCAACGAGAATAAATCCTCACACCACTAGGCGATAGTCGCTGAGCTCGGCGGCCATTTCAGGTTTCACCATCGCGCGCACAAATGTTCCACTTTCGCGATAATCCAAAACCATAATTCTGCTGTTTAAATGCAAACGCGAAACCAGGTCTCCCCTGTCGTAAGGAATAAGTGCAGCGATTTCAATATTTGGTTCCGGTAACAGCGAAGCAATAATTTGCAGTAGCTCTTCGATGCCTTCACCGGTGCGAGCTGAAACTCCGATGGAATTTGGCTCCATGCCGCGCAGCGCCATGCGATGAGACTCATCGGCAAGATCAATCTTGTTGAAAACAATCAGTTCTGGAATATCTCTAGCACCGACTTCACCAATTACGTTTCGAACGGTGGCAATCTGACCAGATGGATCTGGATGCGAAGCATCAACCACGTGAACTATCAAGTCGCTGGCAGCAATCTCTTCAAGGGTTGAGCGGAAAGCCTCAACTAATTGGTGAGGAAGGTTGCGTACAAAGCCTACGGTGTCGGCAAGCGTGTAGTCGCGCCCATCGGGTGTCTTTGCTTTGCGCACGGTTGGATCCAGAGTTGCAAAGAGTGCGTTCTGCACAAGAACACCAGCTTGAGTCATGCGGTTTAGCAGCGAAGACTTACCTGCGTTCGTGTATCCCGCAATTGCCACAGCGGGAATTGCGTTGCGTTCACGGTTAGCTCGCTTGGTTTCACGTGCCGGCTTCATCGCCTTGATCTGCTTGCGCAATTTGGCCATACGCGTGTTGATGCGGCGACGATCCAACTCGATCTTGGTTTCACCTGGACCGCGAGAACCCATACCAACACCACCGGCAGCCTGACCACCGGCCTGACGAGACATAGACTCACCCCAACCACGAAGACGTGGCAACAGGTATTCAAGCTGCGCGAGCTCTACCTGCGCCTTACCTTCGCGGCTCTTGGCGTGCTGAGCGAAAATATCCAAAATAACCGCGGTGCGATCAATCACCTTGATGTTGATTACATCTTCAAGGGCCCGTCGCTGACTTGGTGCTAACTCTGTGTCGGCGATCACAGTATCTGCACCGGCGGCTTGCACCAATTGCTTAAGTTCTTGAGCCTTACCTTTGCCCAAGAAAGTTGCTGGGTCTGGATTTGTGCGTCGCTGAAGTAGACCGTCGAGCACAGTTGCCCCTGCAGTCTCGGCCAGGGCGGCAAGTTCACGTAAAGAATTCTCGGCGTCAAGCAAGGTGTTGTTGCCCCAGAGGCCAATCAGAATTACCTTCTCAAGGCGTAGCTGACGATATTCAACATCGGTGATATCTTGTAGTTCGGTCGAGAGACCGGCAACGCGCTTTAGGGCCGAGCGATCCTCTAGTTCAAACTGGTCACCATCGGTGTCGCTATAGCCGTGAGTCTCGGCGGCACCCAGGGCCGCGGCACGTTCACCGCGACGCAAGATGCGTTCAACAACCTCGTCGCCACGGGATGAACCGTGAGTGAAGGTTGACGGCTCGTCGCCGCCGAACTCTTCGTGGTTGTCTTCGTTCTTCACGCAACTAACACTAGTTTGCCTATCTGTAATAGTGTTTCGCTATGTCCTCCGAACACTACTTCTCGGAGACTCCAGCTAGCAATTTCAAGCCAAAAGAAATTAACGTCACGATCAACGGTCGGGAAGTATCGGTTACCACTGCAGGCGGAGTCTTCAGCCCGGATCACATTGATCAGGGTACGAATGTGTTACTCGCACACATTGATGAGGCCCCGGCCGGTGGCGACATTCTGGACATTGGATGTGGTTGGGGACCAATTGCTCTTTCACTGGCTTCGCACTCACCCAAGGCAACTATTTGGGCCGTGGACGTAAACGAACGATCACTTGAATTAACCGCTGCGAATGCTGCACGACTTGGACTGACCAACATCAAGTGTGTGAAACCAGAAGACGTACCCAGTGATTTGAAATTCAACGGAATTTGGTCAAACCCACCTATTCGCGTGGGCAAGGAAGTGTTGCACGAAATTTTATTGACCTGGATACCGCGATTGCAGAATGAAGCGGATGCCTATTTAGTCGTGCAAAAGAACCTTGGCGCCGATTCACTACACCGATGGCTTGAGGCTGAATTGCCTGACAATTTTTCAACTATTCGCGTTGATACCGCAAAATCTTTTAGAGTCTTGCGCGTTCGCAATAGGTAATTGCTGTTTGGAATTTAGCGAACTACCGACTTCAACTGGTCAAGGTCAAACTGACCGTCGTAAACCAATTCAGCTGCACCGCTTAGACCAACGTGCTCGCCATCTTCAGTGGCAAACATGCGCACACCAAGAACTCCACCAGGTACTCGTACCTGCCAAATATTTGGGGCACCGGCGCCCGCCCAGTGGCGAGTTGCTAGCGCTGCAGCACAGATTCCCGTTCCACAAGAAAGAGTCTCACCCACACCGCGCTCGAAGACTCGCATGTTAATGTGACCAACGCCGTCTTTAACCATTGGCTCGGCAGGGACCACGAATTCAACGTTGGCGCCATTTTCCGGAGATGGTTCAATGCCCGGCTCTTCGTAAAGATCAAGACCGGCAAGCTCGCGACTTGACGCAAGCGCAACAACATAGTGCGGGTTACCAACATTGATACCGATGCCCGGCCTAGCAACCTCAAGACCATCGGTGTGAATTAAGGCTTCACCACCATCAAGCTTCCAGCGACCAATGTCTACTGCGAAACCCGACATGTTGCGCTGGAGATCCTTAACGCCAGCACGAGTTCCGATTGAAAGGGTTTCACCTTCAGCAAGTTCCACCAAACCGCGCTCGGTGAGGTACCGGGCAAAAACCCGAGTACCGTTGCCGCACATCTCTGCCGTTGAGCCGTCGGCGTTGTAGTAGTCCATGAACCAAACTGCGCCTGGCTCCTCGGCAAGAATTGCTTGACCATCGGGATGACTGGCAGATTTTATTACACGGATAAATCCATCAGCGCCGATTCCAAAGTGACGGTCGCAAATTTTTGCAATCTGTTCTTGGGTCAGGTTAATTTCGCCATCGGCATCGAGCACCAGCACAAAGTCGTTACCCGTGCCCTGTCCCTTGGTGAAATTAATCTTGGTCATTCAATAAGCCTAAAGCCCTAGCCACGCGCTTACTAGATTTGCCGCCTTGGAATTCATTTCATGATCCTGGTAGTCCAGCCA
The DNA here is from genome assembly GCA_964633625.1 of uncultured Rhodoluna sp. Taxonomy (GTDB): domain Bacteria; phylum Actinomycetota; class Actinomycetes; order Actinomycetales; family Microbacteriaceae; genus Rhodoluna. The sequence goes on from CAZWHL010000020.1 coordinate 9,428, forward strand.
CTGAATACGGTTATCCCTGCGGAACCAAGACATCTGACGGCGCGCGTATTTTTGCGTGAGGCGAACGGTATCGGCAATCGCTTCGTCCTGCGTCATCACGCCATCAATCTGCGCCAGCGCCTGACTGTAACCAATTGCGCGACTTGACGTCTTACCCTCGCGAATGCCCAATGGAATTAATGAACGAGCCTCGTCGACTAGACCCAAATCCCACATCGTGTGCACACGCTTTTCTAGGCGCTGAACTAAATCTTCGCGTGGTCCGTTAACACCGATTTCAAGAACCGGTTGCCAATCTTCTGGCTCATCCGGAAGGGCGGCGGCAAAAGGCTCACCGGTTAGAGTGATGATTTCAATGGCTCGAACCGAGCGACGACCGTTTTCAGGAACGATACGACTCGCCGCTACAGGATCAAGCGCCTTAAGTCGGCGATGCATCTCGTGTGGACCGTGCTCCTCGAGATCTGCTTCTAGCTGCAACCGAAGTTCGGTATCTCGAGCCGGGAATTCAAAATTATTTAGCACTGCGGCGATGTATAGCATTGAGCCGCCAACTAGCACTGGAGTAATCCCCTGTGCTTGCAAGCCTGTAATCATTGGACGAGCAACGGCTTGGAATTCGGCAGCGGTTGATTCATCGGTGATTTCAAGCCAGTCAATTAGGTGGTGCTTGATGCCGCGGCGTTCTGCCACGGAAAGTTTTGCGGTACCAATGTTCATGCCTCGATAAAACTGCATCGAGTCGCTGTTTACGATTTCCGCTTTACCACCGGCAGCAACTATTTGATCAACAATTTCTAGGCCAAGATCAGATTTACCAGCACCGGTTGGGCCAACAACTGCAATTAATTTATTTTGCATTAGTGGTGCGAGTGACCGGCATGGTCTTGGGCTACTTTAGGTTGACCTGTCAATGGCAAACCCACGCTTGGAATACCCAGCGACACCGACGACTTCGCAGCGCCGCTACCACTAGGCGCTGCACATGCGGTTGCCTCGGCGCGATCCCACGCGTCACCGGCAATTGTGCGACGAACTGAGTAATTCACTTGATTGTCGGCAAGCAAGTGATATGGGGCGGCATCTGTAATGACAACGGTGACCATATCTCCCGGTCGAGGAACCTCTGCGCCCGCGGGAACCTCAAAGTGCACAAGGCGATTTTCCGGTGTGCGACCACTCATGCGTGCAGTGGCGTCATCTTTGCGACCCTCATAGGCAACCAGGACCTCGACTTCAGTGCCAATTTGCTTTTTGTTTTCTTGCAAAGCTAGATCATTGACCAATAACATCAATCGTTCGTAGCGCTCTTGAACAACTTCCTTAGGAATTTGGTTTTCCATTTCGGCAGCAGGTGTGCCTGGGCGCTTTGAATACTGATAGGTGTAGGCGGCGGCGAAGCGTGACTCGCGAACAACTCGCATTGTCTCGAGGAAGTCGCCTTCGGTTTCACCCGGGAAACCAACGATGATGTCTGTGGTGATTGCCGCGTTTGGAAGCTGCGCGCGTACTCGTTCAAGAATTCCCAAATATTTTTCACTGCGGTAACTACGACGCATTTCCTTGAGAACTTTGTCACTTCCAGATTGAAGAGGCATGTGCAGCTGAGGCATCACGTTGTGGGTCTCAGCCATTGCGTCGATTACGTCATCGGTGAAGGCAGCTGGGTGTGGGCTAGTAAAGCGAACACGCTCTAGGCCCTTGATGTCACCACAGGCGCGAAGCAACTTTGCAAATGCGCCCTTATCGCCAAACTCTACGCCGTAAGTGTTAACGTTTTGACCAAGCAGGGTTACTTCAACGACTCCCTCGGCAACCAGCGCCTCAATCTCGCCAAGGATCTCCCCCGGGCGACGATCTTTTTCTTTACCGCGCAAACTTGGCACGATGCAGAACGTGCAGGTGTTGTTGCAACCAACCGATATCGAAACCATGCCCGAATATGTTGAATCGCGCTTGCTTGGTAAATCGCTTGGGAAGGTTTCGAGAGCCTCAAGGATTTCTACCTGGGCCTCATTGTTGTGACGAGCGCGCTCGAGCAGCGCTGGAAGCGAGCCAATGTTGTGAGTTCCAAAAACTACATCGACCCAAGGAGCCTTCTTAACAATGGTTTCGCGATCCTTTTGAGCAAGGCAACCGCCAACAGCTACCAGAATGTCAGGGTTTTCTAGCTTCTTTTCGTTCAGGATGCCCAGGTTGCCATAGAGCTTGTTGTCGGCATTTTCACGAACCGCACACGTATTGAAAACCACTATGTCTGAGTTGCCAGGTTCACCGGCTACATAGCCAGCGCCCTCGAGCAGCCCGGTTAGACGCTCTGAGTCATGAACGTTCATTGCACAGCCATAAGTGCGCACCTCATAGGTGCGAGGGGCCTGCTGTGTTCTGGTCATAATCAACCAGTTTACTTAGGCCTATTGATCGCCGGCAGTCTCTTGCAAATACAGATCCTCGGCAAACTTGATTGCAGCAAAGACCGAGTTGCTGCCGTAGCCCTTGCGCTGCAGGTAACCAGCGAGTCGACGGGTACGAACATCCCTTTCCAGGTGAGCCATTTGGCGATACTTACGAGTGGCCAATTGTTTGGCTGATTCAAAATCATCTTCGGCAGTGATGCCAGCGATTGCCTCTTCTACGAGTTCCTGACTGACACCCTTCTCGTTAAGCTCACGTTTTATTGCGGACTTTGCCAGACCCTTGTAATTACGGCGACTATTCACGATGGTCTCGGCGTAGGCAGCATCGTCAATAAGACCAACCTCGGTGAAACGCACAAGAACCTTTTCGGCGATATCGGTTGGAATCTCACGCTGTTCAAGAATCTTGCGAAGCTGCGAAGTTGATTTTGCACTTCGTGCCAGCTGGTGCAACAGCACGTTGCGGGCACGAGTTTCCAATTTCTCAGGAGAGAGCAAACGGGGCTGATCAAGGTTTTCTGAATCACCATTTCCGGGTATGGGCCGGCGTGAAGATGATTTAGAGCTCTTTGATCTGCCCCGTTGGAAAGCCATTAGTAAGAACTATGCGCTTGCCGCTACTGCAGCTGCCTTTGCGTCTGCAGCCTTTGAAGCTGGTGCCTTTGCTGTTGGTGTTTCTATTTCAGCAGCTTCATCTTGTGGCAGATCGGCGACCGCACGAGGAACGCCAATACCCAGCTTGGTCTTGATCTTCTTCTCGATTTCGTCGGCAACTGCAGGGTTGTCTAGCAAGTACTTACGAGAGTTTTCTTTACCTTGGCCCAGCTGTTCACCTTCGTAGGTGTACCAAGCGCCAGACTTCTTTACGATCTCTTGCTCTACACCAAAGTCAAGCAAGCTGCCTTCGCGTGAAATACCAGCACCATAAATGATGTCGAACTCTGCCTGCTTGAAAGGTGCAGCCATCTTGTTCTTAACAACTTTTACGCGAGTACGGTTTCCAACGGCATCGGTGCCGTCCTTCAAAGTCTCGATGCGACGAATGTCTAGGCGAACTGAGGCATAGAACTTAAGCGCCTTACCTCCGGCGGTGGTCTCAGGGCTACCAAAGAACACACCGATCTTCTCGCGAAGCTGGTTAATGAAAATCATTGTGGTTCCGGTGTTGTTTAGCGCACCGGTTAGTTTGCGAAGCGCTTGTGACATCAAACGAGCTTGAAGACCAACGTGTGAGTCACCCATCTCGCCTTCGATTTCGGCACGTGGTACCAATGCAGCAACCGAGTCGATAACAACTAGATCGATTGAACCTGAACGAACCAACATGTCGGCAATTTCAAGAGCTTGTTCACCGGTGTCAGGCTGGCTGACGAGAAGGGCATCGGTGTCTACGCCAAGCGCCTTTGCGTATTCCGGGTCAAGTGCGTGCTCGGCGTCGATGAAGGCCGCGATGCCGCCATTGCGCTGAGCGTTTGCGATTGCGTGAAGTGCAACCGTGGTCTTACCTGAAGACTCTGGGCCGTAAACCTCAACGATTCGACCCTTTGGAAGTCCGCCAATACCTAGAGCAACATCCAGAGCAATTGAACCGGTCTGAATTACTTCTACCGGGGCACGATCATCTGAACCCAGGCGCATGATTGCACCCTTGCCGAACTGACGGTCAATTTGAGCAAGTGCTGTGTCTAGTGCTTTTTCACGATCTGATGGAGATGGCATTTTTTCCTCTGCTTTCTGAATCTCTAGTTATTGCTGACCGTATTCGAGGCAGTCGACGATCGACCCTCGGTCAAGCAGGTTGTTGATAAATGCCATCAACTTCCTGCTGTGAATAACCTAACACCATTCGAACAAGATTTCGATAGTCAATTCAAGCGGCGTGTCGAATTTTCGGTGTTTTGTTCAGTAGCATACTTAGCTGGATTGGCCTTCTTGGACCGCGCCTTTGGCGCCTTTGGTTTGCAGCTTGCCTGCCCAGCGTTCTTTGGGAACATGATTTGCCTCGCATAGAGCCAGCCAGACAACTTTTGGGTCTTCCCCGGCGGCCAGTGCGGCATCTGCGGTTTGGTCGCCCAGTGCGCCAAGCACTAGGTCTCTGGAGATCACTTGGGCGTAGGCCGGACCGAATTCATCGGTCATAAGGGCTTGGAACTGACTAAGACGCATTCGCCTTAGCGACTGGTGGCCAGGCTTGGGTCGTTGTCAGCCAAAAACGCTGCTGGGACTGTGTCCGGAATGTACGATTCCTGCACAAATTGAACGGTGTCTGGAATGTATGACTGAAGGCCCTCATTGGCAAAGGCAGCCTCTAGGTTTACGCCTTCAATAAGTGCCAGACGATCGCTAACCTCACGCATGATCACTGAGATTGGCACTTCTAGGGCCTCTGCCAGTGAGCCAAGGATTTCTGAGGAAGCTTCCTTCTGGCCACGCTCAACCTCGCTAAGGTAGCCCAAAGCTACACTGGCGCGGCTGGCAACCTGACGCAGGGTCTGACCCTTTTGCAGGCGGAAGTCGCGCAGTACGTCACCGATTTCTTGGCGGACTAGAACCACGTTGGCCTCCTAACTTCTTCTCACAGGTAATCTACCGGTTCGTTGTGACAAACATAAATCCAGTGGGCTGAATATTCCCTGAATGCCACATAGAAGATAACTGAATTATTGGGCCAGGCATTCCCGGAGGGCGTTGATCGCCTCGCTAACCGTAGCGGCGCGGATGGCCTCGCGACCACCAGAAAACTCGTGAGCATAAACCGCATCACCGATAGCGCCAGGTCCAGAAATCGCGATGTAAACCGTGCCAACTGAAACGCCATCTTGCGAATCTGGTCCGGCGACTCCGGTGGTTGCGATTCCGATTACTCGAGATTCATCGGAGTTGGATTTATTTGCCAACTTGGTGCGAACGCCGGCGGCCATCTGCGCAGCTACTTCTGGGTCGACCGCTCCCTGATTTTCGAGCAGCGTGCGCGAGACACCAAGCAATTCGTGCTTTAGTGAGGTTTGGTAGGCAACTATTGAACCAAGTAAAACGTTCGATGCCCCGGGCACCGATACGAACTCGGCACTTAGCGATCCCCCGGTTAGCGATTCTGCGATCGCGAGTTTGAGACCACGCGCCTCAAGCTCTTTAAGAATCGCGGCAGCAGACATTATGAATTGATTCTTTGGCTGCGCGCTTTGCCGGCAGCGATCATATATTGCAGCCCGGTGTAAACGGTAATAAGCAAAACAAGGATGGTTAGTGCTGACTCTAAGTTGATGTACCAAGGCGCAAAAATGAATGCAAGTGGTGACGCGAGCGAACCAATTAGAACGCTTTGCAAAATTGTTTTCAACTTGCCACCCGATGACGCGGCAACGACCTCGCGCTGAACCACAACTAATCGGTACGCGGTGATACCAAGTTCACGAACCAAGATCACGATGGTGACCCACCATGAGAATTCACCAAGAATTGCCAGCGCTACAAGTGCACCGCCAAGGAGTGCTTTGTCTGCGATCGGATCGAGTAGTTTGCCAAGGTTGGTGATGAGCCCACGCTTGCGAGCAATAGCACCATCAACTCCATCACTGATCATGATGATGATAAAAATCAAGACCGATAACCAGCGAGCGGTTGAATCCTGCGGAATTGCAAACAGCGACCAAACGAAAAATGGAACACAAAGAATACGTGCCATGGTGATGGTGTTTGGCAGGTTAAAAACCGATGCTGCCGATTTTTCAATCAGGTTAGTTTTTGTAGGCTTCTTTGAATGTGGCATTACTGACGGCCCGTCAGCTTCCAAGCGTCTTCGTCACCGTCTTCATCGTCGCCAAAACCATTGCCTCCAGAGATGATTGAACGATCTACATTTTCCCGTGGAATGAAGTCTTCGAAGTCACCGGCCGCCAAGCTAGACGGTGTCGGCTCGGCATCAATGATTGCTGCGGCGGCCGCAACCGCGGGTGCAGTGTTGGCACCAGGTTCACCGCGAAGCTGAGCAAGTACGGTCGGTAGATCTTCTGGCTTGACCATTACGTCACGAGCCTTTGAACCCTCACTTGGACCAACGATGTTGCGTGATTCAAGCAGATCCATCAGACGACCGGCCTTTGCAAAACCAACGCGCAACTTTCGCTGCAACATTGATGTTGAACCAAACTGCGAGCTAATGATTAGCTCAGCTGCTTGGAGAAGCACATCTAAGTCATCACCGATATCTGCGTCGACCATGTTCTTCGGGGCCGCAGGAGCATCCACGTCTGCACGGTATTCCGGTTCCATCTGCTGCTTCACGTGATCCACGATTCGCTGCAGCTCGCTCTCTGCAAGCCAAGCTCCCTGAACACGCATTGGCTTGTTGGTTCCCATTGGCGAGAACAGCGCGTCACCCTGACCGATAAGTTTTTCGGCACCAGGCTGATCCAAAATCACGCGTGAGTCGGTGACAGAGGTTACCGAGAACGCAAGTCGGCTTGGAACGTTGGCTTTGATTAGACCGGTCACTACATCTACCGAAGGACGCTGGGTAGCAAGCACCAGGTGAATTCCAGAGGCACGAGCCAACTGAGTAATGCGAACGATAGAGTCTTCAACATCGCGCGGAGCAACGATCATCAAGTCGGCAAGCTCGTCTACCACTACCAATAGATAAGGGTAAGGCTGCAACTTGCGTTGTGAACCTTCGGGAACCTTAACCTCACCGGCAACGACTGCACGGTTGAAATCATCAATGTGCTTGAACCCAAAACTTGCAAGGTCGTCGTATCGCATGTCCATTTCTTTAACAACCCATTGCAATGCCTCGGCGGCTTTTTTGGCGTTAGTAATGATTGGAGTAATGAGGTGCGGTACGCCTTGATAGGCAGCAAGTTCAACACGCTTGGGGTCAATCAAAACCATTCGAACTTCGGCAGGCTTGGCGCGCATCAAAATCGACGTGATCATTGAATTCACAAAGCTTGACTTACCTGCACCGGTCGCACCGGCAACCAAAAGGTGCGGCATCTTGGCGAGGTTGGCAATTACGTAACCACCCTCAACGTCTTTACCAATACCAATTGTCAGCGGGTGCGCACTCTTGGCGGCAACATCGGAACGCAGCACGTCACCAAGTGAAACGGTTTCGCGATCGGTGTTCGGAATTTCAATACCGATAAGCGACTTACCTGGAATTGGCGCCAAGATGCGAACCTCGTTTGATGCAACCGCGTACGAAATGTTGGAAGCCAATCGAGTTACGGCTTCAACCTTTACACCTGGAGCAAGTTCAACTTCGTAGCGAGTGACCGTAGGTCCGCGTGAAAAACCAACAACCGCGGCCTCGACTCCAAACTCTTTGAAGACACTGGTGATTGACGCAACTACCTGATCGTTCGCTGCGGACTTTGCCTTTGGCGGAGTTCCCGGCGCCAATATTGCCAGCGGTGGCAAGACGTATGGGCGGTTAACCTTTGGTGCGGCTGGTGCAGAAACCGGTGCGACCACTGCCGGAGCAACTGGTGCAGTCGGGGGCGCAACGAAGTCTGCCTGCGGGATTGTAATTGGTGCGGTAGCTGTGGTGTCTACCACCGCTGTTGCGTCCACAGAAGGAATGTTTAGCTGAGTGGTCTGTAGGTTGTCAGCGAAAAGGCCATCAAGGGCATCTTCATCATCAGCCGGAACGATCGCGCTATCAAAGGCGTTGTCGTCGGCACCCTTACCACGGCGCCACCACGGAACCTTGGTGCCGTCAAAGGCGTCTGGGATTTCATCTTCAACTTCTTCAACAACCTCGCGCTGTTTCGATTCACCAAACAGGTAGGTGGTCAATTCACGAAGTCGCTCGGCGATCCGGTTTGGTGCGGTCTTGGTCATGATCAGCAGCGAACCAAAAGTAAATGCCGCTAACACCGGAACGGTTCCCCAGATGGTGATGGTGTTATAGAACGGAACAGAAATTAGCCACCCAAAAATACCGCCGCTGTAGGCCAGGGTCCACTCGCCGTCGTAAGGCTGAACTACCTTGCCGTCGTGCAAGAAAAATACGTGGAAGAAACCGCTGATCGAAACAATAAAGAGGAACAGTCCAATTCCGATGCGGCCGTTATCGCGAACAGTAGAAGGGTGACGCATCAGGTAAATCGCAAAGATGATCATGATCACCGGAAGGGCGAATGAAACGCGACCAAAAAGCGCTCCCATAGTCCACACGTGAACACCGTGAGCCCAATCCTGCTTGATTAATACCCAACCAAAAATCGCACCGATAATGCCGAGCAGAAACAGGAAAAACGGCAGTCCATCGCGACGGTCTTCCTTGGCAATTTTGTCTGGGCTAAGAGCTCGAGCACCGGCACCCACTGCGTGGGCAAAGAACATGTAGACGGCCGTGATTGCAGAACCGGATTCGCGACTTACTCGAGGAGCTGCCTGACGCGAACGGGGCGCAGCCGCGGCACGAGGTGCCGAATTACGGGTACGCGAGCTACTCGTGGCCCTTGAAACGGGTTTACGAGGGGTTGGTTTACGCGTAGCCATGGCTCAAAACTAACAGCCAGCGCCGTCAGATGCCCGTAGGCACGGCGAAGTTAGCCTTCGATGACCACCGGAATGATCATTGGGCGACGCCGGTGAGCCTTGTTGACCCAAGTTCCTATCGTGCGTCGAATCACCTGCTGAAGAGCATATGTATCGCGCACTCCCTCACCGGCTGCTTCGGCAAGAGCACGTTCAATAAGTGGCTTCACGTTGTCGAAAACGTGATCATCCTCTGCAAATGCACGGGCGCGAATTTCTGGTCCGGTAATTACGCGACCGGTCTCTTTGTCGATTACGGCAAAGATTGAGATGAATCCTTCTTCAGCCAAGACTCGGCGATCGTGCAGATCATCATCGGTGATGGTTCCAACATTCTTTCCATCGACGTAAAGCAGACCACATTCAACTGCGCCAACCACCTCGGCGATACCGTCTTCAAGATCGACCACCCAACCGTCTTCAGTAATAAGCACGCGCTCGTGTGGCACACCGGTTTGCTCGGCTAGTTTTCCGTTTGCAATCAAATGACGGTATTCGCCATGCACCGGCATCACGTTCTTTGGCTTCAATATGTTGTAGCAGTACAGCAACTCTCCTGCAGCAGCGTGACCGGATACGTGAACCTTTGCGTTGCCCTTGTGAACCACATTGGCACCCAACTTAGTAAGACCATCGATGACACGGTAAACCGCATTCTCGTTACCCGGAATTAGCGAGCTCGCCAAAATAACTGTGTCACCTTCGCCAATTTCGATATCGTGCTCGAGGTTGGCCATGCGCGCAAGCACTGCCATTGGTTCTCCCTGCGAACCGGTAGACATGTAGACCACCTTGTCGTCTGGCATAGTTGCCGCTTGCTTGAGATCCACGAAGTCATCGGTGTCGGCTTTGAGATAACCAAGCTCGATCGCGATCTGCATGTTGCGTACCATCGACCGCCCAACCAATGCAACCTTGCGATGGTTTGCCTTGGCGGCGTCAACTACCTGTTGGACTCGGTGCACGTGGCTAGAGAAAGACGCCACAATCACGCGCTTCTTGGAACGCGCAATCACATTCTCAATCACCGGACCAATTTCTTTTTCTAGCGGGGTGAAACCCGGCACGTCGGCGTTGGTTGAATCGCTAAGAAATAGATCAAGCCCTTCTTCTCCAACGCGTGCGAACGCACGAAGGTCGGTGAGGCGACCATCAAGCGGCAACTGGTCCATCTTGAAGTCACCGGTGTGCAAGATGCTTCCGGCTTTACTTCGAATGACCACTGCAAGCGCATCTGGAATCGAATGGTTGACTGCGATGAACTCAAGGTTGAATCCGGCCAGGGTTTCTTTGCGCCCCTCGGCTACCACCATTGAGAACGGAGTTATGCGGTGTTCCTTTAGCTTTGCCTCAACAAATGCCAGGGTCAGCGCCGAACCAATCAACGGAATATCTTGCTTCATGCGAAGTAGGTAAGGAACGCCACCGATGTGGTCCTCGTGACCATGGGTAAGCACGATTCCGACCACATCGTCCAAGCGATCTTTTAAGTAGCCAAAGTCAGGCAGGATCACGTCGATGCCCGGCTGGTGCTCTTCTGGAAAAAGTACGCCAACATCAACGATCAAGATCTTGCCGTCGATTTCAAAGACGGTCATGTTGCGACCAATTTCACCAATGCCGCCAAGCGGAATGATGCGCATTACCCCCGGACGCAGTGGCGCCGGGTGTGGCAGTGTCTGAACCAATGGTTCTCTTTTCTATTCTGTTGTGTGTGCACTCTTGTGCACGAAAATACTCCGCGTCTACCGCGATTATCCATCCGAATTATCGGGTGGTACCAGCAATCTTTGGCAACGCACCGCCAGCTGCCGCGTTGCGGTCTGGGCGGAAGTTATCGAAGCTCACACCTGGAACTGTGCCAACCAAATCAATATCTGCCTCAATGCGTGCAGCTTCGGCGTCTTCTGGGCCAACCAGCGGCAAACGAACGCGTGGGCTAGAAATAATTCCAAGACCGTTCAAAATGTACTTTGCCGCCACGGTGCCAGGCACATGTGTCATGGCTGCACGCTGAAGTGGATCAAGCGCATTGTGCACGGTAAGCGCGTGGTGGAAGTCGTTGCGATTAGCAGCGTCAATCATTTCGCGGTACGCGGCCGGTGCAATATTTGCGGTGACCGAAATGCAACCAACCGCACCAATGGCAAGTTCTGGCAAAAGGTTAGAGTCGTCGCCAGAGAAGTAGAACAAACCGGTTTCGTTCATGATTCGAGTTGCCTGAGCAAGATCACCCTTGGCGTCCTTCACCGCAACGATGTTTGGGTGCTTCGAAGCGCGGTGGAAAGTGTCCATTGAAATCGCGATTCCGGCACGTCCAGGAATGTCGTAAAGAATCACTGGAAGATCGGTTGAATCGGCAACCATGCGGAAGTGAGTTAGCACGCCGGCCTGTGTTGGCTTGTTGTAGTAAGGGGTCACAATCATGATGCCGTCGGCGCCAGCTTTTTCTGAAGCCTTGTAAAGCTGCATAGCATGAGCGGTTTCGTTTGAACCTCCACCGGTGATGATCTTTGCGCGTCCCGCAGAAACAGACTTGCCTACCTCAACCAGCTTGATTTTCTCAGCATCCGTAAGAGTGCTGGTCTCACCGGTAGTGCCGGTAACCACTACACCGTCGGCGCCGTTGGTAATCACGTAGTCAATTAGCTTCTCTGTGTCAGCCCAATCAACTTCGCCGTCGGCGGTCATTGGGGTCACTAGCGCTACCAGGGTTTGGCCAAAAATGTTCTTCTGAGACATGTCTACAAGCCTATCGGTAGGCTGAGGTTGTGAACCTGTTGCCAACGAAGGCCGACTGGCTTGATGTGCGTCGAGCACCGACAAAAGACCTAGTCGCTGGTTTGACCGTAGCCATTGTTGCCCTGCCCTTGGCGCTGGCATTTGGTATTGCCTCAGGACTTGGCGCCGAGTCCGGAATCACTACCGCAGTAATTGCAGGTGCCATCGCCGCAATTTTTGGGGGAAGTAAATTACAAGTTTCAGGCCCTACCGGCGCAATGACCGTTGTGCTGATTCCAATCGTTCACCAGTTTGGAACTAAAGGAGTTTTGTTAGTTGGTCTAATTGCAGGAGCAATTCTCGTGATCGCCGGTTTTGTCAGAATTGGAGAGCACGTCCACCGCTTACCTACCTCGCTGATCGAGGGCTTTACCGCCGGAATTGCCATCGTGATTTCACTTCAGCAGTTTCCCTTTATTTTTGGAGTTCCTGCGAGCCATGCAGAAAAGGTTTGGGTTGGTGCTTTCGAAGTGACCGTGGCGGGTATTGCCCAATTCAATGCTGTGCCGGTAATCATGTCTCTTGGCGTAGCCACAATGATTCTTAGTTTTTCAAAGCGTTGGCCAAGAATTCCGATGGCGATATTGACTATTACTCTCGCTGCAATAACCACTTCAACCTTAGGTTTGCAACTAGAGACAATCGGAGAGCTACCTGCCCAAATTGGAAAAATTGATTTTGACTTTCTAAGATCAAAGGACTACTTGGCGCTTGTGCCATCGGGGTTTGCAGTGGCAGCACTCGCTGCGCTTGAGAGTTTGCTTTCGGCAAAAGTAGCCGACAAAATGCGTGGTGGCGACGAGCATCATGATTCAAACCGTGAACTTTTTGGCCAGGGGCTAGCCAACCTAGTTGTACCTTTTTTTGGCGGCGTACCCGCTACAGCTGCCCTCGCCCGAACTGCCGTTAATGTGAAGTCGCACGCTCAATCCAAATTGGCTGCCTTGAGTCATGCAATTATTCTGGCGCTCGTGGTTTTGCTGGCCGCTCCCCTGGTAGCAAAAATTCCTCTAGCCGCCCTAGCTGGAGTCTTACTTGCAACCACGGCACGAATGGTTAAGCCGCGTGAACTTATTGAATTGGCTAGAAAGAGCAAACTGGACGCCCTAGTACTCACGACAACACTGATTGCCACAGTATTCGTGGATCTAATTACAGCCGTTTTACTTGGACTAGTGCTCTCGCTAATGCTTAGACGGACACGCCTAGCAAGAACAGAAGTTTAATTACGGAGCTACGCGACCGTTCTTGTTGAATGCCTCGTAGGTATATGGCATGAGTTCGGCCCAGAACTCTTCCATCTTCTCGGCGCACATTTCAATTTCGCGCTGCGGGAAAGACGGGAAGTGTGTTCCTTCGCGCTGAGTGCGCAGGCTCAAGAAGTTCATTAGTGCACGTGAGTTCATGGTGACGTACATGCTTGAGTAAATGTTTAGCGGAAGCACAATACGCGCAACTTCGCGGGCAACTCCGGCTTCAAGCATGCGCTTGTAAGACTCATACGCGTGCTGTGATGCGGTGCGTGACTCTTGCTCAACCAGAGCAATCTGCTCTGCCGAACCAGGCAAGAATTCGTAGTGCCCGGTCTTACCAACCTGAACCAAGTTACGGTCTGGGGCTGGAACATAGAAAACCGGTGACAGCTCCTTGTAACGACCTGATTCTTCGTTGTAGCTCGCGATTCGGTGGCGCATGAATTCACGGAACACAAAAATCGGTGCCTGTACGTAGAAGGTCATTGAGTTGTGCTCGAACGGTGAACCGTGACGATCGCGCATCAGGTAGTTGATGAGGCCTTTATTGCGCTTCTCATCCTCTGAAGCATCGGTCTGGGCGGCAGCAGAATCTAGAGTCTGCTCACCCTGTGTTGATACGCGGGCCGCAAACAATACGTCTGAGTCGGCTGCGCTGGAACGGACAAGTTCAACGGTTACGTCGCTACGAAAAATGATGTCTGACACCCCTACAGCCTACTGGTTTAGGGCCTGTTGCCCTTTCCAACCCCGATATCCAAGCCGAGCCTCGGACCGTAATAGAGGGTAACGGTTCTGTTGGCCCAGATTCGCAGGTTTAGCCTTATTTCATGTCACTTGAAACCCGCATTGCCCTGGTCCTAGGCCTTCTGGCCTTGGCCTTGGCTGCAGGTTTAATTTGGCGGGCTCGCACCGGACTGGCCAGGACCGTCAAGGGTGGCGAGGTCATAGACCTTGCTGAAATCGGTGCTGTAAAGAACGGCCAACCGGTAACAAAGTTTGGCCAGAAGGTGACCTTCCTACAGTTTTCGAGCGAGTTCTGCACCGCATGTCGACAGACCGCAAAACTCTATAGCGAGCTTGAGAAAGTGCATCCGGAAATTTTGCACATTGAGGTAGACATTACAAATCGTGTTGATCTTGCCAACAAGTTCAACATTCTCCAGACTCCCACCACACTGGTTCTTGATTCACACGGACGCGTGACTTCACGAATTGGCGGAGCCGTAAAACAACAGACCATTCAAGATGAAATAGGAAGTTTCGAAATCTAATGAGCACATCAACTAAGAGCACTCCTGCAGGTATTGATCCACGCGGCCCACGTTTTGGTGCCAGCATCACCGCTGCCCTGCTTTTGATCACCGTATTTCTAGCGTTAGACGCTTCTACTCTCAGTGCTGCGTTTGGAGTATTGGTTTTCGTAACCGCTTCGTTTGCTATTGGTGCATTCTTGGGTAATTCAAAGCACCCGTACGGTTTGATATTCAAAAAGTTGGTTCGCCCACGCCTTGCTGCGCCTAAAGAACTCGAAGACCCTCGCCCACCACAGTTTGCGCAGCTAATCGGTTTGATTGTTGCCGGTGCCGGAGTTGTGCTTTACCTAGCTGGCTTACAAGGCGGTCTAGTTTACGCAGCCGGTGCAGCATTTATCGCGGCATTCCTGAACGCTGCGTTTGCTTTCTGCCTTGGCTGCCAGATTTACGTTGGGCTGCAGCGTATTGGCTTAATCAAGAAGTTCTAAAAAGAAGTTCTTTTGCCAAAGTTATTTCGCCAGCGCAATCGCTTTGCGCATGGCAGCTCGCGCACGACGCCTGTCTCCACAGGCATCGTAGGCAAGACTCAGGTTAAACCACGCATGATAATCGCTGTCATTTTGCTGGGCGGCAGCGCTCCACTTTGCGAATGCGGCATCTGCTGAGGCGCGGACTGCCCGGCCGCTAGGTCTGGTTTCAATTCCAAGATCTGGCCAGGTTCCCTCGGCAATTATTTTTGCAACTAGCTTTTCTGCAGCCAAACCGAAGCGGAGTTCAACATAAACTGCCCAGGCCCCAACGATCGGGAATGCAGCAATCATCGCACCCATGATTTGGGCCACAGCAACGTTAGTTTCAAGTAATGCGAGTGCCGTGTTGGACAGTAGAGCGATATACAGAAGTAGTAGCGCTGACATTGCCAGTGCGCCAATTTTTGCGCGAGACATATTGAACCTTTAGTTCTTGGTGTTTGCGTCAACCACAGACTGCAGCCCAACAATTAAGCCGGTGCTGCTTGCCGCGGTACGAATGCTGAGCAGAATTCCGTGAACGTATGAACGGATTGATGAAACCTCGTGACTGATGGTTAGGACCTCGCTCTCACCACCAAAGACCACGTCTTGCTTAGCCGATACCCCTGCCAGGCGGATGCTATGGATTGGAACACCAGCCACAACTTCGCCGCGTGCTTCTTGACCAACACCTGGAATAAGCGGTTGAGTCATACCCTCACGCGCCTCCGCTATCATCTCTGCAGTGCGGACTGCGGTGCCCGATGGCGAATCGATTTTTCCAGCGTGATGGGCCTCAATAATTTCAATTGAGTCGAAGAATTTACCGGCTTGCGCAGCAAATGAACTTGCCAACATTGAACCGATTGAGAAGTTCGGAATTACCAGAACACCTGACTTTGAATTTGCCACAGCCTTGATGCGCAGTTCGGCGAGCTTTGCTGCCGACCAGCCGCTGGTGCCAATAACTAGCTTCATGTTGTTGGCGATTGCAAAATCGGCAACTTTTTCGCTGACCTCTAGTCGAGTGACTTCAAAGATTACATCGGCACCAAGTGCATCACTGAGTTCACTCTTTGAATCAATAGCCGAGTGTAGCTGCAGGTCTTGAGCGGCGTCGATTAGCTCAAGTGCTAACTTGCCCATACGGCCAGTGGCACCTACTACAGCTACTTTGATTGACATGAGTTAATCCTAGATAAATTCGGCAAAAGTTGACTCATCAACATCGCCTACCGCAACAATCGAGCGCTCGCGCGTTAACAGGTCGGCAGCCAAGGTCTGCACATCTGCAAGCGAGACTGAGTTTACGTGCAAGAGCGAATCATCAAGATCAAAGAATTCACCGTTTACAATTTCGGCGCTAATTAAACGGTTCATGCGAGCCATGGTGCTCTCATACTTAAGCGCCAAGCTGCCAGAGATATTTCCCTTGGCTAGATCTAGCTCATCTTGGCGAATGCCATCGGTAGCTATCTTTTCAAATTCAGCCACCATAAGTCGAGTTACCTCAGCAGTCTTCGCTGGCGAACAACCCGCGTAAAGTCCAAAGTAGGCGCCGTCTGAGTAACCCTGGTTGAAAGAGTAAACCGAGTAGGCAAGGCCGCGCTTTTCGCGAATTTCTTGGAACATGCGCGAGCTCATACCGCCACCAAGCACGGTGTTCAAAATACCCATTGCGTAGCGACGCTCGTCGTCGGCAACAAGACCCTGCATGCCAAGCAAAACGTTCGCCTGTGCGATTGGGCGCTTGATCACCTTTAGTTCTGTGCCTCGCGAAATACTGGCCGGGTGCAATAGGCGTCGCTCAACAGGCGTTGCCTTTTTGTTTAGGTCCCAGCCAGCTTCAATTAATGATTTTTCAACGAGTGCAATTAGGTCTGCGTGCTCTACTCCACCGGCAGCTGCAATCACCAAATCCTGTGGACGATAGTTTGCCTGGTAGTGACTCCACACTGCGTCGCGAGTTACCGCGGTAATGGTTTCGTTGGTGCCACCAATTGGGCGTCCAAGCGGGTGATCGCCAAGCACGGCCTCGGCAAACGCCTCGTGGGCAACATCTTGTGGGTCGTCATCATTCATGGCGAGCTCTTCAAGAATTACGGTGCGCTCATTTTCGAATTCTTTTGCGTCAATTAGCGACGAGGCCAGCATATCGCCGATTACATCTACCGCTAGCGGAAGAGCTTTGTCTTGTACACGTGCGTAGTAGCTGGTGTGCTCTTTGCCGGTCGACGCGTTTGATGAACCACCAACGGAGTCAAAGGCAACGGCAATGTCTAGCGCAGTGCGCTTTTTGGTGCCCTTGAACAACAAGTGCTCAAGGAAGTGTGTTGAGCCGTAGTGGCCATCGGTTTCGTCACGTGAACCAACCGCAACTGAAAACGACACCGATACGCTTTGCGCACCTGGCATGTGTTCAGTTAAAACGCGAACACCGCTTGGGAGGATAGAACGGCGAACCGTGCTACCTCCCGAAGCGGTGAACGAAAGGTCGCTCTGGTCTAGCGGAAATAGAACTTCACTCATGGCTAAACCGGAACTTTCTTTTTAAAGCGTTTTTACTCTTCGTCTGATGCAGCTGCATCACCCTCAACAACCGGAGCTAGTGAAAGCTTTCCGCGGTCATCAATCTTGGTGATTTCAACCTGAAGCTTCTGACCAACCTCAAGAACATCTTCAACGTTCTCAACTCGCTTGCCAGCCATCTTCTTTAGCTCAGAGATGTGTAGCAGACCGTCCTTGCCAGGAACTAGTGAAACGAAAGCACCAAAGGTAGCCAGCTTCACCACGGTTCCTAGGAAACGCTCGCCAATCTCAGGGACGTGTGGGTTTGCGATTGCGTTAACCGCAGCCTTTGCAGCCTCTGCTGATGGGCCATCGGTTGCACCAATGTAAACGGTACCGTCGTCTTCGATAGAGATGTCAGCGCCAGTGTCTTCCTGGATCTGGTTAATCATCTTGCCCTTTGGACCAATGACTTCACCAATCTTGTCAACTGGAATCTTCACTGCGATAACGCGTGGAGCAGTTGGAGCCATCTCGTCTGGTTCAGAAATTGCCTGTGCCATTACGTCAAGAATGGTTAGGCGTGCTTCTTTTGCCTGAGTAAGTGCTCCAGCAAGAACTGATGCAGGAATACCGTCAAGCTTGGTGTCAAGCTGGATCGCAGTGATGAAGTCGCGAGTACCGGCAACCTTGAAGTCCATGTCGCCAAGTGCATCTTCGGCGCCAAGGATATCGGTGATTGCTGCGTACTGAACCTTGCCATCAACGGTGTCAGAGATCAGACCCATTGCGATACCTGCAACCGGTGCGCGCAGTGGCACACCAGCGTTTAGTAGTGCAAGAGTCGAAGCACAAACTGAACCCATTGAGGTTGAACCGTTTGAACCAA
>CAZWHL010000021.1:0-23427 GCA_964633625.1 uncultured Rhodoluna sp.
CCAAAGAAGTAGAAAGCGGTTGCCGGGTTCAAAACTGTTAGGCCAAAGAACTTGGCGTAGGTCTTGAACCTTGAGGCAGGAGAGTTGGTTAGATCAGGGTTCTCTATTTTGGAACTCTTTCGAGCATCCAGAAAAATCTTCACGCCAACGTAAACCAAAATCGCAGAACCAAGCACTCGAAGCGGGAACACCCAGCCGGTAAGCAGATTGATAATCACGTTGCCAAAGGCAAACACCAGTGCCGCGTAAGAGAAGTCAACGCTAGCCATCGCCAGAGCGCCAAAGATTCCGATTCTGCGACCGTGCTTGAGTGTGGTGCTAATCAGCAGGATGGCCATTGGGCCAAGTGGAATGGCAAGCGCAAGACCCGCCAGGGCACCGGTAATCAATACTTCCACGAGGCAATCTTGACATACTTGGTGCATGAACACAGGAACCTCGATCGCGGAATGGTTTGTTGCATATGGCACCACCGGATTCGAGATTATTGGCACTCTGGCCTTCGCACTTTCTGGCTTGATTGAAGCGGCTCGAAAAAAGTTAGACCTAGTCGGGATGGCAATGGTTACTTTTCTAGCGGCTTTTGGTGGCGGAACCCTTCGAGATATCCTGTTAGACCGCAGACCATTTTTCTGGGTGCAGTACCAGTTTTGGATTTGGGTTGTTCTTGGCCTTTGTGCATTTGCGCTAGTTTTTATGCGTGCCCGTCACCTGGAACCCACCCAGCGCGCCACCGCGTGGCCTGACGCAATTGGATTAGGTATATTCAGTGCCGGCGGAACTCACATTGCTTTGCAATCAGGAGCACCGGCAATAGTTGCAGTCATCATGGGCGTAATCACAGCGGTATTTGGTGGAGTTCTTCGTGACGTTGTGGTCAACGAGATTCCGCGTGCATTTGTTGATCACCAGCCTTACTCGGTCGTTGCTTTTGCCGGAGGTTGGATTGTAGTTGCGCTTGATGCCATAAATGCGGGTGCTTTTATTGCCGTTGGTGTAGGCGCCTTCGTCATTACAGCATTGCGTTTTGCTGCCATGATTTTTAGCTGGCGATTGCCAACCTGGCGCGTTTAATTATTGATCAGTGGCGCAAGGCGCAAGTTGAGCCACACGCTGCGGAGTAACTCCAAGCAAGATGGCAATATCACGCATGGTTAATCCTTCATCGCGCATGCGAGAAACCACATCACGAATCTCGTTCGAAGCTTCTTCTTGAAGTTTCGCTGCTTCGCGCATCTTGGTTTGAGCCGCCTCAATGTCGCAGATGATGCCAGGCATCACTGCTTCTACCTTCACCACGATGTCGCACTTTGATTCGCCAGTTTCTTTTTCGGCAAGCAGTTTGATCTGCTCGGTTGCCTTGTCTAGGCGCTTTGAGGTGGTCTTGTAATTGCCAAGTGAGGGGACGGCAATTAGCCAGCCATCGTCTTGGCGTTCGGCGCGAGCCTTGATTTCCATGACCATATCCTCTCAGGCGACACGTCTAGCATTTCTTGTCTAGGGCTACTTGACAAATCTTGTCAACCCGTGCTTTACTAAATAACTGTAAGTCCGAAACCTCGGATAATCAAGAGACTAAGGGAAAACTAATGAACATCGTTCTAGCAATCGCCGCGCTTGCGGTTTCAATTTACGCGGCTCGTGGCTTTTACAAGGCCGGCTCATTCAAGTCAAAGGCAGACAAAGAGACTCTTCTTGGCGCTGGCATGGGTTGGGTAGCAAAGGTTCCATTTGGTCTAGTAAAGCTAATCGCTTGGCTTGAGATCCTTGGCGCTATCGGTGTTGTTGTTGCTCCAATCGGCGCATACGTTACTGGCTTCGCGTGGTCACAGGCAGTTGGCATCGCAGCCGGCGCTGGTCTTGCACTGACCATGGTTGTTGCGTTCATCATGCACGCAGCTCGTGGCGAGGCGAAGTACACCTGGAAGATGAACCTAGGTCTTTTCGCAGGTGCTGCAGTAGCTACTGTTCTTCAGGCACTGGTAACTTTGCCACTTTTCTAAATCAGAATTTCTTTACTCCAGCCCTGTTGGCTGCTCTTCGTAGAGTAGTTAGCAGGGCTGGTGCCGTTACAGTGATCAAAATGCTGGTCGTTATCGCGCGGCCGGTGTCCCAAAGCAATCCACCGGTAAAGATTTCATAATTCAGGAACCTGCCTAGGTTTTCAATCACACCGGCACCGGCAAGGTAAGACACATCGGAACCAACGCCAGCCAAGAACGGCCAGTTCCATAAAGTCATGAGCGCGCCGTAAACATACGCACCAATCACCCCATACAAAATCATTACGCCAACTTGCAACCACATTCTTTTTGACTTGGGCAGGAGCCCAGCACCAACACCGATAATTCCGGCAGCCATCATTTGGAATGGCAACCATGGCCCAACGCCACCGGTAATCAAGGCAGATACTAAAAGCGAACAAGCTCCCATTAAAAAGCCAAAACCGGAACCAAACACGTAAGCGCTGACAATGATTAGAAAGAATGCCGTCTCAACGCCGGCTGCACCGGCGCCCATCATTCTGATGAAGGCGTTCAAAGCGGTAAGCACACCCAGCATGGCAAGTTGTCGTGAATCAATT
The DNA here is from genome assembly GCA_964633625.1 of uncultured Rhodoluna sp. GTDB lineage: Bacteria > Actinomycetota > Actinomycetes > Actinomycetales > Microbacteriaceae > Rhodoluna. Next base: position 2,585 of record CAZWHL010000021.1, read on the forward strand.
CGCTCGCTGGTGAATTCGGTAATCGTGAGAATTAAAATGGCAGGCATCAAAATTATGAACACCAGCTGTGCAAACTGAATCTCAGACTGAGTTTGCGCAGAAATGAATAGCGGCCAGCTAAACAGCAGCAACGCGGCAGGCGTGATCAGGGTCACAAAACTGAATCTTTGTATTAAGTTATTTTGCATTTTCCCCCAACTTGATCACTTGATCGCAAGTCAGCGAAACGAATTCCTCGTCGTGACTTGCTAGAAGGATTGCCTTGCCGGTCGCTGCAAGTTTCTTGATCTGTTTAGCAAAGTGGTCTTTGGCAACGTAATCCAGGCCCTGCGTAGGTTCGTCTAGTAATAGCAAGGGTGTGTCTTTTACCAATTGAATCGCGAGCACCAAGGCAAGTTTTTGGCCAGCCGACAAGTCTCGGGGGTGCAGCGTTGGGTCAATTCTTCCGATCAGGTCTTCAAGAATTTTGGCTGTGCTTCCGGATACTGCGCCACAGGATTCATCAGACTCAAAAAGTTCAGCCGACACGGTGTCAAGAAATAGTAAGTCGGTTGCTCGCTGTGGAACCTTTGCCACTAAAGCAAGTCGATCTCTGGCCTTTAGTTTTGCGGGGTCAGTGCCGTTCACCAGAACAGTGCCGGCAGACCTAGAGCCGGAGCCCTGAATAGCCCACAAGCATGAAGTCTTTCCAGAACCGTTGGGGCCCGTAAGAGCGGTAATCGAGCCGCTCTTTAGTTCTAGGTTCAAATTGCGAAACACTGTTTTGCCGTCAAATTCAATGGCAAGATTTTCAATTCTGGCTATTTGACGTTCCGACGTGGGCACAATTTCAGTCTGTGGTGTCAAAGCCATCTTTGGTGCTTGGGCTGTGCCTTTATTCACGGAACCATCGGCGTACACACTCACCATTGAATCCACCAGTGGTAGCACTCGATCTAATCTGTGCTCTGCAATCAAAACGGTAATGCCGTGAATCGCTGAAAGTTCCTTGAGCAAGGCAAGCACCTGGGTAGCGCTAGTTGAATCAAGCGACGAAGTTGGCTCATCCAAGAGCAAGGCCCGCTGGCCGGCAACAAGGGCAGAAGCAATTGCCAGTCGTTGTTTTTCGCCACCAGAAAGCGACTCAATGTCTCTACCAAGCAGGTGTGTAATTCTTACGCGGTCGGCAATGTTTTCAATGCGCTGCTGCATTTCACTTGGTGCAACACCAAGTTGCTCCATTCCAAATGCCAATTCTTCAATTACGTTTTGGGCTACGAAGGATTCATCGGGGGATTGGGGCACATAACCAACAAGCTCGGCAAGCTGCTGGGGCTTTTGGTTAGTTACATCGATTTGGTTAATCAGCACCTGCCCCAGAAACGAACCCGGCGAAAAGTTTGGAATTAGTCGGTTGATTGCCTTCAAGAGCGTGGTCTTACCGCTTCCGGTAGCACCGGTAATCAAACTAAATTCACCTGAAGCAAAATCAAGATTCACTCGCTTCAGCACGGCAGCGTCGTCATGCGAATAACTGAAAGAAACTCCGCGCAGCTGAATCATGAAATCCACCCGAGACTAACTGCGTAAAAAATAGCAACGCCGGATATCAGAAGCAATGAGTCAAGGGCACCAAGCTTTTTGCGGTTCAAAGTAGTGCGAATCCTCTGGCCAGCAGAAAGCCTCAGCGCTAAGACTGAACTAACCAGGCTCAGAATCAAAGCTGCTATGGCTGCGCCATTGAAAAGCCCAATAGTGAGAATCAAATAGGTGGCGATGATCGTGAATGCAAAAGCAGCTAATGAGCATGTTCTAAGCCATCGGCGCGTGGCGATTGAGTTTTGACCGGTGCGACCAAAACCCCTTGTCGCCATGCTGGCTGCCAGGTGCATTGAGTTTTCAATCGCATCTTCTAGCACCGGAATAATCAGACTGCGCATTATGCCCAACCCGTCGCTTCGCCCGCGAAGTGCGGCTGCCCGCTTTACCCGATGAATACTGGTGCTTAATTGCGGAGCAAGATTAATTGCAATCGTTACCGCGGTAGCTATCTCGTAGACAGCGGCAGGGGTGTACTTGAGTAGTTCGCTGGGTTTGGCCAATACGCTTGCCGCTCCAATTGCCAAAATGATTACTGCAAGCCGCAACCCGTCAACCACAGCGACATTGATTGCTGAGTAACTAAGCGGTCCAAGTAAGTGCACCGGCTGGCCAAAACCTAAATCAATTTCAATCAAGGGCAGTTGAAGCGCAATGTCTTGATTAGCAGCAGCGAAATTGAATAGGACTCTGAAAATCAATCTGGTTAGGAAAACCACAACAGCCAATGTGGCGTACAACTTTATTGAACTTGCCCAATTTCTTTCGAGTACCACCACACTTGCTAGCGAGGCGCCCCCAATAATCATTAGCGGTGCTAGAGAGTGACTGATCACGGCGATTGCTACCCCAATAAACGCAAGTGTCCACCAGGTGACCGGGTGAAGTGCGTTACTAAAGCGCTTTTGATTCATCGGCAAGTAAATGGGGTTGGCTTAGTTTTTGGTGATGCAAATTTTTGGTCACCGGCAAGCTGATTCACAAATAGCCAGCCCTCAACTTCACCACACAGCGGCTTTCGAGTAGCGGCGCCAACTGGGCTGCGAAGCCAACCATTGGCACCAGGCTTGGAGTAAAAGTAAGCCCAACTTCCGCCGGTCAATCCAGGTGTACCCGCGCAGTCTTCTAGCTGCTCGCTAGGCCAATTGTTAATTCGGCAAACAAAGGCTTCTGGGTATTCCGCAGTTCCGGTTATTTGCAATCCAGCGTCTTGCAAAACTTGCCAACCGGTTGCACCTGTAGCACCAACGCATTTCTGTATCGGCGCAAGTTTGGATTGGGCACCAAAATCAACAATCAGCGTTGTTCCTTGATTAGTGCACGCACCGTTCGTTACCTTGATCTGAATTGCATCATCGGTCGTGGTTGCGTTTTGTAGGTTGGGCACCACAAGGCCACCGACTGCCACGATCGCAATCAGCGAAATCAGTACTGCGCGAAACGGAACCTTGATCATTAAGGAAGTAGGTCTAGGTAGCTCTTGCCAAGTAGCGGAGCGATTGCCTGGGCGGTAGCAAACTTGTCACCAACGCCGTTTGACCACGAGGTTAGGAATCCACCCTTTGGGGCCAGCTGTTGTTTTAGCCAATCGGAATACAGCGCAATCTTCTTGCCGGCAGCCTTTAGTCCCATGGCTGCGTAGGCAGTTGAATTCACTGAAGCCTCGCCGTATGCGTTCCAGTGATTCTTATCAACACAGGTTGAAACCAAGTAGGCAATTGCCTTCTTTTCGGCAAGCGCTCGTTTTTTATCTTGTGCATCGGTACCGAAATCTTGACGAAGGTTGATTGCCTGCAATGCAAGACCGGTTGAGTCTGGGGTAGAGACAGTTGGATCTACTTCACCAAAACCACCATCGGTGTTTTGCAGAGTCAACATTTTTTGCACAACCTTGTTCGCAAGCGAGTGTTCCTCGTAGGCGTTAAGGCCAAGGGCAACCCACGCGTAATCAATTGCGCCAGAAGCAACGTTAGAAATCTCGCCAGTTTGGCTATTGATACGAGCGGCTAGTTTTTTTAAGACATCAAATCGAATTGAATTGTTCGGCACATCCAACGCTTCGCTAGCAAATAGGAACTTGCCTGCGCGCCCAACATTAAGCGAAAGTGTTTCATCTTTATTGAATAGGTAACCGTTCGATGCGTTACCGAGTGGCTGGGAACGAGTGCCCAACATGTAGTTGATCGCAGGAAGTTGCTGCACCAGTGACTTACCGCCAGCCTTTAGCTGCAGCATGGCATCCAGCGTGAAACCGTATTCCATGGTGCCAGCCGGTGACCCTTCTAGGGCTTTGCCGTTCAAGAATGACTTTGAAAGAAACGAAACGGTGCTTGAGTAAGTGTCGGCGGCGCTGGCCATGCCAATCGACGTGGTGCTGATCGCCATCGTTAGTGCAGTAAGCGTCGCCAACTTTCGCAAAGCGGCGGGTAATGAATTTGGTCCAAACATATGGAGCCTTTCGCACAGTGCGATCAACGTACGAAGGCGAAAGGGTGCCCAAACACCAATTCGACTCCGACCGTAGACCTCGACGGTAAATATGGAGTCAGTTGCGGCTCTGCAGGCAATCCGACTTTCGAGTGAATCGATCACGGTTGCGGGTCAGCGTTGGATTTTCACCAACTTCCCCTGCAGAATGCAAAAGCTGTTGAAATTTCTTTCAACAGGGCAAAGATACCAGCCGATCAGAAATTACGGGCTAGGGAAGTGGCAGTGACTTGCCAATCAGTGCGTATCCCACAAAGGAAACCGCATCAAGAATGAAGTGAGCAAAGACCAGCGGCATCACACGACCCCACTTGCGGTATGCCCAACCAAATGCAAGCCCCATCACAAAGTTGCCAACGAAGCCTGCAAAACCTTGATACAGGTGATAGCTGGCTCGAATTCCGGCGCTAATAAGCATTTGATTTTTTGCGGATACCCCCAGGCGTTGTAGTCGGTCAAGCAAATAACCAACTACTAAAACTTCTTCAAGCAATGCCGCCCGAATCGCTGCTAATAGCAACACCGGCACCGCCCACCAATAATTTGGCAACTCTGCCGGCACTACCTTTGAAGACCATCCCAAAATTCGCGCAACAACATAGAGTCCAATTCCAGGAATTCCAATCGCGGCTGCTAAAACGAATCCGCGGCTGAGCCAATTAATTGGCGCCTCAAGCGTGAGGCCAATCACACTAAACGGTTTACCGGTTGACTGCCACAAGAAAAAGAGAGCTAGTGCAACAGGCGCCAACCCAAAGAACACCGATAGCAACTGATATGTGAGGTCCAACCACTCACGTTCTGCCATTGCTCCGTTGATAAGAGTGGTTTGTGCAGCTAAGCCAGATTTTGCGGTGAGCTTGGCTATCAATGAAACAACTGAATAAACCGCAGAGGCACCAAGGCTAAGTGCGAATACGATCAGTAATTCGAATTTGAAGTTTTTACGGTCGGTCATCGATTGTGCATTCTTTAGTGCCGCCAGGCAGCCGGTGGCGATTATTTGCTACCCATCTATATACAAGTGCAGAAATAGGTGAGAACCAATCAATTAGCGCGCCCAAGGTGCGCCAGCCTAGGGATTTCTGCTGTCTAAACAGCCAGCTAACGGCACGGTGACCGCCAAGGCGTTTTTCGCCCTCAATTAGCCAAACCTGCGACTGGACATCGCTAAGTTGCAAGCCAAATTCTTTGAAATCCACTTTTTGAAAGGCCACGTATCGGCAAAATTCCGGCAGCTTTTCTAGCGCCCATTTGAGGCTCTGCTTACAGAAAGCGCAATCGCCGTCGTAGATCAACAGGGCATCGGTGTTCACCAACTTAGGCTAGCGCCGATTCCGGGCTTTTATCCCCGCACTTTGGGGGCTTTCGCAGGTAGACTGAAACGGCAGGGGCTCAAAGATGCAGTTCTGCACCCCCTAATTCACAAAATGTGCCATTAATTTTTGGCGCGCTCACATTGAGGATGTTCCTATGGCTCAGGCCACCAGAGATGACTTGCGCAATGTCGCAATTGTTGCCCACGTAGACCACGGTAAGACCACTTTGGTTGATGCCATGCTTCGCCAGACTGGTTCGTTCAGCGACCACGCCGCAGTAGGCGAGCGCGTTATGGACTCAGGCGACCTTGAGCGCGAAAAGGGAATTACCATTCTCGCCAAGAACACAGCTATCGCTTATAAGGGTGACCACTCAGGTGGCAAAGAAATCACCATCAACGTAATCGACACCCCAGGTCACGCCGACTTTGGTGGCGAGGTTGAACGCGGTCTTTCAATGGTTGACGGGGTTGTACTTCTTGTTGACGCATCTGAAGGACCATTGCCACAGACTCGTTTCGTTCTTCGTAAGGCACTTGAGGCAAAGTTGCCGGTTGTGCTTTTGGTTAACAAGACCGACCGTTCGGACGCGCGCATCGACGAAGTTGTTGAAGAGACCCACGACCTATTGCTAGGTCTTGCATCAGATCTTCACGACTCTGTTCCAGATCTAGACATCGATGGAATTCTTGAACTTCCAATCATCTACGCTTCCGGCCGTGCGGGTATCGCATCGCTAACCAAGCCGGCAGATGGAACCCTACCTGAAGGTGAAAACCTTGAGCCGCTATTCGGTGCAATCATGAAGTACATACCTGCACCAAAGTACGACGACGAAGCGCCACTTCAGGCACACGTAACCAACCTTGACGCATCTCCATTCTTGGGTCGTCTTGCATTGCTACGTATTTTCAACGGAACTTTGAAGAAAGGTCAGCAGGTTGCCTGGGTTCGTCAAGACGGAACAACTCAGAATGTGAAGATCACTGAACTTCTTAAGACAAAGGCACTTGAGCGCTTCCCAACCGATGAAGCAAACCCAGGCGACATCGTTGCGGTTGCCGGTATCGAAGAGATCACCATTGGCGAAACACTTGCTGATCCAAACGACGTCCGTCCGCTTCCAATGATTAGCGTTGACGATCCTGCAATCTCAATGACCATTGGAATTAATACTTCACCGATGGCTGGTCGCGTAAAGGGAGCCAAAGTAACCGCACGTCTGGTTAAGGATCGCCTTGACAAAGAACTAATCGGAAACGTGTCAATCAAGGTTCTTCCTACCGAGCGTCCAGACGCTTGGGAAGTTCAGGGTCGTGGTGAGCTTGCTCTTGCGATTCTTGTAGAGCAGATGCGTCGCGAAGGCTACGAGCTAACCGTTGGTAAGCCACAGGTGGTTACTAAGCGCATCGATGGCAAGCTACACGAGCCATTCGAAGATTTGACCATTGACGTACCTGAGGAATTCCTTGGTGCTATGACTCAGTTACTTGCTGCGCGTAAGGGTCAGATGAAGAACATGGTTTCTAACGCAACTGGATGGACTCGCATGGAGTTCCGAGTTCCTAGCCGCGGTCTAATCGGTTTCCGTACCGAATTCCTAACTCAGACCAAGGGAACCGGTATTGCTAACGCAATCTCTGCCGGTTACGACGCATGGGCTGGCGAGATCACAACAAGAAATAACGGTTCGCTAGTTGCTGACCGCGCGGGCGTGGTTACTCCGTTCGCGATGATTGGTTTGCAAGAGCGTGGCTCATTCTTCGTGCAGCCAACCAGCGAGGTTTACGCGGGCATGGTTGTGGGCGAGAACTCTCGCGCCGAAGACATGGAAGTTAATATCACCAAGGAAAAGAAGCTAACAAACATGCGTGCGGCTTCATCTGATGAATTCCAGTCGCTAACCCCACCTCGCACTTTGTCACTTGAAGAGTGTCTAGAGTTCGCTCGTGAAGACGAGTGTGTAGAGGTTACCCCTGAAGCAACCCGAATTCGCAAGGTTGAATTGGATTCAAACGTACGTGCTCGCCTGTACTCACAGCGCAAGAACGCAAGCGAGAAAAACTAAAAGTTTCAGGCGAATCCCTCGGCTTCTAGCCGGGGGATTTGTTTTGACCTAAAGTTGAAGCATGGCCAAAGCTAAATTTGCCCCAAAGCGTCTTCTAATTGTGCATGCGCACCCAGATGACGAAAGCCTATTCACGGGGCATGTGATTGCCGATCGCATCGCTGCAAAATCAGAAGTAATGGTGTTCACACTCACTCGCGGAGAACGCGGCAAAGTAAAGCTTGATGAACTAAAACCACTTGAGGGCGATCTTGCGGCAATGGGTTCGTTTAGAGCAGCCGAACTAATGGAAGCACTTAAAGTGTTCGGAAACGTTCAGCATGCCTTTGCCGGTACTCGCGCCTATCTTGATTCAGGCATGCGAATCAATCCTTGGGGAAAGCCAGCAAAACCACGCGATCTTGATGAGCTTGCGCTGTCGGCAGCGTCGACCACCATCATCGCAGAAGACATCGCAGCCAAGATTAAGGAATTTAAGCCTGATGCAGTCTTGACCTACAACCGTCGTGGTGGTTTTGGTCACCCGGATCACAAAATGGCGCACGACGCAACTGCAATGGCAATTAGAAAAATTGCAAAGCAGAGTCGTTCGCGAGCTCCTCAGTTTTGGGTAATTGCCGAACCTCGCGAACCATTTGATGCCGAAATCGGAAACGCCAAGACTGCGCCAATCAAAAAGGCTGCACTTGAGGCACACGCTAGCCAGGTGGCCGTGAATGCCGAGACCTATTCTGTGGTTCCTGGAAAAGAAATTCGCTACGACCGACCAGAGCGTATTCGCAAGTCTTCGCCAAGTGCTTTCGTTGCCGTTCGATCAGCGTTTACCTTCTTATGGGCCATGCCACTTGGAGTCTTGCTTGCTCTTGCCGGCACCATGATGCACCAGGTCAAGGCAAACAACGGCGCGCAAACTCCTATTGGGTTGATTGTTGCCTTGGTTATGTCTATTTCGTTGGCGATAGCGCTTCGTTTGCTTCGCCGAAGTCGCGGTGCGCTGTACCTAGTCACCGCAACGCTGGCTGCAACCATTCTTTGGCTGGCTCAGCGTCAACCTGGGGGAGAGCTGTTCATTCCAGGAAACGACGCAGGAAACATTTGGGCCTATGGATCGATCGGAATTTTTGCTTTAGTGATCATGTTTCCAAAGATTCAACCTGGGGCGTGGCGCCGAAGTTCACGCGGTCATCGTTAAAATAGACGAAGTTCCCGAAAGGATTCACATTGACTTACGTAATCGCCCTTCCTTGCGTTGATGTTAAAGACAAGGCCTGCATTGAAGAGTGTCCGGTTGACTGCATCTACGAGGGTGACCGCATGCTTTACATTCACCCCGATGAATGTGTTGACTGTGGAGCTTGTGAGCCCGTGTGCCCGGTCGAGGCCATTTACTACGAAGACGATCTTCCTTCGCAGTGGTCTGAGTACTATAAGGCCAACGTTGAATTCTTTAGCGAGATTGGTTCACCTGGCGGCGCTGCCAAGGTTGGCTTGATTAAGTCAGACCACTCAGTAATCACAGCGCTTCCTCCTCAGGCATAAGCCTCACATGTTTGATCGACTGCCGGAATATCCTTGGGAGCAACTAAAGCCTTACGCGGCTAAAGCTGCTTTGCACTCCGGCGGCGCAGTAGATCTTTCAGTTGGTTCACCGGTTGACCCAACGCCAGCCATCATTCAAGATGCCTTGAACGCATCTTCGAATGCCCCTGGATACCCATCAACCGGTGGTTCTCCAGAATTCAAAGCAGCGGTAGTTGACTGGTTTGCTCGTCGTCGCGGAGTCGCCGGACTAAAGCCAGAGCAAGTCATGCCGACCATTGGATCTAAAGAATTAATTTCATGGTTGCCGTTGCTGATGGGCTTGGGTCCAGGCGATGTTGTTGTGCAACCCAAGGTTGCTTACACGGCTTATGTAGTTGGTGCCGCGCTTTGCGGTGCCGAAATCGTTTCAGAAGACGACCCAGCAAAGTGGCCAGCGAACTCAAAACTAATTTGGGTCAACTCCCCGGGTAACCCAGATGGTCGTGTTATGGACGTTGCCGAGATGAAGGCTGCGGTAAATCGCGCTCGAGAACTTGGGGCACTGTTGGCCAGTGACGAATGCTACGCGGAACTCGGCTGGGGCGAGTGGAGCGAAAAGTTAATTCCAAGCGTTCTTGACCCGCGAGTTTGCGGTGACAGCCACGAAGGTGTGCTTGCGGTTTACTCGCTGAGCAAGCAGTCAAACATGGCAGGCTACCGTGCCGCTTTTGCGGTGGGTGAAGCATCACTGATCAAGGGCTTGATAAACCTACGAATGCACTCTGGTCTGAACACTCCAGGTCCGGTTCAGCGTGCCATGGTAGTTGCCTTGGGTGACGAAGAACACGTTCGCGTGGAAAAAGAAATTTACAGAGAGCGCCGCGAAGTGCTGCTTGATGCAGTTCGTGCCTACGGTTTCCGATTGGCCGAAAGCCAAGCCGGCCTGTACCTGTGGGCAACACTTGGCGAGGACTGCTGGAAAACCGTTGACCGCATGGCCGATCTTGGCATCGTGGTTGTACCGGGAACTTTTTACGGCGAACAAAGCACCCAATTTGTTCGTTTCTCAATCACGGCTACCGACGACAAGATTGCCGAGGGAGCGCGCAGGTTGCGCGATGCCATAGGCTTATAAAAGGCCAATCAGGGCGCAAACAAAGCACTAGGAGCTTCGATGACCTCGAGCGATAAAGTAACAGTCACTTACGGTGAAATCACCGCAGACCTTCCTGTAATTGCAGCCGTAGATGGCCACGATGCAGTTGATATTTCTAAACTAACTTCACTGACTGGACTTACCGCATACGATCAAGGCTTCGTAAACACCGCTTCAACCAAATCTGCAATCACCTTTATTGATGGTGAAAAAGGAATTCTTCGTCACCGCGGTTACCCAATCGAACAGCTTGCCGGTTCTAAGACCTTTCTAGAAACCGCCTGGCTGCTTATTTATGGTGAACTACCAACTCCTGAAGAACTTAAGACCTTTGAAGAAAAAATTCAGCGTCACACTTTGGTTCACGAAGATCTAAAGAACTTGTTCCACGCAATGCCACAGAACGCCCACCCAATGGCTGTACTTGCAGCAGGTGTATCGGCTTTGTCTACTTTTTATCAGGATTCACTAGATCCACACGACCCCGAGCAGGTTGAACTTTCAACCATTCGCTTGCTTGCCAAGCTTCCGGTTCTTGCAGCCTACGCACACAAGAACAGCATGGGTCAGGCACTGCTTTACCCGGACAACTCACTTAACTACGTAGAAAACTTTTTACGTTTGAACTTTGGCAACATGGCTGAAAATTACGTGCAGAACCCGGTGGTTACCAAGGCGCTTGACACCCTTTTGGTACTGCACGCAGACCACGAACAGAACTGTTCAACCTCAACAGTGCGTTTAGTAGGTTCGAGTCAGGCAAACCTGTTTGCATCTATTTCTTCAGGCATCAATGCATTGTTTGGTCCGCTTCATGGCGGTGCAAACGAGGCTGTACTTGAGATGCTTCAGCATATTCAGGATTCAGGTGAAAGCGTTCAAGCTTTCATTCAGCGTGTAAAGAACAAGGAAGACGGAATCCGTTTGATGGGATTCGGTCACCGTGTTTACAAGAACTTGGATCCGCGTGCGCGAATTGTTAAGGCAACCGCAGATCAAGTTCTTGCCGAACTTGGAGTTAAGGACCCACTTCTTCAGATCGCCAAGGAACTTGAGGCAGCGGCGCTTGCAGATCCTTACTTCCAAGAACGCAAGCTTTACCCAAACGTTGATTTCTACACTGGCGTGATTTACAAGGCACTCGGTTTCCCACCTCGCATGTTTACCGCGCTGTTCGCAATGGGTCGACTGCCAGGTTGGATCGCACACTGGCGCGAAATGAACGTTGATCCGGCTACCAAGATTGGTCGCCCGCAGCAGGTTTACATTGGTGAACCAGAGCGTGCTCTAAAAGGATTCTTTAACTAACCAATACACAATCGTGTCGCCATAAGACTTTTCTTCATCGAGTTCAAGTCCGGCTGGAATTGCTAGAGCTTCTGAACGACTTGATCGTTCCACCATCACAGTTGCATTCTTGGTTAGGTGCGGTATTAACGCCTCAAGGTTCTCAATAACTTCGGCATTTGAAATATCGTAGGGCGGATCAATAAACACAAGGTCGTATTCGCCGGTATCGGTGCTTAGAAAACTTGATACCGCCTTGTGTGTCACCTTGGTGATTGAGTCAAAAAACCCCTCTTTTTCTAGTGCCTTCTGAATCAGCTGCGCGTTTTTATTGCAAACCGCAGCAGCCTTGCCATCTTTTTCGACGAGAATGGCCGAAGCTGCACCGCGACTAATGGCCTCAAGAGCCAGTGCTCCGGTTCCGGCATAAAGATCAAGCACTCTTGCGCCATCTAGACGGTCACGTGAAGCCAACCGATTGAAGATCGATTCGCGAATACGATCGCTGGTTGGTCTAGTTGCTTTGGCGGGGCTGGTGAGTTGTCTCGAACCTGCGATGCCACCGATGATTCGTGTCATAAGACTCCAATCATAAGTGCCAGCCTCACAGCCATGCCTACCGCGGTGCCCGATGCCAACCAGCGAAGATAGAAGAATGTTGCTGCCAATCGAACCCCTTGATCGTGTGCTGGGTGACCGCACGGCTAAGTCGTTCGCGAAGCACCTGGGTTTGCGAACGGTTTCCGATTTATTGCTGCACTTTCCGCGCCGTTATTCAACCAGGGGAGAACTAACCCCGATCAACGAAATTCCGCTTGGCGAACCCGCAACCGTTGTAGCCGACATCGTGCAGGTAGCTGAGCGCCGCATGAAGGGACGAAGCGGAAGCATTCTTGAAGTGCGAATCACCGATGGTCACGGCTTCATGACGCTGTCGTTCTTTAACCAGGCTTGGCGCCAAAAAGAATTGAAAACCGGCGCTCGTGGACTGTTCGCCGGAAAGGTGAGTAGTTACCAGGGCAAACTTCAACTTGCACACCCAGATTATGAACTCTTTCCGGAGGAAATCTCCGATGAAGATGCCAAGCGGTGGGCCGAATTGCCGATTCCAATTTATCCGGCTGCATCAACGGTTACCACCTGGGCTATCCAACGGGCACTAGGTGTAGTTCTTGACACTCTTGGCCCAATCACCGATGAGCTTCCAGTCGATATCGTCAAGCAGAATAAATTGCTTTCGCTAGACGAGGCAATCAGAAATATTCACCGCCCAGAAAAACATGCGGACTGGCAGGTAGCGCGTGACACTCTAAAATTTCACGAAGCCTTTGCCTTACAGGCAGCTCTATTGCAACGCCGAGCAGAGAATCAGCACATCAAGGCTACGCCGCGAATTGCGGGTAAAAGAAACCTACTTTCCAAGTTCGATTCCTCGCTGCCGTTCACTCTAACCAATGGTCAGATATCGGTTGGTCAAGAAATCGCGAGCGACCTTGGTAATTCGCATCCAATGAATCGTTTGTTACAAGGTGAAGTTGGTGCAGGTAAAACTTTGGTTGCACTGCGCGCCATGATTACGGTTGCTGATTCCGGTGGCCAGTCTGCGCTGCTTGCGCCGACCGAAGTTCTTGCTGCGCAACATTTCAAATCAATTGAACGAACTCTTGGCGAAGATTTAGCTAAAGAGCTTGGACTGACTTTGCTTACCGGTCAGCTGAGCGCAGGGGACCGCAAACGTGCCATGCTGCAGCTGGTTAGCGGAAAGGCGCAAATTGTTGTCGGCACTCACGCGCTTATCGCAGACAAAGTTGAATTCCTTGACCTTGGCCTAGTAGTTATCGACGAGCAACACCGATTTGGTGTTGAGCAACGAGAAGCACTGCGACTAAAGGGAAAGCAACCGCCGCACGTGCTCACCATGACTGCCACGCCGATTCCTCGCACGCTTGCAGTCACCGTATTTGGTGATCTTGATGTTTCAACACTTACCGAACTTCCAGCTGGTCGACAGGGAATTACCACGCACGTAGTTCAACTTTCACAACCAACCCTCGTGGCTAGAACCTGGCAGCGAATTGCAGAAGAAGTTTCCAATGGTCGTCAGGCTTTTGTAGTTTGTCCGCGAATAGATGAAGACGATCCCGGTGAAGAGTTAATTGAATCCGGTGGAGCGGCCGAGGACGATTTAACTTTTCTTGATGGCACAGATGCACAAGCGGAAGAATTTGCCAAGAAACCAAAACGTTTTCTTGCCTCGGCACTCGGCATGACAGACTCACTAAGAAAAGTTCCAAGTCTTATTGGCCTAACTATTGAAACTCTGCACGGTCGAATGAGTTCGGAAGAAAAGGCCGATGTAATGGCGCGCTTCTTGACCAAAGAAATTGACATTCTGGTTTCGACCACCGTGATTGAAGTTGGCGTTGACGTTCCAAATGCAACCGTGATGGTAATTCTTGATGCCGATCGTTTTGGAGTGAGTCAACTTCACCAGTTGCGTGGCCGTGTTGGTCGCGGTGGTAACGCTGGTCTTTGCCTTCTGCTTACTTCTGCCGAGGAAGGTTCGCTGGCGCTTGAACGCGTGAACGCGGTTGCCAAAACCCTTGACGGCTTTGAGCTCAGCGAGATTGATCTTGAGCTTCGCCGCGAGGGCGATGTTCTTGGCCAATCGCAATCCGGTGGCCGCTCAAGCCTGAAACTGCTTCGCGTGCTCAAGGATGCCGCGCTGATCCAATCGGTGCGATCCCAAGTTGAAGCCCTATTGGCCGCTGACCCAACCCTTGAAAAATACCCCGATCTTGCCGAATCGCTAGCCCGCCAGGATCAAGAACGCCAAGCCAACCTAGCCAAGGGGTAATCCGCTCGGCTAACCTAGAGCAATGCCTACAATTGCGGTTTACCCGGGTTCGTTCGACCCAATCACTTTGGGCCACCTGGATATTGCCGCCCGTGCCGCCAGTCTTTTCGACGAGGTGCACATTCTGGTCGTGCATAATCCAAGCAAGTCACCCCGATTTTCTAGCGAAGAGCGCGTTGAGCTAATCCGTACCAGCCTGGCCGAGAAGAAAATTATCGGTCCAGCCAAGATCACCGTAGACACTCTGGATGGCGGCCTTTTGGTGAACTACTGCAAGATGGTTGGCGCAACGGCCCTGGTAAAGGGTTTCCGTACCAGCGTTGATCTTGATTATGAGCTTCCAATGGCCCAGGTCAACCGTGATCTAGCTGGTGTTGAAACCGTATTCATCCCAGCCGACCCAATTCACGGCCATGTCTCTAGTTCACTGGTCAAGCAGGTTGCCGATCTGGGCGGCGAAGTCACCAAATACGTGACCCAGGCCACCGCCAATGCGCTTTCTGCCTCGGCTGCTAATCGAAAGGCCCAGGACTAATGGCCCCCAAACTCAGTAATGGAACTGACAACACCGATTACGTCATCGCCGTGCACGACCTAATGCACAAGCCGGGTCAAATGCGTGAGCTAAAGCTGGATATCGTGACCCCAGAGCAGATGGGCGAGGGCATTGCCTTGATTCCAAAGGGTGCAGAGCTTGATCTAGATGTGCGTTTGGAGTCCGTTCACGAGGGAATCTTGGCCACCGGCGAGGTTTTTGTAGACGCGGATGCCGAGTGCAGTCGCTGTTTGGAGCCTCTAACCGTGCCGATTGAGGTGGATTTTCAGGAACTTTTCGCCTATTCTTTAACCAACGAGGATGAACATGTTGTCCAAGACGAGCAAATCGATCTAGAACAAATCATCCGTGACGCGGTAGTACTAAATCTTCCGTTCCACCCACTTTGTAGCACCGACTGTCTAGGTTTGTGCGCGGAATGCGGTGTGAAGATGGCTGACAATCCGCACCATGTGCACGAAGCTCCGATTGATTCGCGGTGGAATGCATTGCAAGAACTTCAGGATCCATCGCTTCAGAAAAAGGACAAGTAAATGCCAGTACCAAAGAGACGCCTATCTCGTGCACGCACTCACGCACGTCGTTCACAGTGGAAGGCTGCTGAAGTTACTTTGGTGAAGACCGTTGAGAATGGTAAGACCGTTTACTCAATGCCTCACCGCGCGAAGCTTGTTTCAGACTCAGCCGGCAACGCGCTGTTCCTTGAGTACAAGGGCCGCAAGGTCGCTGACGCTTAAAACTTTCTAAGTCGCGATGAACCTCAACGTTCTATGCACCCGCTTAGGCGTTGAAATCGAGCCTCAGTTGCTTGAACTCGCACTTACTCACCGTTCGTATTCTTACGAACATGGCAATACACCCAACAACGAACGTCTCGAATTTCTCGGGGACTCGGTGTTGGGTTTTGTCGTTACGGCACACATTCACGACTTGCTGGTTGAGCTACCGGAAGGCGAGCTCACCAAAGTAAAGAACGCAGTGGTTTCTGCGCGTGCGCTCGCCGGAGTAGCCAGTGCACTTGGCCTTGGTGAATTCTTGCGTCTCGGTAAAGGCGAAGATCAAACCGGTGGCCGAACCAAACTTAATTTGTTGGCCGATACCTTTGAGGCAATCCTGGGTGCGGTTTATGTATCTAAGGGGCTCGACGAAGCTCGAGGAATTGTTGAGCGTTTTGTTTTTCCATTGCTTCAAGACACCGACGCGCTTCGCGAAAACAGTGACCCTAAAACCACGCTTCAAGAGCGCGTGCAGGAGCAAGGCAAGAGCGCACCAATTTATGAAACAACGTTCGAAGGCCCGGATCACGATCGCGACTTTCATGCCATGGTTCTTTCAGATGGCGTCGTGATTGGCGAGGGTAAAGGCAAGTCCCGCAAGGGCGCCGAAACAGAGGCAGCGATTGACGCGCTAGCCAAAATGCACGGCAAGTAAAAACCAATGCCAGAGTTACCAGAGGTCGAAACCGTTCGAGCCGGACTGGCTCCAGCGCTTACCAACGCAACCGTTATCGGGGTTGATGTTTTGGATTCCCGGTCTCTTAAGCGTCACCCGGGTGGGGTAAAAGATTTTCAGCAAACGATGGTTGGCGCCAAAGTGCTTGGGGTTGTTCGTCGTGGCAAGTTTTTGTGGCTACCTCTTGAGGTCAAGGGTGAAAAGCGCTGGCTTGCAATGGTTGGCCACCTGGGCATGAGTGGGCAAATATTGCTGCGCAAACCAACTGACCCGGAAGACAAATTAACTCGTGTGGTCATTCATTTAAGGACTTCGCGCGGTAAACAAGTTGAATTTCGTTTTATCGACCAGCGAATTTTTGGTTCGTTGGCAATTGATGAAATGCAGCCAACCTTCGATGGCAAGCCTGGAGGATTCAGCGCTGGTGTTGGCAAAGGCAAGCCTTGGCAAAATCTGATTCCAATGCAGGCTGCCCACATTACTCGCGATCCACTCGATCCTGATTTCGATGAAACCGCGGTGCTGGCCAAATTCAAGAAGAAAAACTCTGGTATCAAGCGGGTGCTCTTGGATCAGCAAACTCTAAGCGGCATTGGCAATATCTATGCAGACGAAGCCCTGTGGCGATCAAAGCTACATTACGACCAGCCAGCTGCCAGTCTTTCTAGCACCAAAGCAAAAGAGCTATTGGAACACGTTCGCCAGATTCTGGCTAAGGCGGTCGAAGAGGGCGGCACCAGCTTTGACGAGCAGTACAAGAACGTCAACGGTGAGAGCGGTTATTTCGCCGTCTCGCTGAACGCCTACGGAATGACCGGGGAACCGTGCAATCGCTGTGGACGCCAAATAAAACGAGATTCCTGGATGAATCGAGGTAGCCACTTCTGTCCTAATTGCCAGAAACTCAAGGCCTAGGGCCTGGTTCCGTGCGCTTGGATCTATCGGTGTGGCAAGCGACCCCTTGGAAATAAGGTATTTTTGATAGTCGCGGCAGTTGGTCCGCACTCAAATAATCGGCGAAGGCGGGGGAGTTAGCTTGTATCTCAAGAGCCTCACCCTAAAGGGATTTAAGTCTTTCGCTCAACCAACCACCTTTGCTTTCGAAAAGGGTGTGACCGCAGTTGTTGGGCCAAACGGTTCCGGGAAATCTAACGTTGTAGACGCGCTTGCCTGGGTAATGGGTGAGCAGGGTGCCAAAAGTCTTCGCGGTGGAAAAATGGAAGACGTTATCTTCGCCGGTACCTCAACCAAGGGTCCACTAGGTCGTGCCGAAGTAATTCTTACTATTGATAACTCCGATGGCGCTTTGCCGATCGAGTACGCCGAGGTAACAATCTCACGTACCTTGTTCCGCAACGGCGGAAGTGAGTACGCAATCAATGGCGAGCCAGTTCGTTTACTGGATGTGCAAGAACTTTTGAGCGACTCCGGTCTTGGTCGAGAGATGCACGTAATCGTAGGTCAGGGTCAGCTTGATTCCGTGCTTCGTGCCACTCCAGAAGAGCGCCGCGGGTTCATCGAAGAAGCTGCCGGTATTTTGAAGCACCGTCGTCGCAAAGAAAAGACCGAGCGCAAGCTTGACGCGATGCAGGCAAACCTAACTCGTCTGAATGACTTAGCCGGAGAAGTTCGTCGCCAGTTGAAACCTTTGAGTCAGCAGGCTGAGGTCGCCCGCGAGGCTCAGGGAATTGCGGCAGTGGTTCGCGATGCAAAGTCTCGTTTGCTAGCCGCCGATATTTCTGAACTTCACCGCGGGCTTGAAGAGACTGCAAAGTCAGAGGCAGATCGCCGTGGCGAACGAAACATATTGCAGAGCTTGCTCGCCGAGAACACCGCACGCCTTGGTCAGCTTGAAGCCGCACAGGTTTCTACCGAACTTGATCAGGCAAGAAATCTTTCTTACCAGTTCGACTCACTTGCCGAGCGTTTGCGTTCACTGCTTTCGATTGCAAACCAACGCGTTGCACTTTTGAGTCAGCAGGCAGAGGTTGCTGCCGGTCAGATCGACCCAGCTGCGCTTGATTCAGAGGCTGACCAGGCAATTGCCACAGCAACTGAGCTGCAGGCAACTGTTGAAACTTTGAAGCAGGCTTTGCAAAGCGCCGAGGAATCTCGCAACGAAGCACGCGATGTCCTTGAAAAGTTTGACAACCAAGTTGCCGAGCAGAATGCACTGATTTCAAAGTTTGACCTTGATAAGGCGCGACTTGCTAACGAAGCCGCGGTTGCGGAATCAAAGTTGGTTGCCGTTCGCGGAGAAGTGGTTCGTCACGAGAGTGCACTTGGCGAAGCCCGTGACCGTCACGCCGCACGTAAAGCAGAGTACGAAGCAGAACTGCAGTTACAGAATCAGCAGAGTTCGGCAGACAGTGCACTTGAAAACCGATACGAAGCAGCTCAAAAGGCAGTGTCTGAAGCCGCAACTCGAATTGATTCTTTGCGCGATGAGTTGCACAAGGCAGAGCGTGAGCGTGACTCACTTGCTGCTAAGCGTTCTGCATTGAACCTGACTCTCGAACAAAAAGACGGCGCATCTGAGCTTTCATCGGCGGGCCTTCGCGGTATTCGTGGTCTGGTAGCAACCCACATGAAGATTCAAAATGGTTTCGAGGCTGCGATTGCTGCAGCACTTGGCCCATTAGCTGATGCGTTGGTTGCAGATTCGCGCGATGAGGGTCTAGCGGCTATTGAACACCTCAAGAAGAGCGATGGTGGCCGCGTTGAACTAATCGTCGCCGATGTCGATGCCAAAGGTGCTGCTGCAAACTTGCCAAACATTGCCGGCGCTCGCGCCGCTGCCGATGTAGTCGAGGCACCAACTGGAATTCTTGCTCTGCTTTCAAACGTTGTCATTGTCGATGACCTGGCTGCTGCTCGTGCACTTTATGCACGTGACTCGTCAACTCTGAAGCTGACTTTGATTACCTTGGATGGTGACGTACTTACCGAATCAGTGATTCGCGGAGGTTCATCATCGGCCCCATCAAAGCTTGAGTTGGTAGCCGAACGCGATGCAGCAGAGAAGCGCTTGACAGAAGTCAACAACATCATTGAGAAAGCAAACTCAGAACTTGCACAGGCTCGTTCAACAGAGGAAGCAGCCAAGGCCACCGAAAAGGAAGCTCTTGCCGCGCTAAATGAGCAAGATGCAACCTTGGCCGCCAATGCCGAGAAGCTAGGTCGTCTGCGCGTTCAGGTTGAAGCATCTGAGGCAGAGCTTGAGCGTTTAGCTTTGGTTGCCGAAACTGCTGCCGAGGGAATTGCCGCTGCCGAAGCGGCGTTGACTGCCGCGATTGCAGCACACGATGAATTTGCTTCCCAGCAACGCCCGGAACTTGACTTGGCTAATCGTCAAACTCTTGCCGACAATCTTGAGCAAGAGCGCCAGCGTGAGCTGGAACTTCGCATCGAACTGGGTGCCGCAATCGAGCGCGTTCGTGTTGAGCAAGAGCGCGCAACCGCACTTCGTTCACAGGTTTCTGAGGCTAAGGACGCGATTGCTCGCTCAAAAGCCGCCGCTGCAGTTCAGGCTCGTCAGCTTGCTTCAGCCAAGCGTGTACTAAACGTGCTGCCAACTTTGATGGATGCGGTTGCCGAAAGCGCTTCCAAGGCAAAGTTCAAGCTGCACGAACTTGAGTCTCAACGCCAGAACCAAAACACAGAGCTCGTGAAGCTTCGCGGTGAAACAGCAGAAATTCAGATGAAGCTATCGAGTTTGACTCAGAGCGTTCACGACATGGAGCTTTCAAACCACGAGAAGCGTTTGACCTTGGCAAATCTGGTTAGCCGCGCTAACGAAGAACTTGGTTTGGAACAATCCGTTCTACTCGAAGAATACGGACCAGAGATTCCAATTCCTGACGAAGAGGCTGAAGGTGGTTTCAAGCCGTTCGTTCGCGAAGAGCAGCAGAAGCGTCTCAAAGATGCCGAGCGCCTGTTCGACAAGCTTGGCAAGGTAAACCCGCTTGCTCTAGAAGAGTTCGCAGCTCTCGAGCAGCGTCACAAATTCTTGACGGAGCAACTTGCCGACCTAACTCAGACTCGCAAGGACTTGCTGCAGATCATCGAAGATCTTGACGTCAAGATGCAAACCATTTTTGGTGATGCCTTCGAAGACACCCGTAAGGCATTCGAGACTGTATTCCCAACCTTGTTCCCAGGCGGAACTGGATCGATCTTCTTGACTGACCCGGACAACTTGCTAACCACAGGACTTGAAGTAACCGTTAAGCCTGCTGGTAAGCGCATTGAACGTCTGTCATTGCTGTCAGGTGGTGAGCGTTCGTTGGCAGCTGTGGCACTTATGGTTGCAATCTTTAAGGCGCGCCCTTCACCGTTCTACGTAATGGACGAGGTTGAGGCGGCACTTGATGATGCAAACCTTGGCCGCCTGCTCCAGATTTTTGAAGACCTGCGCACAAACTCGCAGCTGATCATCATTACCCACCAGAAGCGCACCATGGAAATCGCCGACGCGCTATACGGTGTATCGATGCGCCAAGACGGTGTTTCTGCAGTGGTTGGGCAGCGCCTAGCCGAAAAGGAGTAAGCGTTGGCTTTCC
>CAZWHL010000021.1:23527-26676 GCA_964633625.1 uncultured Rhodoluna sp.
AGTGCAAAGAAGGGGATTCGCTCGCTGTTTAGCCGGGTGAAGTTTGATCCTGAAAATCTTGATGAGCTCGAAGACATCTTGATTCAGGCAGACTTTGGTGTTGATGCGGCGGCTGCAATTGTTGCCGAAGTCAACTCACGCGCCAAGAAGCAAGGCGCGAAGAGCGATAAAGAACTGAAAGAAATTCTTGCTTCGGTACTGGAAGAAAACCTCGAGCACTCAGCCAAAGCTTTGAAACTTAGCGATGGCAAGACTCCTTACGTGATTCTTGTGGTTGGCGTAAATGGTGTTGGCAAGACCACCACGATTGGAAAACTAGCCAACTGGTTGGTCCAGGGTGGCTTCAAGGTTGTTATCGGTGCTGCCGACACCTTTCGTGCTGCTGCCGTTGATCAGGTTGCAACTTGGGCTAATCGTGCCGGTGCAACCTTAATTCGCCCAAAACAAGAGGGGCAGGACCCCGCATCGGTTGCCTATGAAACTGTTGAGGAAGCAATCAAGCAAGATGCCGACATAGTGATTATTGATACCGCCGGTCGCCTGCAAAATAAGGCAGATCTAATGCACGAGTTAGACAAGATTCGTCGCGTGATTGAAAAGCAAACTGCAATCAGCGAAGTGCTTTTGGTGCTTGATGCCACCACCGGTCAGAACGGTTTAACTCAGGCCAAGGCCTTTGCCGAGGTTGCGAATGTTTCTGGCGTGGTGCTGACCAAGCTTGATGGCACGGCCAAGGGCGGGATTGTTTACTCAATTCAACGTGAGCTAGAAATTCCTGTGAAACTTGTAGGTGTTGGCGAAGGCATCGATGACTTTGCTTTCTTTGATGCCAAAGAATTTGCCAACGGTCTAGTGAATTAAGGAGGGGAGTAATGTTCGGAAATCTTTCGGATCGTCTAATTGAGACATTCAAGAACCTGCGCAGCAAGGGCAAGTTAAGCCCGGCCGACATTGACGCAACCCTTCGCGAAATTCGCCGCGCACTTCTAGAAGCAGACGTTGCGCTTGACGTTGTAAAAAACTTCACCACTGCAGTTCGCGATCGTGCACTGGGTGACGAAGTTTCTAAAGCACTCAACCCGGCACAGCAGGTAGTGCAAATTGTTAATGAAGAACTGGTCACGATTCTTGGTGGTCAGCAACGCAAACTCGCCTTTGCTAAAACCGCACCAACCGTAATCATGCTTGCCGGTTTGCAGGGTTCGGGTAAGACAACTCTCGCCGGAAAACTTGCCAAGTGGTTGAAAGACCAAGGGCAAACTCCAATTCTGGTTGCAGCCGACTTGCAGCGACCAAATGCAGTAAATCAACTTCAGGTTGTCGGCGAAAGAATCGACGTCCCAGTATTTGCACCGGAGCGGGGAAACGGCGTTGGTAACCCGGTAAGCGTAGCCAAGGAATCCATCAAGCACGCCAAGCAAAAGATGTTCAGTGTGGTAATCGTTGACACCGCCGGTCGTTTGGGCGTTGACGAAGAGTTGATGACCCAGGCAAAAGATATTCGCAAGGCGGTTGATCCTGACGAAGTTCTTTTTGTAATTGACTCAATGATTGGTCAAGACGCAGTAAACGTTGCAAAGGCGTTCGACGAGGGCGTCGGCATTACGGGTGTCGTACTTACCAAACTTGACGGCGATGCGCGAGGTGGTGCCGCGCTATCGGTGGCCTCTGTAACTGGCAAGCCAATCTTGTTTGCATCAAACGGCGAGGCTATGGATGCCTTTGAGCCGTTCTACCCGGATCGCATGGCTAGCCGAATTCTGGACATGGGTGACGTACTAACTCTGATCGAGCAGACCCAAAAGAATTTTGATGAAGCTGAAGCTCGCGCGATGGCTGAGAAGCTGGCCAAAGAGACCTTCACCCTTGAAGACTTCTTAGATCAGATGCAGCAGCTCAAGAAAATGGGCTCACTAAAGAGCATGTTGGCCATGATGCCGGGCGCCGGTCAGATGCGCCAGCAACTTGAAAACTTTGATGAAAAAGAGATTGACCGAACTGAGGCAATCATTCGTTCGATGACCCCAGCCGAACGCCGGCAACCAAAAATTTTGAACGGTTCCCGCCGTTCGCGCATCGCCAAGGGTTCCGGCATGACCGTCACCGATGTGAACTCGCTGGTGAACCGTTTTGAGCAGGCGGCCAAGATGATGAAGACCGTGGCCAAGGGTGGCGTGCCTCAAATGCCTGGAATGCCAAGTATGCCGGGCATGGGGGGTGGCTTTGGCGCCGGTAAAGCCAAGTCCAAAGACAAGAAAAAGGGCTCAAAGTCGGGCAATCCGGCAAAACGTGCAGCCGAAGATGCTGCTCGCGCGCTTGGGCAAACGCCTGGCGAAGGCTCATCGGGGTCTGGTTCTGCCTTTGGGCTGGGCTAGTTCAGCAGCAACTAACTAGCGCCACGCCCGATTTTCTGGCAGAATAGAGCGGTTGTCGCCGTTTGACCCTCTAACCAAACGATTACGACAACCCACAGAGCTTTTTCTTCCGAGTGTGCCCCCACGCTCACGGTAGATCGTTCGCCTCAATACGAATAATCAGGAGCAATACGTTGGCTGTAAAAATCCGCCTAGCACGTCACGGAAAAATCCGTACCCCGCACTACCGCATCGTTGTGGCTGACTCACGTACACACCGTGATGGTCGCGTGATCGAAGAAATCGGTCGTTACGTACCGACCAACAATCCATCAATCATTGAAGTTAACTCTGAGCGTGCTCAGTACTGGCTTGGCGTTGGCGCACAGCCAACCGAGCAGGTTGCAGTTCTTCTAAAGCTGACTGGTGATTACCAGGCATCAAAGGGTGACAAGACCGCGAAGAACACCGTAAAGCTTGCAGAGCCTAAGGCAGAATTCGTAATCGACTCAAAGAAGAAGACAGTTCTTGTTCCTAAGGAGCAGGTTGCTGCAAAGAAGGCAGCACCAGCTGAAGCTGAAGCTTCAACCTCTGCAGAAGACGTAATCTCAGAGGCTGCCGATGCAGCTGACGAAGCAGTTGCATCAGTTGAAGATGCAGTTGCCGCAGAAGAGACTCCAGAAGCTCCAGCGGCTGAAGAAGCAGCTGTAGTTGAGGAAGCTCCTGCTGCAGAAGCATCAGAAGAGGCTTAATAAGTGTTAGCCGCTGCGCTCGAGCACCTAGTCAAAGGCATCG
>CAZWHL010000022.1:0-14210 GCA_964633625.1 uncultured Rhodoluna sp.
GCATTCCGCGACGCGATGCTTGCCGAGAACTGGGAAGAATGCCTCGAGATCGCACGTAGCCAGACACGTGAGGGCGCGCATCTTCTTGACGTATGTGTTGACTACGTTGGTCGAGACGGAGCGCAGGATGCGCGAGAGTTAGTAAGCCGTTTGGCGACGGCAACCACATTGCCACTTGTTCTGGACTCAACTGAACCTGCGGTTCTTGAGGCGGGGCTAGAGTGCATGGGTGGTCGCGCCATGATCAACTCGGTTAACTATGAAGACGGTGACGGACCCAAGTCACGCTTTGCCAGGATCATGCCACTAGTTAAGGAGCATGGTGCCGCAGTTGTTGCACTCACAATTGACGAGGAAGGTCAGGCGCGAACAGCAGACACTAAATTTGCTATTGCTGAACGTCTAATCAACGACCTAACCAAAAACTGGGGACTGAGATTAGTCGACATCACAGTTGACACTTTGACTTTCCCGATTGCCACCGGTCAAGACGAAACTCGTCGCGATGGTATTGAAACCATTGAGGCGATTCGCAGGCTGAATGAAGCGTTCCCGGGAGTACAAACCACACTTGGTATTTCGAATATTTCTTTTGGCTTAAGTCCAGCCGCGCGTCACGTGCTGAACTCTGTATTCCTACACGAATGCGTGCAGGTTGGTTTAACCTCGGCAATCGTTCACGCTGCTCGCATCATGCCGTTGAACCAGATTCCTGCGGAGCAACTTGAAGCAGCACTGGATCTAATTTACGACCGCCGCGCCTACGACGCAGATGGCAACATCACATTTGATCCACTAACCAAGTTTCTAGACGTATTTAGCGGAGTCGATTCTGCTGCTTCACGTAAGTCACGCGCTGACGAACTAGCTCAGATGCCAATCGAACAGCGATTGGAACGCAGAATTATTGACGGCGAGAAGAAAGGACTGGAGCCTGATCTAGACGAAGCCATGGCAGCCGGCTACAAGGCGCTGGCAATCATTAACGACTTCTTACTCAAGGGCATGCAGGTAGTTGGTGAACTATTCGGCAAGGGAGAGATGCAACTTCCTTTCGTATTGCAATCAGCTGAAGTTATGAAGAGCGCCGTTGCCCATCTAGAACCATTTATCGAGAAGACCGATGACAGCGGTAAGGGCAGAATCCTTCTTGCAACGGTTCGTGGAGACGTTCATGACATCGGCAAGAATTTGGTCGACATCATTCTTAGCAACAACGGTTTCGAAACTGTAAACATCGGCATCAAGCAGCCAATCAACGAGATCTTGAAGGCTGCCGAGGAAAATGACGTTGACGTCATCGGCATGAGTGGACTGTTGGTTAAGTCAACCCAGATTATGCGCGAGAACCTTGAAGAGATGAACCAGCGCGGCGTAGCCGAGAAGTGGCCGGTCATTCTGGGAGGTGCCGCTCTTACTCGCAGCTTTGTTGAGCAGGATCTTGCCGAAATGTTTGATGGAGAAGTGCGCTACGCCAAGGATGCCTTCGAAGGCCTAAAGCTAATGGATGCGTTGGTGAAAATTAAGCGCGGCGACGAATCAGTGAAATTACCTGCATTGAAAAAACGTTTGGTTCCACAAAAGAATCTGTTAGTTCGCACCGAACCTGATCTGATGCCAGATCGCTCTGACGTTGCAAGCGATAACGAAATTCCCAACCCACCATTCTGGGGAATGCGCGTTGTTAAGGGTATTCCGCTGCGCGACTATGCGTCGTTCCTTGATGAACGAGCAACTTTCATGGGGCAGTGGGGACTGAAACCATCGCGCGCCGAGGATGGTCCAAGCTATGAGGAGTTAGTTGAGACCGAAGGGCGCCCAAGACTGCGAGCCTGGCTAGATAAGGTACAAACCGAAGGCCTTCTTGAAGCTGCCGTAGTTTATGGATATTTCCCAGCCGTATCTGATGGTGATGACCTGGTAATTCTTCACCACGGTGCCGAGGGTGCTACCGACGGTGGCTCGGGAGGTGTTCCCGGAACTGAAAGAATGAGATTCAAATTCCCGCGTCAGGCTCGCGATCGTCATCTTTGTTTGAGCGACTTCGTAGCATCGAAAGAGTCAGGCAAGGTCGACGTGGTTCCATTTCAGTTGGTGACAATGGGAAATCGTGTTTCCGAAGCAGCAAACGAACTGTATGCGGCGAATGAATATCGCGAATATCTAGAACTGCATGGATTATCGGTGCAACTTACAGAGGCACTTGCCGAATTCTGGCACTCGCGCATTCGTGAAGATCTTGGTTTCTCTGCAGAGGACCCAGAAGAAGTCGAGGGTCTTTTCAAACTTGACTACCGTGGAGCACGTTATTCATTCGGCTACCCAGCCTGCCCTGAACTTGAAGACCGTGTAAAGCTGGTTGAGCTTTTGAAGCCGGAACTGATCGGTGTGACACTGTCAGAAGAACTTCAACTGCACCCGGAACAATCAACCGACGCGATGGTCTTGCATCATCCTGAGGCGAAGTACTTCTCGGTGTAAAAATGATTCTTGAATCTGCCGAACTTGCAGCAAAAGCCTTGGCGCGCTCGAAGCCGCACAGCATTGAAGTTTTAGATACGGTCACACGTTATTGGTCATACGCCAGCAGCAACCCAAAAGCCAAGGTAATCATTTTCATTCACGGCTATCGTGGCAACCACCACGGCCTAGAAGCGATCGCTGGTGCGCTTGAAGACTTTCACGTGATCATTCCCGACCTGCCTGGCTTTGGTGAGTCAACGCCTTTTGCCGGGGAGCACAGCATTGAGGCGTACTCTCAATGGCTTGCGGAATTCATAAAGAAGTTAACGCCAAAGCAGAAACCGATACTTTTAGGTCACAGTTTCGGCAGCATCATTTGCTCCGCATTTGCCAGTAAGTCAGACTCAATCAAATTGCTTATTTTGGAGAATCCAGTTTCTGCACCTGCACTAAAAGGCCCAAACGCACTGGTCACAAAAATTGCCCAGGGTTTCTTTAAGCTCTCCGGTGCGCTTCCACTGAAGCAAGGGGAGTGGTTACTTAAATCATGGCCAATGGTGCGAGGTATGAGCATCATCATGACCAAGAGTTGGAAGCGCAATCTCCGCAAGTGGGTTCATGCGCAACACGATGCAAACTTTAATGATTTTGCCAACCGACGTGTGGCTATCGAAGGCTATAACGCGTCCATTTCACACAATGTCTCTGATTACGCTGCTGATTTCAAGGTGCCGACACTTCTAATAATCGGCAGTCGCGATGACATAACCTCGCCTAAACAGCAATTCGCAATGTCGCAAAAGATTGCAGTTCCACATGCAATCAGCCAACACATGGGAGTAGGTCACTTAACTCACTACGAGATTCCTAGCGAGGTGGCCGAGGACATCCGTCAGTTTGTTGCTCAACAGGAATCAGGAAATTAATCGTGCAGGGGCTGTTTTTTGATTGCCGCTACATTCGCATCGATCACCACGATGGCATAAGTAGGTTTTCGGCCGGCCTCTTCGCCGCTCTGTATAAATTGACCAAAGTCACTGCGGTGATCAGCGACCTTCGGCAGTTAGACAAACTTCCTGCCGGAGCTGAATTCGTAAAGCTCACTTCACCGACATCTCCGCTAGAACCTCTAGTTGCATTTCAACTGAACAAGCTTGGCGCCAAGGTGGTCTTTTCACCAATGCAAACCATTGGCTCATTTGGCCGCAGGTTCAAACTAATTCTTACGGTGCATGACCTGATTTACTATCGCCACCCGGCACCGCCGCCTAGTTTATCCTGGCCAATCAAATTACTTTGGCGTTTGTTTCACTTGAGCTACCTGCCGCAGCGTCTGCTTCTTAATCGCTCAGATGCGGTTGCTACAGTTTCGAAGACCACACAGTCATTAATTAAGAAACACAATCTAACCAAGAGGCCGGTATCGGTGGTCTACAACGCCGCTGGCGACGAGTCGCATCCAGCGACACCTAAGATGCGTCCGAGAGGCAAACAGACGTTGGTCTACATGGGCAGTTTCATGGATTACAAGAATCCCGAAGTCCTTATCAGGGGCATGGCCCATTTGCCGAATCATGAACTTTTACTGCTAAGCAGAATTAGCGATTCGCGCAGGGAAGAGCTGCATGCACTTGTTCCAGCCGGCGCAAAGGTCACATTTCTAAATGGTGTTTCAGACGAAAAATATCACGAACTATTAGCTAATTCCGTTGCCTTAGTTAGTGGTTCGCGCGATGAAGGCTTTGGTATTCCGTTGGTGGAGTCAATGAGTCGTGGAATTCCAGTAGTGGTGTCAAACATTCCTATTTTCAAGGAAATTGGCGGCGATGCAGCCATTTACTTTGACCAGGAGGATCCGCAGTCTTTCGCTGCAGCGGTTCGCTCGATTGACAGCGAATATGCTTGGCTAACCAGTTCCAACCGTGCACAAACCCAGGCCAAGAAATTTAGTTGGACTAATTCAGCCAAGGCGCTGTTGGAGCTACTAGAGCAAATCTGAATGTAGCGTGCGCGGCTCGTAGCGCTCAACAAACCAACCGCTACCGTCGTGCACAAAAATACTCATCGAGGCATTACCCAAACGCTCCCCGTCCCTAGGATATTCACCCTTACTCACTATGCGCAGCAGCTTGCGGATAAGCGCGCCGTGCGAAACTGCAAGCACTCGTTTTCCGGCATACGCGGATGCCAGTTTTTGTAGCAACAGATTTGCACGTGCCTCAAGCTCACTAAGACTTTCGCCACCGGGAACAGTGTTGGTGTCGGCATACTTAGCCCGCCATTCCTCGTGCCCCAAACCCTCGGCCTCACCGAATGATCGCTCCAATAGCAGTTGTTCAACTTCAACTTTTGAGAATCCATTAACCTCGGCAACGATTTCGGCAGTTGCGAGTGCACGCGAAAGGGGCGAGGTAAGAATCAAATCCCAGTCCGCTGCATCAATTACCGCGGCAGCATCGCGGGCCTGTGCAAGTCCGGTTTCGTTTAGCGGAATATCGGTCACGCCTTGAAGACGGAAGTCAATGTTCCAATCCGTTTGACCATGGCGCAAAATTCCAACAACAGTCTTAGTCAACTAGCAGCCTTTCAAGCACCAGAGAGGTATTAGCTTCAATTTTTGCGGTAGCCAGTTCGTCGGCCTTGGTTTGCCCAATATTCACGATAACAATTGGCTTATTGGATCTTGCTGCTCGACGCGCAAAGCGCAAACCAGAATTAACCGAAAGCGAGGTTCCGGCAACCAACAGAGCATCTGCTTCATCGAGTCGTTTCATTGCCAACTCAACGGTTTCAGTTGGCACCGATTCGCCGAAGAAAACCACGTCCGGTTTCAAAACGCCACCGCAGCTTGGACAAGCAGGGATTTGAAAATCTGCAGCCGCTTCAACCTCGGCATCGCCATCCGGTGTGAATTCAAAGTCTGCAGCTCTATCAACGTTTGGATTCAAATCAGCAAGCAACAGGTCCATTTGGGTGCGACTAAAACGGTTATTGCAATTCATGCAGCGCACCTGGTCCAGTCGACCGTGCAAATCAATCACCTCGCGCGATCCGGCTTTTTGGTGCAACTGATCAACGTTTTGAGTGATGATCTGAAAGACCTTATTTGCCAATTCGGCCTTGGCAAGGGCAAAGTGCCCACGGTTTGGCTGGGCTTCGGCAATTCGGTTCCAACCAATGAAACTGCGTGCCCAATATCTGATCTGCGCTTCTTTAGAGCCCATAAAGGTGTCGTAGGTCATTGGGTGCCTGGCTACTCGGCCAGCTCCTCGGTAGTCGGGGATACCCGAATCGGTGCTGATTCCTGCACCGGTGAGAACGATTACTCGTTTGCCAGCGATTTTTTCGCGCGCAAAATCAACACCGTACAAAGCGGCTGCGCTAAGTGTCTCTCTCTCCGACATTGCCTTCAGTCTAGTTTTCAAATATCTGCAATGACTGCAAATAAAACTTACTTAAGTGAAAAACCCTGGCCGTGGAGGACCAGGGTTTAGTGTCCGAAAGGGGACTTGAACCCCTACCCTCGTAAGAGGACTAACACCTCAAGCTAGCGCGTCTGCCATTCCGCCACCCGGACAGGTAACAAAGAATGATGTTACCTTAAAAAAGTTTGTAGATACTAGCCTGCAGGCAGCATTCAAGGTAGTTTAGGGCTATGGCTCAAGACGCACGCATTGCATTACAACAGTTCATCGCTTCACTCGAGCGACACTTTGAAGCAATCTCTTCGCGTCGCGGTGCGGAAGACCCTGCAGTTGAACAGGCTTACTTCCAGGTTGAAGACGCATTCCTTAATTACGAAGAAGCATTGGGCGAAAAATTCGAAGAATACCTGCCGCTGTCTCTGGCAGAGGATGACAACGATTGAATCCATTTGATGCGGTAGTTCTTGGGGTCGTTCAAGGACTAACCGAGTTCCTGCCGATATCTTCCAGCGCACACGTGCAAATCGCCCAACAGCTTTTAGGACTTTCAAGCATTCCTAAGCCGCAGCTCACAGCATTCATCGCCACGATTCAGCTTGGCACAGAGGCCGCCGTCCTGATCTATTTCTGGAAAGACATCATCAGAATAGTCAAGGCGTTCTTCGCATCGATTTTTGCCAAGGGCAAACAGAACGCTGATACCCAGCGCGACTCAAAACTTGGATGGCTAATCGTCATTGGTTCGCTACCGGTGCTTGCGGTTGGACTGATCTTCAAAGACTTTATTGAAAACCAGCTGCGCAGCCTTTGGGTTATTGCGGTCACACTCATCGTTTTTGGAATCATCCTTGGAATTGCTGATCGTTTAGGCAAGCGTCAACGCTCAATCGAACAATTGACCACCAAGCATGGTGTGCTATTTGGCCTTGGTCAGGCACTTGCAGTCATCCCCGGTGTATCGCGTTCCGGTGGCACAATCTCTGTTGGTCTGCTGCTTGGATATAGTCGCCAGGCTGCAGCAAGGTACAGCTTCTTGCTGGCAATTCCTGCGGTGCTAGCCAGTGGACTCTACGAATTCGCTAAGACCTATCAAGATTTGAATTCTGCAGAATTGGCCGCAACCGCGGTGGCAACATTGGTTTCGTTTGCTGTTGGTTTCTCGGTCATCATTGGTCTGCTCAAATACCTGAGCAGGGGATCATTCATGCCATTTGTGATTTGGCGAGTTGTGATTGGTGTGGCCCTGATTGTGCTGATAAGCAACAATCAACTTGTTGCCTAATCGGTTTTAGTTTCGCCCTCTGGCGGTGTCTCATCGGAAGCACGCAAGAACTTTTCGAATTCCTTTGCGAGTGCATCCCCACTTGCGGCAGGTGACTCAACTTCGTCGCGGTTCTTTTCAAGCTGGGCAATGTAACCGGCCATGTCTTCGTCTCCCTCAGCTACCTCATCGATGCCGCGTTCCCAATTGAAAGCCTCGTCGGCAAGGCTGCCGTGATCAAATTGCACACCAAGATATTTCTCAACCTCGACTAGCAGAGCCAGGGTTGCCTTTGGTGAAGGAGTGTTGTGCACGTAGTGTGGCACAGATGCCCAAAGTGCAACGCTAGGAATTCCAGCCTTCTCAAGCGCAATTCCCAAGACACTAAGAATTCCAACCGGACCCTCGTAGTGACTGCGCTCTAGATTCAACTCATTACGAGCACGTTCATTTTGGCTAGTAGCAGACACCGATATCGGTCGTGTGTGAGGCACGTCTGCCAGCATGGCACCAAGGAAAAGAACAGCATCAATTTCGCGATCTTCGATCATCTCCATTACCTCGGCAGTGAATGACTGCCAACGACGAGAAGGTTCAACGCCCAACAACACGTGAATTCGGCCCATATGTGGGTTTTCGGCAACGATCTCAACGGCGGGAGCACACATATCAGTGCTTGGCCAACTGATTTGACGATTACCCTCACCATCAAATGACACCGATGGGCGAGTGAATTGAAAGTCGTAGTAATCCTCGGGATCAACAGTTCCAACGACATCGGCATTCAGCTTTTCGGCAATGAACTTAGCCGCGGCACTTGCAGACTCGGCAGCATCATTCCAGCCCTCAAAGGCCACAATCAGGGTTCGGCCGGCAAAAATGTTCACTATTTCCTAAGGTTTTCAACTTTAATTCCACTTAAAACCCTAGGGCAAAGCAACGCAGGTAAAATCGAGTAATTATGTTCGGAAAAAAGTTGCCAGCGGCGGTCCTTTGGGACATGGACGGAACGCTTGTGGACTCTGAACACTATTGGCTCTCTAGCGAGAAATCTTTGGCCGAGGCTCACAACGCCGCCTGGACCGAGCAAGACGGTCGTGACCTGATAGGCAACAGCCTGTACGAATCCTCAAAGATCATCAAGGCCAAAATTGGCAGTGAAATGGATACCGAGGCTATTGTTCAGCACCTAACCGATTCCGTAGTGGCTCAACTTGCCGAGGAAATTCCTTGGCGCCCGGGAGCCCAAGAACTGCTTCGTGAGCTCAAGCGTAAAAAAATCAAAACAGCTTTGGTGACTATGTCGCTGCACAGAATGGCTGCAGAAGTTGTCAGCAAGATTCCATTCGATGCCTTTGACGTGATTATCGGTGGTGACGATGTGGCCCGCGGTAAACCGTTTCCCGACCCTTACCTAAAGGCTGCCGAAGTCCTTGGCGTGCGACCTGAAGACTGTGTGGCTTTCGAGGATTCAAACACCGGGTTGCGTTCGGCTGAGGCAGCCGGGACTAAAGCAGTTGGTATTCCAAACTTCATTGAAATCCCGATGATCCCAGGCAGAATTCTTTGGCCAACTCTTGCGGGAGTTCGAGTCAAAGACTTACAGAAACTTTTTAGTTAGGAACGAATGAACCAGCCAATTTCGAAGGCCAAGTTACCCACCGGCCCGTTCCGCGAAGGCGATCGCGTTCAGTTGACCGGGCCAAAGGGCAGGCTCAACACGATTACCTTGCGTGCCGGCGACAAGTTTGGAACTCACCGCGGTGACCTGCTGCACGATGACATCATCGGCAAACCTGAGGGTTCAGTAATTTTGAATCAAACCGGAATCGAATACCTTGCCTTCCGACCGCTACTGAGCGATTTTGTATTGTCAATGCCACGCGGTGCAGCAATCATCTATCCAAAAGACTCAGCGCAAATTGTTGTGATGGGTGACATCTTTCCCGGCGCTCGAGTTGTTGAAGCTGGCGTGGGTTCTGGTGGGCTCAGCATGTACTTGCTTCGTGCAATTGGTGATAATGGCACGCTTGATTCATTTGAACGACGCGAAGAATTTGCAGACATTGCCAAGGCGAATGTGGCAACCAACTTAGGCATCGTGCCGGAAAGCTGGAAAATCCATATCGGTGACCTACAGGACCAGCTTCCAATAAAGAAGCAACCGGGCAGCGTCGATCGAATCGTCTTGGATATGCTTGCACCTTGGGAATGCGTCGAAGAATGTGCAACAGCACTGGTTCCTGGTGGTCTGATTGTTGGCTATGTTGCCACCGTCACACAGCTATCTAGATTCGCCGAGGCACTTAAGGCAAGCGGTCACTTCAACGAGCCAGAAGCATTCGAATCCATGACTCGCGGCTGGCACTTACAAGGGTTAGCGGTTAGACCAGAACACCGCATGATTGGACACACTGGTTTTCTAATCACTGCTCGCAGAATGGCTCCGGGATCCGAAGCTCCAAACTTTAAAAACAAGAACAAGCCGGAATTCAGCGATGAAGATATTTCGGCATGGAATCCGGAACACATGGGAGAGCGAAAAGTGTCTGACAAGAAACTTCGCAAGACCATTCGCAGCGCAGAGGCAGCTGCGGAAGCAAGAATTGAACAAGAATAATGAAGCAATCAAACAAAGGACTATCTGTGCGTAAAGCAATTACCATCATCACCGCAGCTGCTTTGGCGTTCTCGCTTGCTGCTTGCGCAGGGCAGCCTGCAGCAGACCAGAAGCTAGCTGCACCCGATACGCTTTCAACCATGACTAGAGCAACCGGAGAAGCACAGACACCTGAAGCTGGATACCCAGCAGTAACTCTTGATGCTAATGGGGCGCCATCGATTACCGCGGTTAAGGGCGAAGCGCCAAAGGAGTTTGGTGTTTCAACATTGATCAAAGGGGCCGGAGCGGTCGTAGGTTCTACCGATGTTGTGACAGTGCACTATTCGGGTTGGTTGTGGGATGGCACTCCATTTGACTCATCTTGGACACGCGGTGAGCCAGCACAATTTTCACTAGAGCAGGTTGTACCTGGCTTCACCAAGGCAATCGCCGGACAAACAGTTGGTTCTCAGGTGATCGCAATTCTTCCGCCAGCTGACGGCTATGGCGAACAGGGTGCTGGAACCATTCCACCAAACTCAACCTTGATTTTCGTGGTTGACATTTTGGCAGCTGCGAACCCGGCTCAATAAGCATCATTCTCGGGGGACACATGACCGCAAAGTCAGCCGAGGCGTGGCAGCCTTCAAAATCCGATAAATCGGAACGACTGTTACAGCTGACCTGCGCTCTACTTTTTTCAGAACGCGGATTAACCAAAGCCGAGCTGTTCAAATCTATTCCGGCATACATAGAAGCGATTCGCGGCGGTACCAGTGAAGATTCACTCAACCGCATGTTCGAACGCGACAAGGTTGATCTGAAAAATACCGGAATCCAGGTTTTCACTCCAAACTCAAACGCGGACTCAGATGAGATTGTTTATGTGATTGCAGACGATACCTTCGTTTGGCCGCAGCATACTGAACTAACCGCAAAGCAACTGCAGTTACTTGAACTGGCAGCAAAAGTTTGGTCACAGGCTTCTTTAGAAGCCGACGCAAACCAGGCCTTGGTACGTCTAAAGGCGCTTGGTATTGAACCTGCGGCAAGCGATTTGATTGGCTTCGCTCCACGCATTGAAACACACGAGCCGTCGTTCATTCCGCTTAATGAGGCCATTCAAGAATGCGTCGAAGTTACATTCAACTATCGCAAACCGAACGGTGAGGTTTCAAAGCGCCACGTTCAACCGTGGTCACTGCACAACGTTGATGGTCAATGGCTATTACAAAGTTTTGATTTAGAGCAAGGCGATGTACGCAACTTCTTGCTCCGCAGGATTGTTTCCAAAGTGCAGACCGTCAAGGTGAATGAGTTTGAATCACGCTTCGCCAAGCCAACTGAGGCGCAACTTAGTCAGGCCGTTGCCGAACTTCAAGATCACATCGGCAAGCAAGTATGTGAATTAAAGGTCAAGCAGGATTCTCAAGCTTGGTTCCACTTTCACCTTGACGACGAAGCTGGCACCAAAAGCGATACCGTGACTTTCAATTACATGGATCTAGCGTTGCTGGCCGAGGAACTTCGTGACTTTGCTTTGGATATCAAGGTGGTTCGGCCGCGAGAACTCAACGACCTGATTCGCAGCGGTTTCGAGAAGGTTGCATCAGCTCATGCCTAAACTCAATTCCTTTAACGGCGAAGATCGCTACAACTTCATGCTTGCCCTGGTGGCTTACTTACAGAATCGCGGTCCTGTATCAGTTGATGAGGCAGCGGAACACTTTGGCTTGGATGCGAAGTACCTCCGCAAGGCTGTAACTTCAATTAACGAGGCCCGAGCTACCGTCAACGAATTCGAAGAATGGTTCTTCTTTATTGATGTTGAAGCCCTTGAAGAAGAAGGCGTCTTGTCTTTGATTTCTAATCAGGTAATTGACGACGTTCCAAGACTTTCCACGCGTCAGGCGTCTGCAATTGCAGCAGGGTTGAACTATTTGGCAACGATTCCTGGTTTCAGTGACGATGCCGACTTACAGACGTTGCAAGAGCTGCTGGCTGCCGGAGGAAGTCGCGGAATTAACCCGCTGATTGAATCAAGGCCGGGCAGTGCCGAGGCCGGGGCAGAGGTGATCCGTCGAGCCATGATTTCAGGAAACCAAATTAGTTGCGAATACATAAACCAAAAAGGTGAGCGATCCGTTCGCAGTATTGAACCATTGCGTCTTGATCCTCGTGCCGACGGTTGGTACTTACGTGGCTACTGCCCAATACATAAAGAGGTAAGGAATTTCAAACTGGACCGCATGCGCGGAATTCAGATTCTCGATGAACCGCTAAGCGCTGATGCTAAAAAGATTGAAGATTTCGAAGACGCCCTTTACGTGGCTTCAGCCACCGATACCGCAGTGACCGTTGAGGTTCAGCCAGAGGGCTACCGACTGATAAGTGAGTCCAAGACAGTCACTGAACCCGTGAACGTGGATTCCAGCACCGTTCGCGCCGAGATTATGGTGGGTCACCTACCTAACCTTGGCAAGCTCGTAGCCCGATACGGCGGCGCCGCCAAGGTAATTGCGCCGCCAGAGGCGCGCGCCATTGTGAAGAACTATGCACTTGCGGCACTCGGCGAAGACACCGCCGACCAAATTGAAAACGAGGACTAGCAATGGGTTTCTGGGCGTGGTTATGGGTGTGGGTAGGACTATCGGTGTTGGCGTTGATGGTTTTTGGATTCATCGGGAAGTCACTTTTCAACAAGCTGGCCGCGGCAGGGCACCAGGCTGAGCGACTAGCCCAAAAGGCCCAGATTCTTGCCGAGGCAATTCAGAACAAGCCAAATCTCGATCGCCCACAAGACTCAGTTTTGGCCGATCCGGCAAGTGCTAGGGCAAGACTTATTGCGTTACAAAAAGCCAAGGTAAAGAAACAGCAACAGCGCCAGCGTAGACTTATAGCGTCTCTGAAGCGTTTTGACCCTAATGAAAGCAGGTTCCACTGATGCGACTAAACGGTTGGGAATGGATCATCATTCTTGTTATCGTCATGCTCCTATGGGGTGGACCAAAGCTTCCGGGCCTTGCCAAAAGCCTGGCCCAGTCACTGCGCATCTTCAAGACTGAAATGAAGTCAGAGGATAAGCCAAAGAAGGACGAAGGCAGCTCAAGCAACTAGTTAGTTGCTGCCACAGCTATTCCTCATGGCAAAAAAACGCAACCCCGATGGCAAGATGAGCCTGGGTGGGCACCTCAAGGAACTCAGAAATCGACTCTTTGTCTCTGCCCTTTTTATTTTTGGTGGCACCATAGCCGGTTGGTTCTTGTTTGAACCGGTATTCCAGATTCTGCAAAAGCCAGTAATTGATTTAGCAAATACAAGAGGAATAAACGCGACTCTTAATATCGGCACCGTAGCGGGAGCGTTTGATCTGCAACTTCAGGTCTCGATATTCCTTGGTGTGTTGATGACTAGTCCAATATGGCTCTATAACCTATGGGCATTCATCACACCGGGACTCAAGAAGCGCGAACGCAAATTCACGCTGGGCTTCTTGTTCTCGGCTTTGCCGCTTTTCTTCGTTGGTTGCTGGATGGCCTGGGCTTCGATGCCAGGTTTCGTTTCGACACTTATCGGCTTCACTCCTGCGGGTACTGCAAACGTAATCAACGCGAACGAGTACATTCTTTTCACCATCAGAATTCTTTTAGTCTTTGGTTTGGCCTTTGTCTTGCCGGTGGTTCTGGTGATGCTTAACTTCGCAAACCTAATCTCAGCTCGCAGCATTCTGAAATCTTGGCGTCTAGCGGTATTCGTGATAGCGGTAATTGCTGCTCTTGCTACTCCAACTGCCGACCCAATGTCAATGTTCTTGGTGATGATTCCACTCGTTGCTCTCTATTTCATCGCCGCTGCGATTACTTTCTTTAACGACAAACGCCGCGCACGCAAGCTTGCTAAAGAGTATGAAGGCTATGAAACATTAAGTGAAGCAGAGTCTGCCGTTGAACAAAATGACTGATGAGTCGCTGAGTCCAGCAGAACGTTTCGCCAAAGCTAAAGCTAATAAACCTGTTCCTTCAATCGAGAACTTTGCCAAGCTGCTCAAGTTTCCGATGGATCCATTTCAAGAGCACGCTTGTCGCGCGTTAGCCAAAGGCAAGGGGGTCTTGGTTGCTGCGCCAACTGGTGCTGGTAAAACAATCGTTGGTGAATTTGCCATTCACCTCGCGATTGAAAAAGATCAAAAAGTCTTTTACACAACACCAATTAAGGCGCTGAGTAACCAGAAATATGCCGAGCTGACCAAGCGCTATGGTGCCGAACGCGTGGGTCTACTAACCGGTGATACCAATCAAAACTCTGATGCCCAAATCGTTGTGATGACTACTGAGGTCCTTAGAAACATGATCTACGCGAACTCAAATTCGCTTATCAGTCTTGGCTACGTAGTTATGGATGAAGTTCATTACCTTGCCGACCGTTTCCGCGGAGCTGTGTGGGAAGAAGTAATTCTTCA
>CAZWHL010000022.1:14310-26013 GCA_964633625.1 uncultured Rhodoluna sp.
GGTCACTCGGTAATTCAGTGGAGCGCAAACATGGATCCAAACAGCGTTGCGGGTCTGGCCAGTAAGCGCACCTATCCGCTGATCAGTCCATTTAGACCCACTTACAACATGTCAGTCAATTTGCTTGAAGCTTTTGGTCGTGAACGCGCTCGTGAAGTTTTGGAAACATCTTTTGCTCAGTTCCAGGCTGACCGCTCGGTAGTTGGTCTAGCCAAGGGAATTCGTGAAAAACAGGTTTCACTTGACGGCTACGAAAAAGCAATGCAGTGCCACCAAGGGGATTTCGTAGAGTATGCAAAATTGCGTCGTGAAATTTCAGATATTGAGCGAGCACTCTCTGCCGGTCGAGTGCGTGCCGAACGTGGAAAGGATTTGCGTCAGTCAAAAGGTAGACACCTACAGGAGCAAAGGCTTAACCAACTTAAGCGAGATATGCGGGCACACACTTGTCACTCGTGTAATGAACGAGAAGCTCACGCTCGCTGGGGGGAGCGTTGGTTCAAACTAAGTCGCGAACTTGAGGGCATTATTGCTCAGATTGAGGGCCGCACCAATCAGGTAGCTAAAACCTTCGACAAGATTTGCGCCATGTTGGTTGACCTTAACTACATTCACGAAGTTGATGGGGACATCGAGGTTCTAGAAGCGGGCAAGACACTTGCCAGAATTTATGGCGAACGCGATCTGCTAATTTCTGAATGCATTCGTGAGGGTGTTTGGTCAAAGCTTGACCCTGCCGGATTAGCCGCAATGGCGGCTGCTCTGGTTTATGAAGCGAGACGCGAAGAAGAATGGGAACCCAGAATTCCGAAGGGCAATTTCCAGGCAATCATGGAAACCACCGTTCAGATTTGGGACGATCTAGAAAACCTTGCACACTCGCACAAACTTGGGCAAACCGCACCACTTGATTTGAGTCTGTCTCTTCCAATCCACCGATGGGCCTCCGGCGCAAAACTTGATGCGGTCCTTGATAGCGCGGATCTTCTTGCAGGTGACTTCATTCGTTGGACCAAACAAATCATTGATGTGCTAGATCAGATTACCCAGACCGCCGGTCCAGAATTGGCCGAGACCGCAAAGTCTGCCGTTGACAAAGTTAAACGCGGCATCGTTGCCTACTCTTACTACGGATAACCAATGAAGCGGATGAATTTAAAGGGGCCACTCCTCAGAATTGCTGCCGCAATTCTTGGTGGCGTCACATCTAGCTTTGCCTTCCCGCGAGAAAACATTTCGCCACTCATTTTCCTGTCGGTAATGCTTCTGGTCGCATCAGTGCGCAATTCCAAAGCATTGCCGGCACTTGGAATTGGATTCGTTGGGGGATTGGCTTTCTACCTAAGTCAAATCGAATGGTTGAGCCTGTACCTTGGCCCAGTGCCATGGCTAGCGCTTTCAATTCTGGAAGCTGCAATTTTTGCAGTCGGTTTGATGGCTATAGCAGTTTCCTGGCAGTGGCTTGAAGGCAAGATTTCCAACACAAGTAAATTCAAGAATTTCATCATCGCATGCGCAATTGCCAGTCTTTGGACTGGACGCGAGTGGGTTTCAATTTCAATTCCCTACGGTGGTTTCCCTTGGTCAAGACTTGCTCAGACACAATCAGAAACCTATCTAGCCAAGTGGGTTTTTCTTGGCGGATTAGGTTTACTCACCTTTGTGATTGCCCTGATTAGTGCAATCGTGCTGATTTGGGTTTTGCAGTATCGGTCGCAAAGAATGTTGCCAGACATTGCAGCAGCATTGACACTCATCGTCGTTCTGTTGGTTCCAGCGGTTCTGCAACCATCCGCTTCGGCCGAAGCCGGGTCAATCACCATCGGTGCGGTGCAGGGAAATGCAAACGCAGGACTTTTTGCGAATGAAACACCTGGCACGATTCTGAAAAATCACCTTGCAGCCACCAAACTGCTTCTGGCAAAGCGAAACATCCAAGGACTTGACGTTGTGGTTTGGCCTGAAAATGCTTCCGACCTGAGCCCGTTTAGCAACGGAACCGCCAACCAGGCAATCAAGAAATTGGTGAACGACGAAATTAAAGTTCCTCTGATCTTTGGCACCATCACTCAGCGCGGAGACGAACTTTTCAATAGTTCAATTCTTTGGAAGCCCGGCACTGGACCAACCGATTACTATGACAAAAAGCGCCCGGTTCCATTTGCCGAATACGTTCCAGACCGTGACTTCTGGTATCAATTGGCACCAGACCTAATTGGCCTGGTGAGTCGCGGTTACACCTTTGGCACACGTG
Organism: uncultured Rhodoluna sp.; assembly: GCA_964633625.1. Classification (GTDB taxonomy): domain Bacteria; phylum Actinomycetota; class Actinomycetes; order Actinomycetales; family Microbacteriaceae; genus Rhodoluna. Next base: position 16,565 of record CAZWHL010000022.1, read on the forward strand.
ACGGAATTTTTGAAGTTAACAACGCCAAGCTGGGTGCCCTGATTTGCTTTGAAATCGCAGTAGACGACATTGGTCGAAGCCTGGTTAGTGACGGCGCTCAAATAATTATTTCGCAGACCAACAACGCCGATTTTGGTCACAGTGACGAAACCTACCAACAGGCTGCCTTTGCCAGACTTCGCGCTATTGAGACCGGCAGGGTAGTGGTTAATGTTTCAACGGTGGGTGTGTCAGCAATCTATTCGCCAGATGGATCAGTCATTGATCAGGTTCCGAGTTTTGAGCCTGCTGCGATGCTTGACAAATTACCGCTAAGGATATCGATTACCCCGGCAATGGTGATTGGCCCGGTATTTGATTTGTTGATTAATTTGGCAGCTGCGCTGTTGGTGGCAACTAGTTTTTATAGGTCGGCTTGGCCACCGGCGCGACGCGCACGGATGTAGTCCAAACGTTCTTGCAGAATTTCTTCTAGCTCTTCGCGACTGCGACGCTCAAGCAGCATCTCCCAGTGTGAGCGCGGCGTTTTGTCTTCCGAGGCATCTAGCTTCACCACTTTGCCATTTTCAAGCAATACTGCCTGTTCGGGGCAGTGCTTGCACTGCCAGGTCTGTGGGATTTCTGCATCTGCAGCGAAGATCATCTCTGAGACGTGATTGTTTACACACTGGTAAGAGTGGGTTACACGCGCCGAGTAATTAACGCCAAATTCACTCTCGAGGCTCTGGGTGCCTAGTCGCATTCCGCGCATTGTCTGCTGTGCCATGTTGATCCTCCTGGTTTGGTTCGCCTTTTTGGGGCTAGACGAGGAACAACTCCGCGTGAACGCTCAATCTTCCCGCATTTACAAACTTTTTGGCAAACTCTCAGGGAGTGTCGTGAATTATTTTTTTAATGCAGCAATCACGACGTCACAGTTGTCGGTAACCACTCCGGTGGCTCCGAGTGTTTTAAGGTGGCGCACCTGATCAATACTATTGATGGTCCAGTAGTGCACCTCAAGTTTGTTCGCCAATGCAAGGTGAATAAATCTCTTTGAATCAAAGCGAAGTCCAAATTGCGAAACTGGGATCTGCAGGGCATCAACGCGACGACTCAGGAAAGCAAAAAGGGGAGTGGCTCCTAGAGCAGCACTTAGCCATAGTCCAAGCACCCGCCAACTTCCAGCCGAGCTTCGCACCACTCCTTCAATCAAATTGCAGGTGCGCTTGCTGCGGAGATCACTGAAACTTGAAATGAGCACGCGTTTTTGTGCCTGCAAACGATTTACTACCTCGGCAACCGGGGCATCGGCAAGTTTAGTTTTTATATCAAGATTGAATCTGGCGGTGGGGAAATCCACCAAAGCTTGCTCAAGGCTTGGAATTCTTTTGCCGAACCCAATGTCGATCACCGACACTTCTTTCCAAGTAGATTCCGAAATTTTCTTGGGGATACCGGCAAGTCGAAACAAATCGTCATCGTGAAAAATTATCGCAACGCCATCTTTGGTGCATTGGATATCGGTTTCAATCACATCGGCACCCGCGTGCAGGGCGTCTGCAAATGCCTTGAGCGTGTTCTCGGGAACAAACTCAGAAACCAAACCGCGGTGAGCCAACACCTGAAAGTTATTCATTCAATCCTCGGGTCACCTGCAAGGCTAGGCTTTAGCAATGCGCTTTGATTTTAAGTCCATTCGAAGACTTATCCGACTAAACATTGGTCTGATGATCTACGGCCTTGGCCTCGCCATGATCGTCGAGGCGCAAATTGGCTTGCCACCGTGGGACGTGTTTGCCAAGGGAATCTCAATTCAGCTGGGGATTACCTATGGCATCGCCAGCGTTATCGTGAGCGCATTGGTCCTAATCGCCTGGATTCCACTTAGAGTTAAACCAGGCATCGGCAGCATTCTGAACGCGATCCTGATTGGACTGTGGTCAGACGTATTCATCCCGCACGTTCCAAAGTTAGAAAGCTATTGGGTGAACCTGGCCATGTTCCTGCTGGGCATGGTAATTGTTGCTACAGCCACCGGAATTTACATCACTTCATACCTGGGCTCCGGGCCACGCGATGGCCTAATGATTGGCACCCAAAAAGTGCTTGGTTGGCCACTGTGGCAAATCCGTACCATGTATGAGGTGCTGGTTTTGATAATCGGCTGGCTCATGGGTGGGCAAGTGCGTGAGGGAACCCTGATATTTGCGGTGTGCATTGGTGTTTTGATGCAGTGGTCACTTCGATTATTTAGATATGACGAGAAAAAGAAGCTTCAATAACCATGCAACCGGGGCAGCATCGTGAGACCGCCAGAGTCATATTATGTAAACCTGATGGCCAAATTTTCCTACTCAAAACCCACTTTGACCCTGAAGTTGGCCTGCCACCACGCTGGATCACCCCGGGCGGTGGAATTGATGCCGGTGAGACTGTTTTGGCTGCGGCAATACGGGAATTAGCTGAGGAAACTGGAATTGTTGCAAATGCCCAGGAATTGGGTGAAATCGTCTGGGTAACTGATGGTCGTTGGAATTGGGGCGACGGTGTGAATCACCACACGTTCGTGGATCATTTTTACCTGCTGCAAATTGACGAATTTGAGCTGGATTCGTCTGGCTGGACTGATGACGAACATCGTGATGTTTTAGAACACCGATGGTGGAGCCTGAGTGATCTAAGAGATTCTGGTGAGTCGGTGAGCCCGCCAGGTTTGGTTGATTTCCTCACCAGCCGCCTTCTGGGCTAAGTCCCTATCGCCGATAATGAACATTATGTCAAGTAGTGTTTATTTGGCATGCGAGGTCGCTGTGACCCATTCAGCCAACTTCACCTCTGCTGCTCCACTATCCAAGGCGGTAGCGACTAATTGCAACGCGTCTTGGAATCTGGTCATCAAATCGACGTCAGCCTTAGACGAATCTTTTGCCATTTGGTAACTGACAACTCCACCGGCGGCGTTCAACAACACTATGTCTCGCACCGCTCCCAGGTTTCCGCTGGTTTTTCGGGCAAAAAGGTCCCTGGCAACCTGCGCGTTGAATTCTGCATCGCCGCCAATCAGGTCAGCAGTTTCGGCGCGATTCAGGCCCAATTTCATCGGATTTAGCTCGGCCTGGGAGACCACTCCCCCCGAAACTTGCCAAATTTCGTTATTTGAGGTGGTCGACAGCTCATCTAGCCCGTCATTTCCGCGGAAAACCAGTGCACTGCGGCTGCGCGCCGCCAATTCTTGGGCCATTAGTGGCGCTATTGAACGATTAGCCACTCCAAGCGAGGTCGCTATCGGCTGTGCTGGATTGGCCAACGGGCCAAGAAAGTTGAAAGTGGTTGGTACGGCCAAAAGTTTGCGAATCGGGCCCACAAAACGCATCGCAGGGTGGAAAACCTGAGCAAAAAAGAAGCTAATTCCCGCAGTTTTGAAAACTTCGGTTACCTGACTTGGGGTCAGATCCAAGCGAATCCCAAGCGACTCCAGCATTTCTGACGAGCCGGTCTTACCTGAAGCCGAACGGCTGCCGTGCTTCAAAACCGGTACCCCCGCCGCGGCGGTCACTATTGAGGCCATACTCGAGATGTTAACTGTGCCCAGCAGATCGCCGCCGGTGCCCACAATGTCTACAGCGTCAGAACCTGTTTCCAACTTCAACGCGTTGGTCAACATGGCATCTACCAAACCCGATAGTTCATCTACGGATTCACCCTTTTTACGCAGGCTGATCAGAAAAGTCTCTATCAATCCCGGATTGGTGTTTCCCGACATAATCTGGTCCAGCGCCCAGGCAGCTTCCGCCCGATTCAAATCTATGCCGGCAATTAATTTGCCTAGAATTTGCGGCCAGGTAATCGACTGATTCATAGGCCAAAGTTTATCGGCGAAACCCAACAGCCAAGCGTTTTAGAGATTAGGAAAAAACATTAAAAAACCGTCGCCAGACGCGCCAAAATTGGCGGATTTACTGGGACGGCGGGGTTAGGATTGAACTTATGACGACCATTAGCGCACCTGTCATTAACCGCCCTAGTTCAACCTCGGTTGGAACTATCGTTTGGCTTGGTAGTGAGGTGATGTTCTTTGCCGGTCTGTTCGCTATGTACTTTAGCCTTCGTGCCAACTCCCCTGAGATTTGGTCTAACGACACCCAGATTCTGAACGTTCCGTTCGCTCTGGTCAACACTCTGATTTTGGTGGCTTCTTCGTTCACCGCACAGTTTGGTGTATTCGCTGCCGAGCGCCTTCAGCCTCGTGCAACCGGCCTATCCCCTGTGAAGTGGGGCGTAGTTGAGTGGTTCTTCTTGAGCTACCTGCTCGGTGCAATCTTCGTCGCCGGTCAGTGCTGGGAATACGCAACCCTAATCTCTGAAGGTGTTGCGCTGAACTCAAATTCCTACGGTTCTGCCTTCTACATCACCACTGGTTTCCACGCATTGCACGTGACCGGTGGTTTGATCGCATTCTTGTTTGTAATCGGCCGCACCTTTGCGGCTAAGAAATACGGCCACTACGAGGCAACTAGCGCAATCGTGGTTTCTTACTACTGGCACTTTGTAGATGTGGTTTGGATCGGTCTGTTCCTAATCGTTTACGTCCTTAAATAAGAGTTTTCAAACAAAGCTGAAAGACCAAAAATGGCATTCAAGAAAAATCGTCGCAGTCCACTAGCCGCCATCATCGTGATGGCAGCCGGACTTGCGCTTACCGGTGGTGGTTACGCGGCAGCAACCGCGGCAGTTGAGGCAGTGAAGCCAGTATCTGCAGTAGCCACCGCAGACCAGATCAACGAGGGTCGCAAACTGTTCCTTGCTAACTGTGCAAGCTGTCACGGTAAGAACGCCGAAGGAACAAAGGCCGCACCGTCACTTATCGGTGTTGGTGGCGCCGCTGTTGAATTCCAGGTTGACTCTGGCCGTATGCCTGGTCAGGCTTCTGGTCCACAGCTTCAAGTTAAGAAGAAACAATTCACCGATGAGCAGATCGATGCCCTGGTAGCTTACGCAACCACTCTTGGCAGCGGCCCTGACGTTCCAACCGAGGAAATGATTGCCGCAAATGGTGACGCAACTCGCGGTGGCGAACTATTCCGCATTAACTGTGCAATGTGTCACAACGCTGTTGGAGCGGGTGGTGCTTTGACAGAGGGTAAGTACGCACCTTCACTAAAGGGCGTTCCTGCAGACCACATTTACGAAGCGATGCTAACTGGCCCGCAGAACATGCCGGTTTTCAATGATGCCAACTTGACCCCTAAGGACAAGAAAGACATCATCACCTACCTAAAGTTTGTGGAAGAAAACCCATCAGCCGGTGGTTATGAATTAGCGAACCTAGGTCCTGTAGTTGAGGGTCTATTCACTTGGATTTTCATCCTCGGCTTCATCATTGCAATCACCATTTGGCTTGGCGCCAAGTCAAACTAAAGCTAAATCAACGAAGTTTCTAAAAGGGAGCAATTTAGAGTGAGCGAAAAGAAGCTGGCGAAGTCCGGTTCACACAACTCAGAGCACGAGTACCAGAGCGGTCTGGCAGTTATTGCTCCTGATGCAGTGAAGGACCCGGGACTAGAACCGCACCGCACCCGCATGACAGACAAGAGCGTCAAGCACGAAAAGACTGCCGCTCGTCAGGTTGCTGCATTGTTCTTGATCTCGGTGCTGGGTAGCGCTTTTGCTGTTTACGCCTATTTTGCTTTCCCAATTACTGAAGAGCTTGGCACCGTCCGCAACAACACTCTCCTGCTAGGTCTTGGTATCACGCTTGGCTTGTTTGGAATTGGTATTGGTGCAGTGCACTGGGCAAAGACTTTGATGCCGGATGCTGAAGTTTCTGAAGAGCGCCACCAGACTCGTGGCTCAGAGGAAGTTCGTGCCCGCGCAATCGAGATCATCAAACTTGCCGATTCAGAATCTGGTTTCAGCCGTCGCAAGTTGATCCGCCGTTCTCTATACGGTGCTCTAGCTTTGTTCCCGCTTCCAGCAATCATGATTTTCGGTGATCTTGGGCCAAACCCAGGTGACACACTTCGCCACACAATGTGGAAGAAGGGCACTCGTCTTGCGAAAGACCCAACCGGCACACCAATCAAGGCTTCAGATGTAACTCTTGGTTCTGTGTTCCACGTAATTCCTGAAGGTCTAAGCGAACTTGAGCACGGCAAGCTTGAAGAAAAAGCTAAGGCTGCTGTTCTTTTGGTTCGACTTGATCCAGCCGATCTAAAAGAAGCAGAGGATCGCAAGAGCTGGTCATACGACGGCATCGTTGCTTACTCAAAGATTTGTACTCACGTTGGTTGCCCGGTTGCCCTATACGAGCAGCAGACACACCACCTGCTTTGCCCATGTCACCAGTCAACCTTCGACGTGACCGATGCTTGCAAGGTTATTTTTGGCCCTGCATCTCGCCCACTGCCACAGCTGCCAATCACAGTTGACGCAGAGGGTTACCTAATCGCTCAGAGCGATTTCACCGAACCTGTTGGCCCTAGCTTCTGGGAGCGTTAAAAATGAGTAATGCCGTTGCAGCACCAAAGAAGGGTGGCTTCCTAGCCGGAACCGCTAACTACCTTGACGAGCGCGTTGGAGTAGCTGGAATTCTGAAAGAGTTTGGTCGCAAGATCTTCCCTGACCACTGGTCATTCATGCTTGGTGAAGTTGCTCTTTACAGCTTTTTGGTTCTACTTCTCTCTGGAACCTTCCTAACCTTCTTCTTCCAGCCTTCAATGGAGCCAGTCATCTACAACGGTGTTTACGGTCCGCTAAAGGGTGCAGAGATGTCAATCGCCTACGCATCAACTTTGGACATCTCGTTCGAAGTTCGCGGTGGTCTTTTGATGCGTCAGGTTCACCACTGGTCAGCGCTGCTATTCGTAGCGGCTGCCGGTCTGCACATGCTTCGCGTTTTCTTCACTGGTGCGTTCCGCAAGCCACGTGAAATTAACTGGGTAGTTGGTTTCGTACTATTCGTTTTGGGAATGGCTGGTGGTTTCACCGGTTACTCACTACCTGATGACTTGCTTTCAGGAAACGGTCTTCGCATCATCGATGGAATGATCAAGGGCATCCCGGTAATCGGTGCCTACACCTCTTCACTGCTATTCGGTGGCGAGTTCCCTGGCGAAGCAATTGTTGCTCGACTTTACGGTCTGCACATTTTGCTCGTTCCAGCTCTGATTCTTGTATTCATCGTGATCCACTTGTTCATGGTGGTAATTCACAAGCACACCCACTACTCAGGTCCGGGCCGCAAGGATTCAAACGTTGTTGGTTACCCACTAATGCCGGTTTACGTAGCTAAGGCTGGCGGATTCTTCTTCATCGTGTTCGGTGTGATCATGTTGATCGCCGCAACCTTCACCATCAACCCGGTTTGGAACTACGGTGGTTATGACCCGTCTCCTGTTTCAGCTGGTACACAGCCGGACTGGTACATCGGTTGGCTGGATGGTGCGCTTCGTCTTGCTCCTACTCACATTGAGGTTGCTGCTGGCGGAGTCACTTGGTCTTGGAACATCCTGCTCCCAATGATTGTTGGTGTTGGATTCCTGGTACTAGTTGCTGCCTACCCATTCATCGAGGCTTGGGTTACTGGCGATAAGCGCGAACACCACGTCCTTGACCGCCCACGCAACGCTCCTACTCGTACCGGAATCGGTGCAGCAGGTGTTACCTTCTATGCAGTGCTTTGGGCCGGTGCAGGCACAGACTTGATCGCAACTAATTTCAAGATGTCACTAAACCAGGTACTTACCTCAGCGCAGATTCTGCTGTTTGTTGCACCTATCGCGGCTTACATCATCACGAAGCGCACCTGCCTATCGCTACAGCGCAAAGATCGCGAGATTGCTCTGCACGGTCGCGAGTCTGGTCGTATCGTGCGTCTACCGCACGGTGAGTACATTGAGGTTCACGAGCCGCTAGACGCTTTTGAGCAGTGGAAGTTGGTTGACTTCAAGGATTACCAGCCAACACTTGCCCGACCAAACGCAGCTGGCAAAATTACTCTGCGTGCTCGCCTACGTGCAGGTCTATCTCGTTTCTACTTCGAAGACCGTATTGCACCGGTAACTCAGACTGAGATTGATGCAGCCCACCACCACGGTGACCACGCTGCAGTTGAGGCAACTGAGCAGCCAGCAATTCACTAATAAGTTCTAATTGATTACCGGCACTGACTTCTGGTTGGTGCCGGTTTTCATTTAACCAAATAGGCTGAGTTAATGATTTGCGCGACCTTTATCTTCAAGCAGCACACAATGAATGATGAATTTATTGCACTCGATGACGAGATCATGGCACGCGCAGATGCCAACCCTGGATTTATTCGCAAGGGAAAGTGGCTCTCCCCCGACGGCGAAACAATTCGCGTGGATTATTACTTCACCGATAGGGATTCCCTGCAAACCTTTCGTAGCGACGAAGTTCATCGCGAAGCAAAGAAGCGCTACGCGGAATGGTACGTGGGTTATTCGGTTGAGATTGCCGAGATCACCTATCAGCACACCGACGGAAACCTGTAGGCACTAAATAATGCGCGAGCTAGACCCAACCGCTATCCATTCGGATATGTATGTCAATAACTACAGCAAAGAGCAGAATCAGCAGTTCACCGCTCAGTTTGGTGCAATCACAGATCGATTCAAACAAGCCATGCTCGCGGGTACCGCTGCAAGTGATCCGCTAGTTCAAGACCTAGTGCGACAGCACTATGAATTCTGCCTACAGTTCTGGAAGCCGACTCAAGCTGCCTATAAATCCCTAGCGATGAGCTACATAATGCCGTCGCCTTATCGGGATTCCTATGAAGGTATTGCCCCTGGACTTGCTAAGTATCACTACGACGCAATCGTCACGTGGGCTGATCAAAACCTTAATTAGATGTGCGCCAGAATAAATTAATCCCGTCAGCCTTTTTGGCTAACGGGATTAATTTATTTCAGAAAATTAGTGAGCAAAAAGCCCGCGGCTACGTTCGAACACGAAACCAATAAGCGCTACAAGAGCTAGTGGGAAGCCAATGAAGAACAACCACCAACCAATCGCCAAAGCAGCGAAACAGATTGAACCAAATAGACCAAGGAAGAATGGCCACCAGCTCCAAGGAGCAAAGAAACCAACTTCTGATTCACCGTCTTCGATGTTGGCATCTAGGCGGTCTTCAGGAACAATGCCCTGACGCTTTGAAGTGTTCTTAAGGTAGAACGCTAGGAACACCGACATAAAGCCAAGCATCGCAATTGCTGCGGTACCAATTGGCTCGAAGCCGCCGTTCGTGTTGTTCCACCAAATTGCGTATCCAGCTGCGTCTACGAAGTAGAAAACAGTCAGCAGATAGAAAAGATTTGCGTTGAACTTCATGAGGTTGCTTAGCCCTTCTTCTTCGCTGAAGCCTTAGCCTCAGGAGCTGCGAATTCTGGGTGGTTCAAGTCAAATGCAGGCGACTCTGAACGCACACGAGGAATTGAAGTGAAGTT
>CAZWHL010000023.1:0-8747 GCA_964633625.1 uncultured Rhodoluna sp.
TCTTCGGTAGCCTCTTCGGCTACTGGTTCGTTTTCAACTTCTTCATCAGAATCAGAGTCATCAGATTCAATGTCATCAGATTCAATGTCATCCGATTCAGTATTGGTGTCTTCTTCGGAATCCTCTTCGTCTTCGGCATCAAGTGCCGCTTGTTTCTCTAGTTCAATCTGCAACGCCTTGTAGTCGGCAAGTCGCTCTGACCAAGGAATCCAATCCGGGGCAACAAGCGAATCAGGCCCAGGCACCAAGACAATTTCGGAAACCGTTGGCTCAGCAGAGTCAGCCTGAAAAATGGTGACCGACCAACGCCAACCAACGTAACCCTTTTGATTGTTTTCGAAAAGGTAAGAAGCAAGACCATCGCCCTCTTCAATTACCTCAATGAAGTTGCCAACCTTGCTCTTTGAAGTGGCAGCGATCAGCGCCTCGCGGGCGAAATCTTTTTGTTCTAGAACTGGCGACTTAGGCATCTAGCTCGTCGGCCAACTTGCGCAATAGTGACGCAATCTTTTTGCCGTTTGAAGATTCAGGGTATTTACCGTGCTTCAAGCCACCGCCAAGGTGATCAAGCAAACGGATTAGATCTTCAACAATGATTGCCATTTCGTCAGCAGGCTTGCGACCGCGGGCAGCCAGGCTAACCGGAGCATCTAGAACCCGAAGCGACATTGCCTGTGCTCCGCGCTTGCCATCAACCACGCTGAACTCAACGCGACTTCCAGGCTTGATTGATGAGGTGCCAGCTGGCAGGGCGCTTGCGTGTAGGAATACCTCGGCACCTTCGTCAGATGCGATGAAACCAAAACCCTTGTCTTCGTCGAAGAACTTTACTTTGCCGGTTGGCATGGAGACCTCTTTCGTAAATCCAAGTTCTTATTTTACCCGTGAGACAGCCAGATTGGCCAAGGTATCCTAGAAGGATGGCTAAACAGACAAAAACCCCTGCGAATAACCCAACATCACGCTTGGAGACAATCTTCGCTTACATGGCGGCAGGACTCATTGGCACTTCGATTTTGGCAATGTTGGCTGCTTTGATCATTGCGGCTACCGGCTCAGCCACTCCTGGCGTTGGCCAACAACTGTTGCCACCGGTTTTGGTCTTTTACCCGCAATTTGGATTGATTGCCGGGGCTGCATCAATCATTGCCCTGTTGATTACCAACATTCGTCGTCGCACTCGCGAAAATCGCAAGTAACAAGAGCACGCGGAAATAAGCCGGGGGCAATGTGAGCGAGTTACTTTTAGTAGCTTCAGCTCTTCGTCGCATGAGCGACGACAAACTACAAAATCTGATTACCCAACGCATGGTGAACTCCAACGGTTTGGTTGATTTCTTTGATCTAGCTGAGGCACTTACAAAGCCGGCATCAATTTCGTCTGCAATCGCCGGACTACCGCTAAGCCAGGCCACCGAACTTCGCTCGCTGGCGGTTGGCAACAAACCAAATCCCAAGATAGCGATTGAACTTGCCAACCAACTGTTGGTAAGCAGTGAACCGGATTTCAAACCCTTTGAATCTACCCTTGAGGCGCTTGCCGGTTTTGCAAAACTTGAAACTATAGTTGCGGTTGATTTCAACAATCAGCTGGCGCCAGAGCAAGACCAGATCGATCGCGACTGCGGAATTGAAATTTTTGAAACCCTGCAGGCAGTGACTGAATTAATTTTTGATCTTGAACACCGATACGTACGCGAGGTTGGTAGGCGCAATGTTGGACTTCCAGACATCAAACGTTTTGCAACGCACCTGCGCAAGACCAACGAGTACGCCAAACAAATTTATGACCTTGCTCACCTTGCCAAGGTAATCACTCTGGCCGATGGTCGCTGGCAGTTGAGCGGCAAATCAAAAGACTGGTTGAACTGGACCCAAGGCGAACGATTTACTTTGCTGGCACAAACTTGGCGAGAAATCCTTGGCGATGCTTCTGCCAAAGAATTACAGAGTGCACTCAGTACGAGCAGTGCTAAAACGGAAAAAGTTACTTCTCTCGCCGACAACCTAACCAAGACCTATCCGTTTGCGGATGGTTCAGTTAGCTCAAAGATCACCAAGCTTGAAGCCCTAGCCGAATTGATTGGCCTTTCTGCACAGGGTTGGATGAGCAGCTGGGCACCAAAGGTTTTGAAATGCGATTACGAAGTCGCCAGCAAGCTGGTGCAACAAAACCTTCCTCAGCCACAAGACAAAATCATTTGCCAGGCCGACCTCACCTTGATTGCACCCGGTCCCCTGCCTACCCAAGTGGAAATCCTGTTGCGCAGATTCGCCGACACAGAGCAAATTGGAATGGCATCAACCTACCGCCTCTCGGCACTGAGTATTAGTCACGGCCTGGAGACCGGACTCAAGCTGGGCGAGATTCGCGAACTTTTGGTCAGGCTTTCTGGCAACTCGATTCCGCAACCAATCGAGTACTTACTGAACGAAGCCGAGGCGCGTTTTGGGCGCCTGCAAATTATCGGAGGTGCAGCAAACGAGCGCACTCTCATTCAATCCAACGACAAAGTGTTGCTCGCTGAAATCTTGAACGAATCCAAATTGAAGCCGTTTGGATTGACGCAACTTGAAGACGGTCAGCTGGCATCGCGTTTTGAACCGGAAGTGCTTTATTTTGGCCTTCGCGATGTTGGCTTCGTTGCAATTCGCGTTGATGAAAAAGGCAATGTGATTTCACCGCTTGAGGCAACAAAACAAACCGTAGACGCTGAGCTGGGCGCAAACCCAGCAGCAGATATTGCTCGACTTCGCGAACAGGATGCCAAGCTTGGCGATAGTCCGGACGATGACGACCTGCAGCGACAAATTCAGTTAGCGATCAAGAACAAGGCAAAGGCCAAATTCACTGTGTCGTCTAGTACGGGGGAAATTGAATTCCTATTGGAACCAATTGGTATCGCCAATGGTCGCCTTCGAGCCAAAGATCGCAAAGCCGATATCGAGCGCACCCTGCCCATCACCAGCATCATTCGCGTAGTACTGGATTAGCGCTGGCAAATTTAGGCAGGCACACAAACCAGGCTGGCGGGCTAGGCTGTAAGGATGACTAACGGACCACTGATTGTGCAGAGCGACAAGACCGCACTGCTTGAAGTGGACCACCCAGACGCTGCAGAGGCTCGTCACGACCTGGCAATTTTTGCTGAACTAGAGCGTGCCCCAGAGCACATTCACACGTACCGAATCACCCGTTTAGGTCTTTGGAATGCCCGTGCAGCCGGTCACGATTCTGATTTTGTTCTAGGTGTGCTAGATAAGTATGCAAAGTTTGCGGTGCCTAGCGGTGTGCGTGCAGACATTGCCGAAACAATGAACCGCTACGGCAGGCTTTCTATTCGCAAGAGCCCGGCTGGTGAACTTGAGCTTTACTCAACAGAGCGCGCGATCTTGCTTGAGGCAAGCAAGCACCGCAAGATTGCCGAACTGCTTGATGGGCCCATCTCAAACGAGGCATTCCGCATTCAGCCTTGGGCACGTGGTCAGGTAAAGCAGGAACTTCTCAAACTTGGTTGGCCAGCAGAAGACCTTGCCGGTTACGCCGACGGGAAACCGCACGAAATTTCACTAGGCAGTGGTGATTGGAAAATTCGCGATTATCAAACCAAGGCAGTTGAAAAGTTTTGGGCGGGCGGCTCGGGAGTTGTAGTACTTCCTTGTGGTGCCGGTAAGACGATCGTTGGTGCGGCTGCAATGGCTACCGCAAAAACCAACACCTTGATTTTGGTGACCAACACAGTTTCGGCACGTCAGTGGAAAGCTGAACTACTTAAGCGCACCACGCTTACCGAAGATGAAATTGGTGAGTACTCCGGTTCAATGAAAGAAGTAAAGCCGGTAACTATCGCCACCTACCAAATTCTGACCACCAAGCGCAAAGCTGAATACGCTCACCTGGCGTTGTTGAATGCCAACGACTGGGGGCTAATCGTTTACGACGAGGTGCACCTGCTTCCGGCACCAATTTTCAAAATGACCGCAGACCTGCAAGCGCGCAGACGCCTTGGCCTAACCGCTACCCTGGTTCGCGAAGACGGTAAAGAAGGCGATGTCTTCTCACTGATTGGCCCAAAGCGCTTTGATGCGCCATGGAAAGAAATTGAAGCGCAGGGCTACATTGCTCCGGCCGCCTGTTACGAAGTGCGCATTGATCTGCCAGAGGAAGAGCGCATGGAATATGCAATCGCTAGTCAGGAAGATCGATATCGAATTGCAGCCACATCAAAGACTCGCATTCCGGTAATCCAGACTCTGCTTAAAAAACATGCCGGTGAACCAACTTTGATAATTGGTCAGTACCTGGATCAGATTCACGAGGTATCGGCTGCTATCAAGGTTCCTGAAATCACTGGTGAAACTCCGGTTGACGAGCGTGAGCGATTGTTTGAACAATTCCGCACCGGCGAAATTTCAACCTTGGTGGTTTCCAAGGTTGCCAATTTCTCAGTCGACCTGCCAGAGGCATCGGTCGCGATTCAGATATCGGGTTCCTATGGCTCACGTCAAGAAGAGGCCCAGCGCCTTGGCCGATTGCTGCGACCAAAGGCAGACGGTAGAACCGCCAGTTTCTACACCCTTATCTCTAGAGACACCGTGGATCAAGACTTTGCCCAGAACCGCCAGCGCTTCTTGGCCGAACAGGGCTACAGCTACGAGATTCTGGACGCACACGCCCTCTAAAGCTTCACAGACGACACCCAAGCCGCGTACAGGGCATTCTCAGGAAACTCCCTGAAACTAAAGCCATGGAAAACGTAAAGGTACTTATCGTCGATGACGAACCAAATATTCGCGACCTCCTATCAACCAGCCTTCGATTTGCTGGTTTCAGCGTTCACGCCGTAGCAAACGGTGCCGACGCAGTTCACGCCGCCGAAAAGGGTGAACCTGACATCATCCTGCTAGATGTGATGTTGCCAGATATGAATGGCTTTAGCGTCACCAAGAAACTTCGCTCGATGGGCATTAATGCCCCAGTCTTGTTCCTGACCGCTCGCGATGAAACCGAGGACAAGATCACTGGGCTAACCGTAGGTGGCGATGACTACATGACCAAGCCATTCAGCTTGGATGAAATCGTTGCCCGTATCAACGCAATTCTTCGCCGTACCAAAGCCGCCGAGGTTGAGGAATCGATTTTGGAAGTTGGCGAAATCAAGATCAACCAAGACGCTCATGATGTATTTGTGAATGGCACCTTGGTAGAACTAAGCCCAACCGAATACAAGTTGCTTCGCTTCTTGATTTCGAACCCAAACCGCGTGTTGACCAAGGCGCAGATTCTTGATCACGTCTGGGAATATGATTTCAATGGCGAGATGGGAATTGTGGAGTCATACGTTTCGTACCTACGTAAGAAACTTGACCCGCTTACCACCGAGCCATTGATTCAAACCAAGCGCGGTGTTGGCTACATGTACAAGTCAACAAAAAACGGCAAGTAGATCGGCAAATAATTGAATTCCAAACTGGGGCTTGCCTGGGAGCGCATTTCTTTGCGCACCAAGCTGACGGCGCTCTCAGTTGCGATCATCGGTGTGCTGGTTTTGGTTTCCAGTCTTGGCACGATTGCGTTGTTGCGCACCTACCTGCAGGCAAACCTTGATGGGCAATTAACCTCAACCGCTGCCACGCTGAGCCACGAAGACCCAACTCTGCTTGAAGACCGTTTGGCAACCCACCAGCTGCAATTGCCAAGCCTGCCTAGCGACTTTTACATTGCCTACTTAGACACCGATGGCTCTCTGCTAATTGGTTTGGTTTCATCAGCCGGCGGTAATTCGAACGACGTGCCAAACACCTCAAACTTTTCTTCAAAGTATGTGCTGGCTACCAAGGGAATACCTTTTGAGGTAAACGGCAAGGGTCAAATTTCTGACGACGCCGGAACCCACGGTTGGCGCATGGTTGCCGTGCCGCTAACCAGCATGGATGGCTCACTAGTCGTTGCTCTACCCACCGGTGCTAACAGCGCACTGCTTGCCCAATATGGATTGATTGGTGGCGGCTTTGGTGCCCTGCTACTGATTCTTTCTGGTCTAAGTATTTGGTTGACCATCAACTCTGCGCTAAAACCGCTGAACGAAGTTGAACGCACTGCAGAAGCAGTTACCGAGGGCGACATTTCGCAACGTCTGATAGAGCAAGACGGTGACACAGAAATTGCGCGACTCAACCGCTCGCTAAACACGATGCTCGATGGCATCGAGACCGCTATGCAGGATCGCTCAAAAACCCTTGACCAGATGCGACGCTTCGTATCGGATGCCAGCCACGAGCTTCGCACTCCCTTGGTATCAGTTCGTGGTTATGCCGAGCTTTACCGAATGGGTGCACTTAAGCAGCCCGAACAAATTGGTGAGGCTATGGAGCGCATCGAGAGCGAAGCCATTCGAATGACTGGCCTGGTTGAAAGCCTGCTGACTCTGACTCGCATGGACGAGGCAACCAAACTCGAACTAAAAAAGACCAACATGGTTTCGCTTGCCGTTGATGCAGCCAAGGATGCCTCGGTTGCCGATGGCAAGCGCAAGATTGTGATTACCGATCTCAACGGCAACCCGCTGAGCGATGATGCAGTAATCGACGCCAAGGTAGACGCCAACTCGATGCGTCAGGTACTGACCAATTTGCTGGCCAATGCTTCGCGCTTCTCACCGACTGGTGCTCAAATTGAAATTGCTTTGGATAACAACGCCAAGGTTGATGGCCGCAAGTTCTTGATACTTGAAGTTCGCGATCATGGTGAGGGTATTCCCGAGCAACTTCGCGAAAAAGTTTTTGAACGCTTCTACCGGGTTGATAATTCACGCAACAGTGAGACCGGTGGATCGGGTCTTGGACTTGCAATTGTCTCTACCATTGTTGCTCGTCACGGTGGAACTATTGTTGCCACGGAGACTCCTGGCGGTGGCGCAACCTTGCGCGTAGCAATTCCTGCATAGCTTTTTCCACAGGTCCCGATGAGACCACCCTTATCAACACATTGAGTATTTCGGCAAACTTGTGAAGTTTGTTTTGGCAAACTGCGTTCATGACTCATTTCAGCGTAGACAGCGAACAGGTAATGGCAGCAAACGCTGCCATTCAAAACACCATCAGCCGACTCACTCACGAATCAGATACTTTGCATGCGCAATTACAAAACCTACAGAGCAGTTGGACAGGAATGGCAGCCAACAGTTTCCAAGAGTTAGCTTTGCGTTGGCGGGCAACCGCGACGCAGGTGGATAATCAACTTGGTGAACTTGGTAATGCACTCAGCACCGCCGCGGCTCAGTACTCAGAGATCGAATATGCAAACCAGCGACTTTTCCTCTAACAAAATTTTCACCATAGGTTAAAAGAAAACGGGCGGTTCCCGTAGGAACCACCCGCTCATAGTGGATCAGACTATAAGTTGTTTTCTTTGGACTAGAAGTCCATACCGCCGCCTGGGTTAGCTGGAGCTGGAGCGTGAGCTTCAGGCTTCTCGGCTACTACGGCCTCGGTGGTTAGGAATAGACCTGCGATCGATGCAGCGTTCTGAAGAGCTGAACGAGTCACCTTTACAGGGTCGTTGATGCCTTCCTTGAGCATGTCTACGTACTCGCCAGATGCTGCGTTTAGACCGTGACCTGAAGGCAGGCCGGCAACGCGCTCTGCAACTACACCAGGCTCTAGACCTGCATTAAGTGCGATCTGCTTTAGTGGAGCAGAGATTGCAACACGAACGATGTTCGCACCAACAGCTTCATCACCGGTTAGTGAAAGCTTGTCGAATGCAGCCTTGCCAGCCTGTAGAAGTGCAACACCACCACCGGCAACGATGCCTTCCTCAACCGCAGCCTTTGCGTTGCGCACTGCATCTTCGATGCGGTGCTTGCGCTCCTTAAGCTCAACCTCGGTTGCTGCTCCAGCCTTGATAACTGCAACACCACCGGCGAGCTTGGCTAGACGCTCCTGGAGCTTCTCGCGGTCGTAGTCGCTATCGGTGTTGTCAATCTCGCGACGGATCTGCTCAACGCGTCCTGCGATCATGTCGGCATCGCCGGCACCTTCAACGATTGTGGTTTCGTCCTTGGTGATGACAACCTTGCGCGCGCGACCTAGAAGGTCAAGAGTGGTTGCATCAAGCTTTAGACCAACTTCTTCAGAAATAACCTGACCACCGGTCAAGATTGCGATGTCCTGAAGCATTGCCTTACGTCGGTCACCAAAACCAGGAGCCTTAACAGCAACTGACTTGAAGATTCCACGGATCTTGTTAACGATCAAGGTTGCAAGTGCTTCACCATCGATGTCTTCGGCGATGATCAACAGCGGCTTGTTTGCCTGAATCACCTTGTCAACGATTGGCAAGATGTCTTTGATGTTTGAGATCTTTGAGTTAGCAATCAACACGTAAGCGTCTTCGAGAACAGCTTCCTGACGCTCTGGGTCTGTCACCATGTAGGCAGAAACATAACCCTTGTCGAAACGCATACCCTCTGTTAACTCAAGCTCGATGCCAAAAGTGTTTGATTCTTCAACGGTTACAACACCCTCGCGGCCAACCTTGTCGATTGCCTCGGCGATAAGCTCACCGATCTGAGAGTCACCAGCAGAGATAGACGCGGTTGCAGCAATCTGCTCTTTGGTTTCAACTGGCTTAGCGTTTGAGTGAAGCTCTTCGATAACTGCCTTTACAGCCTTCTCGATTCCGCGCTTAAAAGTGATTGGGTCTGCACCGGCAGCAACGTTTCGAAGACCTTCGCGAACAAGTG
>CAZWHL010000023.1:8847-18637 GCA_964633625.1 uncultured Rhodoluna sp.
AAAGTGATTGGGTCTGCACCGGCAGCAACGTTTCGAAGACCTTCGCGAACAAGTGCCTGTGCAAGAACGGTTGCGGTTGTGGTTCCGTCACCAGCAACGTCGTCGGTCTTCTTAGCTACTTCTTTAACCAGTTCGGCACCAATGCGCTCGAACGGGTCATCTAGCTCGATTTCCTTAGCGATCGAAACACCATCGTTTGTGATGGTTGGGGCGCCCCACTTCTTTTCAAGAACTACGTTGCGTCCACGTGGGCCAAGGGTTACCTTTACGGTGTCAGCAAGGATGTTTAGTCCGCGCTCTAGTCCGCGGCGGGCCTCTTCATCAAAGTGAATGATTTTTGCCATTGGGGTTCAATCTCCTATTAGTTTTGGCACTCAAGCCTGTCGAGTGCTAATAGTTCTATTTTGGCACTCTACCCCTGAGAGTGCAAATGAAAATCCCCCTACCGCAATGGCAAGGGGATTTTCGAAATCTAGCGTCGTAGCTTAGATAACGTGTACTGCGTCGGCCTGAGGACCCTTGTCGCCGTTCTTTACTTCGAACTCAACGCGCTGGTTTTCCTTCAGTTCCTTGTAGCCATCTGACTGAATTGCTGAGAAGTGTACGAATACATCTGCTCCGCCATCCTGGGTAATGAATCCAAAACCCTTTTCAGCGTTGAACCACTTTACGGTTCCTTGTGCCATTGTTTACTCCTGTTGCTATGGGAACAACCCGAAAAATCCCCGGGTTGAGTCGCATAGAAAAGAGCTTGTGCTACGGATACTGCTACGACCAAGGTCAAGACTAGCCCCTAGGGGGTACCCCAACGCAAGCGTTTTCAAGGTATTGGTCAAGCAGTTATAGAACGGTTATAACCGCCTAATTGGTTGGAATTTTGTAATTCGAACCCAAAACCACCGTGATTGGACCGGCAAACTCCGGTGAAACCACCACCTCTGGGTTTCCAATTTTGGCCGCAATCTGCTCGGCATCGGCACGGAACAGGTCGTCGGTGATGGTCACCACCGTTGTCTTGATCTTGATGCGCTTCTTATTGGCATCTACCAACGTAGCGGTCTCGGTTACGTTGAAACCAGCATCTTGCAAAAGCTTCGCTGCA
Organism: uncultured Rhodoluna sp.; assembly: GCA_964633625.1. Taxonomy (GTDB): domain Bacteria; phylum Actinomycetota; class Actinomycetes; order Actinomycetales; family Microbacteriaceae; genus Rhodoluna. Next base: position 9,950 of record CAZWHL010000023.1, read on the forward strand.
TCACCGGCAAGATTCTTGTCGCCACCATCCAAAACCTGAACCGCAGGCTTGGCGCTGATACTGGCTTCTGGTGATGAGTTAGAGCTTGGCAAGTAGCCATCAAACACCGATGAGTTCTCAATGAACTTCAATGATCCGTAACCACCGCCGGCAACCAGGGCCGCTGCCAGGAAAATTCGGAGCCACTCGAGTACGCGATCTTTAGCAGTGCGGCGAGCGCGGTGACGACCACCGTGAACGGTTGCCGAATCGAACTCGTCGATTGGGAACTTTTTAGCCATGAATCCTGCTTACTTCTATTACGCGTATCTCTAATATTAGGTGAGCCTAGGAGGCCAGCATGAACTATCGGGTAAATAAAACTGATGAACAGTGGCGCGCTGAATTGAGCGAGTTTGAGTACCACGTGCTTCGCCAGGCTGGTACCGAGCGCGCCTACACCGGCGAGCTGCTAGAGGAACACCGCGAGGGCATCTTTAGTTGCCGAGGTTGTGGCGCCGAGCTGTTCCGCAGCAATGCCAAGTTTGATTCGCACTGTGGCTGGCCAAGTTTTTATGAACCAAAAGAAGGCGATGCCGTTGAACTGCTGGAAGATCGATCACATGGCATGGTTCGAGTTGAAGTTCGTTGCAAGGCATGCGGTTCACACCTTGGGCACGTCTTTGAAGATGCGCCGCAGACCCCGACCGGTGATCGCTACTGCATCAACAGCGTGAGCATTACATTTGCCGAGGCTAAGTAGTTGACTGCCACCTGGCACCAAATTGTTGAAGGCTACGTGCTAAACGGTGGTACGAAAGTTGCTAGCTCTGTGGTCTACGTAAAAGATGGCGAACAACACATTGTTATCGACCCGGGTATGGTTTCAGGTCAATCGAGAATTCTTGAGCCACTCGCCCGACTTGGTGTGCAGCCAGAACAGGTTACCGATGTGATTATCAGTCACCACCATCCTGATCACACCATGAATGTTGGCTTGTTTGGCAAAGCGCGCGTGCACAGCGGAACCGCAATCTACTTTGGCGACCAATGGGACGACGCTCAGCCTGAGCGATTGATTTCTGCAAACGTGCGACTAATTGCAACAGCTGGACACCAGCCTGAAGACATAAGCGTGGTGATTGACGGTGAAGATTCAAACGGCGATTCCGGAATTGTGATTTACACCCACGAGTGGTGGATGGAGTCAGGTCCAGAAGTTGACCCGTACGCTGCCGACCCAAATCAGCTGGCAGACTCACGCAAAAAGATTCTGGATCTGAAACCGGTAAAGATTATTCCGGCGCATGGGCCGGCGTTTATTAATAAAAATGTACTCTGAGTCCACTGGGCGGCTCACAAAAAAATCGCACCCCCGTAGGGATGCGATTTTTTGTTTTAGAGAGCCGACCAGGGGACTCGAACCCCTAACCCTCGCATTACAAGTGCGATGCGCTACCAATTGCGCCAGGTCGGCCGATAGCCCAAGGGCTACCTTTTCTGAAGTTCTAAAACTTCAGAAGTTTTTATATTAGTTGACTGAAACGGTTTGTAGGAACTGAGCAAAGCGTGCCGGGCTAAAGAAGTCAGAGTTGACCTCAGTCTTGAACACCTGGTTGTTGATCATTACAAACGGGGTTCCCTCAACCTTGTACTGAGTACCAGGAACGTTCTCGTTAAGAGCCTGGGTGGTGATGTCAGACATCCAAGCCCCAAAGCGCTTTTCGTCGATACAGGACTTGATTTCAGACTCATTCAACACGCCTGCCTGCTTTGCTGTGGCAAAAAGTGCGTTGTTGTCCGGACCAGCTGTGCCTTCGGCCGGCTGGTTCTTGAATAGCAATGAGTTGAACTTGAAGAATGAGTTTGGCGAGTATTCCGCTACACAAACTGCTGCGTTAGCCGCGCGGCTTGAGTACTCGTTGGGTGATCCACGACCATCCAAAAATGAGATTGGGTGGATTTCCACAGTTGCGGTCCCGGCTTTTACCCAACTTTCAATCTGGGAAGCATTTGGCAATTCAAAAGCCTGGCAAACCGGGCACTGGTAATCCAGATAAATCTGAATGTTAGGCACGTTTGCGCCCGCCTTACCAGGAGCCGGGGTGTAGTCGGCTGTGAAAGCCTCTAGGTTGGTGCCAATTTTGATGCCGTTGTTGTAGCTCATGTTCTTAGGAACTACGGTTTCTTTGTTCGCACCCGATACGACTGCGAATGCCACCAATGCGATAACGGCAAGTACTGCCCCACCAACTCCAAATTGAAGAGCTAGGCGCTTGCGCTGCTCACCTTTTTTGTGCTGTTCGCGAAGTTCCTTTGCCTTGGCTCGGGCTGCCTCACGCTGTTCTGAACGAGTGTGCTTTTCACGGGTCAAATCGGGGTCCTTACGTAGTTGTCACGATTGGGTGACATTGGGGAAGTTCTAGTTTAGACCAGCCCTGCGGGATGCCATAATGGCTGTACCCGGTAGCGCCGCTGCAGGGCTTCTATTCACAACGGATCGTCCGGCACGTACCTGCCGGTGAAGGAAATATCATGGCATCAGTGCAATTTAAGGCGGCTACCCGCCTATACCCTGGCGGAACTCGCGCAGCGGTAGACAAAATCAACCTCGACATCAAAGATGGCGAATTCCTAGTGCTCGTTGGCCCATCGGGTTGCGGAAAGTCAACTACCCTGCGTATGTTGGCTGGACTAGAAGAAGTAAACGACGGAAAAATCTTTATCGGTGACCGTGACGTTACCGACATTCCACCAAAGGATCGCGATATTGCGATGGTTTTCCAGAACTATGCGCTGTACCCACACATGACCGTAGCCGAGAACATGGGCTTCGCTCTAAAGATTGCTGGCGTTAGCAAGGAAGAGCGTGCAGAGCGCGTACTTGAGGCAGCCAAACTTCTTGACCTAGAGCCTTACCTATCACGCAAGCCAAAGGCACTTTCTGGTGGTCAGCGTCAGCGCGTTGCTATGGGTCGTGCAATTGTTCGTAAGCCTCAGGTTTTCTTGATGGACGAGCCACTTTCAAACTTGGATGCCAAGTTACGCGTTCAGACTCGTACTCAGATTGCTTCGCTGCAGCGTCGTCTTGGCGTAACCACCGTTTACGTGACTCACGACCAGGTTGAGGCTATGACCATGGGTGACCGCGTTGCAGTTCTAAAGGATGGTCTGCTTCAGCAGGTTGCCACCCCTCGCGAACTTTACGAAAAGCCAGCAAACGTTTTCGTTGCGGGTTTCATTGGCTCACCTGCCATGAACTTGCTGCAGCTTGAAATTGTTGAAGGCGGAGTTCAGTTTGGTAACACCGTTCTTCCGATCGAGAAGAAGTTCCTTTCAAAGACCAAGGCTAAGAGCGTTACCGTTGGTATCCGCCCAGAGAACTTGACTGTGACCAAGAAGGAAGGCATCGAGGTTGATGTTGACGTTATCGAAGAGCTAGGTGCAGATGGTTACCTTTACGGAACCAGCCACCTGAACGGCGGTAACCAAGACATCGTTTCTCGTGTCGATGGACGCAACCACCCAATGAAGGGCGACAAGATCTTCCTAAAGGCTGACGGTGGCATTGTTCACCTGTTCGACGCAGAGTCGGGCGAACGCCTTAACTAGTGAACTCACTAGACATCACGGCTGCCACGGTTGATCCAGCTCTGCTGGATCTTCCGTGGCATTTGCCTTTAGAAGAGTGGCCTGCAGAAAATATTGCGGCGCTACCAAAAGGTCTTAGTCGCCACACGGTTAGATTCGCTCACCTTAGCGATCACGTAATCGCCATCAAGGAAACCCTGCCGGAGCTAGCCAAGCGCGAATACGACATGCTTAAAAACTTGATCAAGTTAGACGTGCCTTGCGTTGAACCGTTTGCGATTATCAACAATCGTCAGAACACTGATGGTGAGCCACTGCTATCGGTGTTGATTACCAGACACCTAAAGTTCTCACTTCCCTACCGTGCGATGTGGTCGCAGGGTTTACGCCCAGACACAGCAACACGATTGGTCGACGCGTTGGCACTGCTTTTGGTGCGTCTACACATTGCCGGATTCTTTTGGGGCGATGTTTCACTTTCAAACACATTGTTCCGTCGCGATGCCGGTGCATTTGCCGCTTACCTGGTTGATGCCGAGACTGGCCACCTTTACGACAGCGGCCTTTCAAATGGTCAGCGCGAAAACGATTTGGAAATTGCGCGAGTAAACATTGCCGGCGAACTGATGGATCTAATTGCCAGTGGTCACGCAGCTCCTGGAGTTGATGCCGTCGCCACTAGCGAGCGGATCGTAGCCAAGTACCGCGAGCTCTGGACGGAACTCACCGGCGCCGAGACCTTTGAGGCTAAAGACCGATGGAAGATTAATCGCCGCGTTGCCAGATTGAACGAACTTGGATTTGACATTGAGGAGCTAGCCATCAAGGCCGATGCTTCGGGCATGACCGTCAAGATTCAGCCAAAGGTGGTTGATGCCGGTCACCACGCTCGCCGTTTGATTCGCCTGACTGGCTTGGATGTCGAAGAGAATCAAGCCCGCCGCCTGCTTAACGATCTTGATCAGTACCGCCGCGATAATCCGCGCCCTGGTGCCGATGAAGAAGTTTTGGCGCACGAATGGTTGAGCCGCTGTTTTGAACCGGTGGTAACTTCCATACCTCGTGAAATGTCAGGTCGTCTTGAGCCAGCCGAGGTTTACCACCAGGTGCTAGAACACCGATGGTACATGTCTGAAGAGCAGGGTCACGATGTGCCAGTGAACGAGGCGGTGACCGATTACATCAACAATGTCTTGGCCAATCGTCGTGAAGAGGCAACCTATCTCGCCCCGCCAACCGAACTAATTACTCTGCCAACAGCTATTCCGTCTGGCACCATCGTGGTTGCCGAAGATGAAGATGAGGTTGATTGGCGTGACCTGGTTTAAGGCTGTTTAAATAAAAAATCCCGATCATCGCTGATCGGGATTTTCTTTTGAATTACTTCTTGACTACTCCGGCAAGCACCTGGTGTAGGTTCTTTGCCTCTTCGTCGTTGACTGAAACTACTAGTCGACCGCCACCTTCAAGTGGCACTCGAAGAATAATCAGACCGCGTGGCTCGCGTTCGGCTTCCATTGGTCCGTCGCCGGTACGTGGCTTCATTGCTGCCATTGAGAAACTCCTTGAATTGCTGGCTAATTAGCCGGAATTTCTATTATCCCACGGATAACCAGGCCCTGAGTGCCTTCTCACAAGCGTATATCTGGTTCACCGGAACGGCTTCGTCGTCGGCATGGGCCTTACTTGGGTCACCAGGGCCAAAATTCACTGCTGGGATGCCCAGGGCACTAAATCGGGCAACATCGGTCCAGCCATACTTTGGGCGGGCCTGGGTCTGGGTGGCGGCAACGAAGGCCTTAGCCTCGGGACGGTCAAGCCCCGGGCGAGCTCCCTCGGCCGTATCCACAACGGTCAAATCCATGTCGGCAAAAAGCTCACGCAGGTGAGCCTCGGCATCAGCCGCCGACTTGCTTGGAGCGAATCGATAATTCACGGTAATCACGCATTCATCTGGAATCACGTTGGTAGCGATTCCACCACCGATAATCACCGCATTCAAACTCTCGCGATAAACCAAACCATCAACGTCGATCTCTGCCGGTTGGTAATCGGACAAAATTGCCAGGGCTTTGGCGGCTCCGTGAATTGCATTCTTGCCCATCCACGGCCTGGCCGAGTGTGCCTTGACTCCCTTGAAGGTTAGGTCAACTCGCATGGTGCCGTTGCAGCCACCCTCGACCTGGGCCGAGGTTGGTTCGCACAAGACTGCGAAAGAAGCATCAAGTAACTCGGGATGATTACGAGCCAAGCGACCAAGACCGTTCTTGGTTGCTTCAACTTCTTCGTGATCGTAGAAAATCCAGGTGACGTCACTGGTTGGTTCGGCAAGAGTCGCTGCTAGTTTCAGCTGAACCGCTACCCCAGCCTTCATGTCAACGGTGCCACGCCCATACAAAACTTGCTCACGTTCCATCGAGAGCATTTGCACCGGAAGGTTATTCGCCACGGGTACGGTATCGATGTGTCCGGCGATAACTACACGATTATTGCGACCCAAATTGGTGCGGGCCACGATGGCATCGCCGTCGCGAATTACCTCAAGGTGTGAATACTGCTTTAGGGCTGCCTCAATGGCGTCGGCCAATTGCTTTTCATTGCCCGAAACAGATTCGATATCGCATATGTCGCGAGTGAGTTCTACAACGTCTGCTTCAAGGTTTAGAGGTGCTGTGGCCATAAAACGAGCCTAACTTGTAACCTTGTTCTCATGACGTTTTTAGAGAGCAATGCCTGGGGCCACGGCCTCGCCACCATCGCAGCCGATGGCACCGTTTTAGATGTGCTATTTCCAAACCCTCAGCTGGGTGATGCTCCAAAGACTGACGCACTGTGGGTTGTACCGAAAGAACTTGATGCAATGGTGGGAACCGATAGCCGCCGCCGCGTAAGCACCCAGGTTGTGCGTACCGAGGTCAACTTGGCCGAGCCAGTAACCTCAACCGCAGATGCCTACCTGCGCCTGCACCTGCTGTCTTTGCTTTTGGTAAAGCCAAACAGCATCAATCTTGAAGGCCTAATTCCAAACCTGCCGATCGTGGCATTCACCAATGTTGGTCCGGTTGCCATCAATGACCTTGATGAACTTCGTCCGTCACTTACCCGCGCCGGAATTAGCGTTTACGCAATCGACAAATTCCCTCGCCTAGTTGACTATGTGACTCCAAAGAAGGTTCGTATTGCTGATGCATCTCGAGTTCGTTTGGGAGCTCACCTATCGCCTGGAACCACAATCATGCACGAGGGTTTTGTGAACTTTAATGCCGGCACCTTGGGAACCTCAATGGTTGAGGGTCGCATCTCTCAGGGCGTTGTGGTTGGCGATGGCGCCGACATCGGCGGTGGCGCATCAATCATGGGAACGCTTTCTGGTGGCGGAAAGCAACGAGTTGAAATTGGCGCACGTGCACTGCTTGGCGCCAACTCTGGTGTTGGAATTTCAATTGGTGATGATTCAGTTGTTGAAGCTGGTCTTTACGTGACCGCTGGAACCAAGGTGACTATCATCGATGGCGACGGCGAACGCACCGCAAAGGCGGCTGATCTTTCTGGTGTGCCGAATCTTTTGTTCCGTCGAAACTCAGTTACTGGTCGAGTTGAAGTTCTACCGCGCAAGGGCGATGGCATCGTGCTGAATTCGCTGCTACATGGTTGAAAATCGCAAGCGAAATTCAACGGCACAGCTAACCGGTTACTGAATCCCAACCTTTTTCTGGCAGCGCGTTAGCGCCAAGCATTACCGGTCCGGCACCCTGTGGCAAGACCACACCAATGGCTTTGAATGCGCGAGGCAGCGTTGCTTCATTTGGGAAGGTTGCCAGTAGCGAGTGATCTTCGCCGCCACCGATTACCCAGTCGGCTGCGTTTGCGTTAATCGCTCGTGCTGCTTCTTCGATAACTGCTTCAAAGCCCTGCAGCATAAGTGGATCAATCTGAATTGTCACGCTTGATGCTTTGGCAATTCGTGCGGCATCTTTTGCTAGGCCATCGGAAAGATCAAGCATTGAAGTTGCACCGGCAACAGCCGCCTCAACGCCAGCCTTGATTGGCGGCTGAGGCCTGCGCTGCACATTCACCCAATCGTCGTAGGCTGCGATTGCATCGGTGTTTGCGCTTTGCAACAACGCCAGGCCGGCGGCGGCGCGACCAAGAGTTCCGGCAACTGCAACAACGTCACCAACCTGAGCACCTGATCGCAATACCGGTTCTCGACCCTGAAGTGAACCATGAGCGGCAACCGAGATCATGACCTGATCGCTGGCCGCCAGGTCGCCACCTACTACTCCGCAACCCGGAGCCAGTTGCGTGCAGGCATCGCGCAGACCATCGGCAAAAGTCTCTAGCCAAGAAACTTGAGTGTGACCTGGTGCAGTTACTGCCACCACAAGCGAAGTTGGTACTGCGCCCATTGCGGCAACGTCTGCGATGTTACTGGCCACTGCCTTCCAGCCAAGGTCGTAACCGGTTGACCAATCAAGTTTGAAATCATGGTCTTCAACAAGGGTGTCTGTGGTGACCACGAATCGGCCATCAGGTGCAGCGATCACAGCTGAATCATCGCCTGGGCCAACCAGTGCGTGCTCAGAAACATTTAGACGCGCAATCGTGCGCTTTAGGCTTTCGTTCTCGCCTAGTGAACTGATGGTTTCTGCAATGGGCACATAACAAAGGTAGCCTGTTGGAGATGAAGATTTTCAAGTCCCGCCAAATTTTGCGAACAGGTGCCCTAGTAGTTGCCGGAACGGCGCTAACCATTGGGATTAGCGGCTGCACCGCCACCGTAAATTTGGAGGCTGCTCCACTAGCCAATCACCCGGCTTGCGCCGAGATCACGGTTCGCCTGCCCGATGTTGTTGGAGATCAAACAAAACGCACCACTAATGCACAGGCAACGGGTGCCTGGGGAAACCCAAGCACCGTGATTTTGCGATGCGGTCTTGAACCGGTGAACGTAAGTAGTTTGCCTTGCGTTACTGCCAGCGGAATTGACTGGGTGGTTGACGACAGCAAATCGCCAAGTTACCGGTTTATCACTTTTGGGCGCAGCCCTGCGACGGAGGTGATCGTGGATTCAAAATCTGTAGCTGGCGTTACCGCGCTTGACGCGATGGCCGAAGC
>CAZWHL010000023.1:18737-24280 GCA_964633625.1 uncultured Rhodoluna sp.
CCCTCACACCCAAGAGCATCGAATGCCTTTGCTGCAAGTTGCTGCATTTCATGTAATTCGGCATCGGTGATCTTGGCAGGAATTATCAACTGAACTGAATCCTCATCTTGGTACTTGGCATCAAAGTCGTAAAAGTCACGACCGGTCACGATGATTTCACCGGCAACAGAAACACGCGGTGATGAACCGTTTCGGCCCTGCAGAACGGCAACCTCTACTTCACGGCCATCGATGCCACATTCAACAACCACCTTGTTGTCTTCTTGAAAAGCAACATCTACCGCAGTGGCAAAATCGGCAATTGCTTTAACCTTGCTAACACCCTTTGATGAACCGGCACGAGCTGGCTTTACGAAATATGGAACGCTACCCAACTTCTGCACTTCTTCCAGTGTCGAAGCTGAGTCACGCAACCAATCAGCCTGATGGATTACCACGTGCGGCGTTGCCGGCACACCGGCAGCAAGAAATGCATCTTTGGAGAGTTCTTTGTCCATGCCGCGTTCGCTGGCTAGGACGCCATTTCCAACATAGGCAACACCAATTACCTCAAGCTCTCGCTGCAGTGTGCCATCTTCGCCGTATGGACCGTGTAGCACCGGAAATACAACGTCGATCACACCAAGCGAGGTTCGAATGCCGGCTGCATCGGTTGCAAACAGGTCGCGAGAGCCATCGGTGGCAAATTCAACCTTGGTGCCATTTGGTTCAACGGTTGCCAAGTTACCCTTGCGCAGCGCCCACTTTGCGGCATTATCTTCGGCAACGATCCACTGACCACTCTTGGTAATGCCAATCGGAATCAAGTTGTATTTGTTGCGATCGATAGCACCCATAACACCCGCGGCAGTGGCACAAGAAATCTCATGCTCAGATGAAGGCCCGCCAAAAAGCAGTGCAACGTTTAGCTTTGCCATTGATTTTATTTTTCGCTGCTATTCGTCTACCGGGCCATCGGCGGCGTGAGTAAGGTGCGGAGCAATGTCGCGTGGTTTCATCTTGCCCTCGAGCACCAACTGCACTTGCTCAACGATTGGCATTGAAACGTGCTTGGCCTTGGCTAACTGAAGAATCGGGGCTACCGATGACAGACCCTCTGCGGTCTGTGCCATACGACGCTGAACTTCGCGCAAGGTGTACCCCTTACCTAGCATTTCACCGGCTTTGTGGTTTCGAGAGAGAGAGGATTCAGACGTGGCGATCAAGTCACCAAGACCGGCTAGCCCAACCATTGTCTTTTCTTCGGCACCATAGGCGACGGCAAAACGTGTTAACTCGGCAAGGCCGCGAGTCATGATTGATGCCTTGGTGTTCTGCCCATAGCCAACACCGTTCACGATGCCAATTGCAACCGCGATTAGGTTTTTCAAGATTCCGCCGAACTCGGTGCCAATCACGTCCTCGTTGGTGAAGGTGGTGAAGTATTCGTTGCTGGCTGCCTCGGCGACAGCGGTACGAGTTTCTTCACTGATGCTTGACGCTACCGATGCAGTTGGTTCCTCGGCGGCAATTTCTAGCGAAAGGTTTGGGCCGGAAACCACGCAAATCTTTTCGGCAGAAATTTCAGCAACCTGCTCGATTACCTCGCTCATTCGAAGGCCGGAATCCTTCTCAACGCCTTTCATCAGACTCACGATGATTGCGTCTTTTGGAAGCAGTGAACCCCACTCTTCAAGATTTGCGCGCAGCGACTGTGAGGGAACAGAAATATAAACCTGAGTAGCTCCGGCTAGTACTTCGGAAACATCCGTTGATGCAGTCAAGGATTTTGGCAATGCAATGCCAGGCAAGTAGTCACCGTTGCGGTTATCGGTGTTAATTTCATCGGCAACGTCGGGGCGACGAGCCCAAAGCATTACCTGATTTGCAGAGTTGTCGGCAAGAACTTTTGCGAAAGTGGTGCCCCAACTACCGGCACCCATTACTGCGATTTTTGCCATAGTTACTTACTCGCCTTCTTGAAGTTGCCGCTGGTTGTTTGGCCGGCCTTTGCTGGATCCCAAAGTTCCAGCGGAGCTTTTTCGCCGCGAAGTTCTTCGACTAGTTCAGTAATAGTCTGCATCACAACTTTGGTGGCCTGGTTTAGCTCGTCCGGATTAAGTTGACGCTTACGGAAGCTGCTCAAATCAATCTCGTCGCCAATGATCATATTCACCGGCTTCCAGAAACCCGGACGGAATTTGCTTCCGTACTGCGGCAAGATCTGCTCGCTGCCCCACTGCCCCACCGGATAAACCGGGACACCGGTTTCCAGCGCCAAGCGAATAGCGCCGGACTTGCCACGCATTGGCCAAAGTTCTGGACTGCGAGTCAAAGTGCCCTCTGGAAAAATCGCAATCGTGTGGCCCGCCTCTAGGTATGCGTGCGCAGCTTTCAGCGGGGTGTCATTGCGGTGACCTGATCGGTAAACCGGAATCTGCCCTGCAGCGCGAAGAATTGCACCGATAACCGGCACCCGGAATAGCCCCTCTTTAGCCAAGAAGTGCGGTGCACGCTTAAGTTGCACGTAAACCAAATAGGCCATAGCGAGTGCGTCCACGTTAGTCACGTGATTGGCCACCAAAATATATGAGCCGTGCTTTGGGAGTTTCTCAATTCCCTTTGGCTTGACCACGAAAAGCAAGCGCACAATTGGGATCAATATCGTCGCGACTAACGCAAGCACAAAGTGGCGTTCCGAAGAATTGATCTTCGGCATTGGTAGTTCCTTTTTTGGCTTGGCCATGGAATTACTCGCTGTAAGTGAAGTCAGCGCCGAGGTCGGTAAGTTTTTGCAGAAAGTGCTCGTAGCCACGTGAGATCAACTGAACGTTTGTCACGTTTGAAGTTCCCCTGGCAGCAAGCGCAGCAACCATGTGGCTGAATCCACCGCGCAAGTCAGGTACTCGAATATCTGCGGCATGCAAAGGAGTTGGGCCAGAGATTACCGCTGAGTGGTTGAAGTTGCGTTGACCGAATCGGCAAGCGGTGCCACCAAGACACTCACGGTAAATCTGAATCTGTGCACCCATTTGCACAAGGGCTTCGGTGAAACCGAATCTGTTTTCGTAAACGGTCTCGTGAATGATTGAAAGACCCTTTGCCTGGGTAAGCGCAACCACAAGTGGCTGCTGCCAGTCGGTCATAAAACCAGGGTGAACATCTGTCTCAAGCACAACTGGCTTAAGGTCGCCACCCGGGTGGAAGAAACGAATGCCATCATCTTGAATTTCAAACGCGCCACCAACTTTGCGGAACACGTTCAGGAAAGTTGTCATTTCTTGCTGACGTGCACCGCCAACAAAAATGTCACCGTTTGTTGCCAGTGCGGCACAGGCCCAAGAAGCTGCCTCGTTGCGATCAAACAGTGCGCGGTGGTTGTAACCAGAAAGTTCTTTAACGCCCTCGATGCGAATTACGCGATCGGTGTCTACAGAAATGATTGCGCCCATCTTTTGCAAGATTGCAATTAGATCCATGATCTCTGGCTCAATTGCCGCTCCAGAAAGTTCAGTTACACCCTCGGCACGAGTTGCGGTCAGCAATACCTGCTCGGTTGCACCAACCGATGGGTAAGGCAATGAAATCTTGGCGCCCTTCAGTCCCTTTGGTGCAGAAAGTCGAGTTCCGTTTTCAAGTTCTTCAATAACCGCACCAAAGTTACGCAGTACTTCAAAGTGGTAATCAATTGGGCGGTCGCCAATGTGGCAACCACCAAGACCTGGAATAAACGCTTCGCCTAAACGATGCAGCAAAGGACCACAGAAAAGAATTGGAATACGTGATGAACCGGCGTGTGCATCGATGTCAATCATGCGAGCAGATGCAACGTTGCTTGGGTCTAGTGACATCACACCGTCATTGGTGTGCTCAATCTTCACACCGTGCAGCTGAAGCAAACGCGAAACGATTTCAACGTCGCTGATAAACGGAACATCTTTTAGAACGCTTGGGCTATCCCCCAGCAGCGCCGCAACCATAGCCTTGGTAACTAGGTTCTTGGCACCCTTTAGATCAACGCGACCCTTAAGTGGCTTGCCACCGGTGACTGTGATTTGACTCATGATTAGTTCCTAGCCGGTAGGGTCTTTGGGCGCCAGGCTTCGCGCTTGGCTTCGAAATCTGAGATGGCTTGTTCGTCACGAAGAGTCAGGCCAATGTCGTCTAGGCCTTCAAGCAAACGCCACTTGGTGTATTCGTCGATGTCAAAGTGCACGATCAAGTCACCAATACTCGCGGTCTGATCAATCAGATTCACGGTAATTGATACGCCCGGGTTGGCTTCAATTGCTTGCCAAAGTTTTTCAGTGTCGGCCTCACTGATAACACCGGTAACTAAGCCCTGTTTGCCAGAGTTACCACGGAAGATGTCGGCGAACTTGCTTGAGAAAACAGCTTTGAAACCGTAATCGCGAAGGGCCCAAACCGCATGCTCGCGTGAAGAACCGGTACCAAAGTCCGGCCCTGCGACTAGCACCTGACCGTTTTTATAGGCTTCCTGATTCAAAACAAATTCTGGATCATTTCGCCAAGCAGAGAACAGTGCATCCTCGAATCCGGTCTTAGTGATGCGCTTTAGGTAGACGGCAGGGATAATCTGATCGGTGTCTACATTCGAACGACGAAGTGGAACAGCAACTCCGGTGAAGATTTCAAACTTTTCCATTAGTGCGCTCCCTCCTTGGTTGAATTTTCAAGCAGGTCTGCTGGAGAAGACAGTGTTCCGCGAATTGCTGTTGCTGCAGCTACCAGTGGCGAGACCAAGTGAGTGCGTGCACCCTTACCTTGTCGTCCTTCAAAGTTGCGATTAGAAGTTGATGCTGCCCGCTCGCCCGGTGCAAGCTGGTCTGGGTTCATGCCCAAACACATTGAGCAACCGGCGAAGCGCCACTCGGCACCAAAGTCTTTAAAAATTTTGTCTAGGCCCTCTGCCTCTGCTTGCAAACGCACGCGAGCAGAACCAGGCACCACCATGAAACGCACACCATCAGCTTTTTGCTTGCCCTGAATAATTTCGGCAGCGGCACGAAGATCTTCGATACGCGAGTTGGTGCAAGAACCAAGGAACACGGTGTCAACCTTGATGTCTTTCATCTTGGTGCCCGGAGTTAGATCCATATATTCAAGTGCGCGCTCGGCGGCTGCCTTCTCGTTTGGATCTGCAATTTCTTCCGGGTTTGGCACAACGTCAAGCAAACTCACACCCTGACCAGGGTTGGTTCCCCAGGTCACAAACGGGTCAAGTGTGTTTGCATCCAAGAAAACTTCTTCGTCGAACTTTGCACCGTCATCGGTTGGCAAAGTCTTCCAGTATTCAACCGCCGCATCCCAATCGGTGCCCTGCGGCGCGTGCGGACGACCCTTTAGGTAGTCGAAAGTAATTTGATCTGGCGCAACCATTCCGGCACGCGCACCCGCTTCAATCGACATGTTGCAAATAGTCATGCGAGCTTCCATTGACAGGGCACGAATTGCTGAACCCCGATACTCGAGTACATAACCCTGGCCACCGCCGGTGCCGATCTTTGCAATCACGGCAAGAATGATGTCTTTTGCGGTAACGC
>CAZWHL010000024.1:0-2515 GCA_964633625.1 uncultured Rhodoluna sp.
CAGCGTCAATCCAGCCAACTCCCAGACTTCAGAACCAGACTGAACCCCATGAGCAACGCACAGCTACCCCAAATGCGCCTGGTAGAGCCAAACAAGACGGTTCGCATTGGTGAGCGCAAGATCGTTCGTATCAAGCGAGCCCAAGACATCATCGAGACAATCGCCTGGTCAATCGTGATGGCTGTGCTGGTTATGTTCTTGCTTGACGGTGGCCTAAAAGGCATCACCGATGTGCCTTCGGCACTAGGTGCTATTAGCCGCATCACCTCTTTGCTGGGTACCGCGCTGCTACTTATTCAAATGCTCCTGATTGCGCGTATTCCATGGATCGATAAGTTCTACGGTCACGATGGCGCAACCGTGACTCACAAAAAACTTGGCAAGCCAGTTTTGTATTTCATCAGCGCCCACTTCTTGGCTTCACTAATTCAGTACGCAATCAACGACGGAAAAAATATAGTTGATGAGCTTTTCTCTTTGATGACCGTTCAAGACCTACTGCTAGCAACAGTTGCATTTGTTTTGATGTTGGTAGTTGTTGTTACCTCGCTTAACTTTGCGCGTCGTGCAATGAGTTACGAATCATGGTTCTTCGTGCACTTAACTGCATACATTTCTGTTGCAGTTGCAGTGCCGCACATAATTAGCACCGGATCAGACGTCGCAGGCAAGCCAGTGCAAACAATTATTTGGGTTTCGCTTTACCTATTTGTTTTCCTAAACGTGCTTTGGTTCCGCGTAATCATTCCGGTGCGCAAGTCTTATCGCAAGCGCCTAGTGTTAGCTCAAAGCGTGCGCGAATCTTCAGACACAACTTCGCTTTACCTAACCGGTAAGCACTTGAAAAAGATTGAGGCTGTTTCTGGTCAGTTCTACTTCTTGCGCTTCATGACTCCTACACAGTGGTGGCGCCCTCACCCATTTTCAATTTCTGCGGCACCAAATGGTGAGTACTTGCGATTCACTATCGGTGATCGCGGTGACGACACCAAGTTGATGCAAAACTTAAAGCCGGGAACTCCGGTAGCAATTGAGGGCCCTTACGGTTTGTTTACTGAAGAGCGCCGCACAAAAGAAAAAGTTGTGTTGATTGCATCCGGTATTGGTATTCCCCCAATTCGCACTCTTGCCGAATCAATGGCTGCGCGCCCTGGTGACATCACAGTTATTTATCGAGTGCGAAATGCAGAAGATGCTTCGCTGCTTGCCGAGATTCGTGAGATCTGTCGTCGACGCGGATTCCCGTTGCACGTCGTTGAAGGACCACGAGGTGCAAAGAATTCTTGGTTGAACAACGACGGTTCAAACAATCCAGACACCGCTCGACTAACCATCATGGCCCCACACGTTTCCGAAGCTGACGTCTACATCTGTGGACCTCAAGCTTGGACCGAATCAGTAATTAAATCGGTGCGCAAGGCCGGTACGCCGATAGACAACATTCACTCAGAGGAGTACGCCTGGTGAGAAAAGTAACTAAAAACATCGTTGGCGTGATCAGCCTTGGCGTTCTGGCGACCTCTTGGTCGTTAGGTCAGGCTGCCGAAACCGGCTTGAGCGTTGGCACCCCGTTGGCCAACACCGATACCTCGGCATCACCCACCACCTCGCCGACCCCTTCCACCTCAATGCCAGAGGCCACAGCTAGTCCTACTGCCACATCAACTGCCGGTGCATCAGCAACCAAGGCAACGGCTTCGCCTACCAAGTCGGCTACCCCAACCCCTACGCCAACCAAGACTGCAAACGCAAGCGCGGCTAGCGTCACCAAAACCAGCGCGGCGGTTTCGTACGTTGCGCACAATCGTCAAGGTGTGATGCAGATATCGGTTACTAAGACCGGTTCAAAGATCACAAACGTGGCAATTATTTCTGGTGGCACTGAGGGTGGCGAGTGGGCAGTTGTGCCAGACATGCTAGCCCAGGCAGCAATCGACGCCCAGGGTTCAAACTTTGGCAACATCTCGCGTGCAACTCACACCACAGATGCGTTCAAGCAAGCATTGGAGTCAGCTCTTGCAAAGTTCTAAATCCCAAACAGCTGGCAACAACAAATTCAGCAAGAAGCGCCCTTGGGTACTTTCAACAATCATCATGGTTGCTACCAGCATTGGTGGCGCGTTCGGCATCAACGCAATTTGGTTGAACCCCGCAATTGACACCAGCGGCTCAGCCGCGGGTGCAACTAAAACTCAAACTGTAAAGAGCGATGCAATCAATTACCGATACGGCACCGTTGAACTTGAAGTAACGGCTACCGCCGGCAAGATTGAAAAAATTACCGAACTGCAAGCGACCACTTCGCGTGGTTGGGAGGGCGCTGTGCCATTGCTGAATCAAGAAGCAATCAAGGCACAGAGTGCAAACTTTGGCAATTTATCGGGTGCCACATTTATTACAGAGGCATACAAGCAAGCACTATCGAACGCACTTTCAAAACTTAAGTAAAAATGTCACAGAGTTTTGAACACATTGAGTACTGCATGGGTACTGCTTTTCGTTTTGCCGGTCGCAG
>CAZWHL010000024.1:2615-23477 GCA_964633625.1 uncultured Rhodoluna sp.
GTTTTGAACACATTGAGTACTGCATGGGTACTGCTTTTCGTTTTGCCGGTCGCAGCACTCTTCGCGAAGCCGAAACACAAAATGTAATTACTCAGGCTTGTGAAATTCTGCATGAAGCCGATCGCACTTTTAGTCTTTACAAACCAGAGTCCCCACTTTCACAACTTGCGCGCGGTGAAACTCGCGTTGCAGATTGCCCGCCAGTAGTTGGCGAAATTTGGGAAGCTTGTGACCAATGGGAAAAGCGCACCGATGGTTGGTTTAGCGCAATGACTCCACAAAACACTTTTGACCCATCCGGTGTTGTAAAAACTTGGGCTGCAAAACGCGCGGCTGAATATATTTTGCAAGCAGACATCAAAGACTTCACCATGAACGCCGGCGGTGATGTTTGGCTAAGCGATGATCTGACTGTTGACCAGGAATGGCGAATTGCAATTTCTAAGCCAATTTCAATCGCCTCACCAGATGCCGGTGTGCTCACCGTGATTGATTTGAAAAACACCAAGTTCCGAGCAATGGCAACAAGTGGTTCTGCCGAACGCGGTGAACACATTTGGAATCCAAAGGCGGCCGGTAAAGCAGCGCCTACAGACTTGGTTCAGGTGAGCGTTGTTGCCGAAGACCTTGTGACCGCGGATGTTTGGGCAACCGCTGCCTTCGCGGCTGGTCAGCGCGGAATCGCGCTACTCAATGCCGCGCCTGGCATCGAGGCTCTGTTTATTTTGGCCAACGGTGATCTAGCCGCCACCGATAACTTTGCCCAGCTATTCGCCAAGTGATTAGCGCCTGCCCCTAAGCACAGACTTAGCCATTGATGGAAACACAATGCCGTGCATTGGGAACACCAGCCACCAGTAAAGGTGACCCCAAAGACCTTTGGGCGCGTAAGTTGCAGTTTGTGTGACAACTGATTCACCAGTGTCTTCATCAAGAGTCAACGCAAATTCCAACCAGGCCAACCCAGGCATCTTCATCTCGGCTCGCAGCCTCAGCAATTTGCCCGGAATCATCTCTTCTACGCGCCAAAAATCAACAGCATCTCCAACGATCAGCTTGTTCGGGTCACGGCGCCCGCGGCGAAGCCCAACTCCACCAACCAAACGGTCGGCAAACCCACGTAGCTGCCAGGCCCAGGTAGCAGTGGAATAACCATTGTCACCACCGATAGATTCGATGCGTTTCCATACTTCTAGCGAATCATCGTGACTTCGCACAGTGCGAACATCTCGATACAGCGAACCACCGGCCCAATCTGGGTCAGTTGGTAGCGGATCACTTGGCGCCCCAGGAATTGATGCGCCAGACCATCTGGTCTCAACGCGAGCGTCTTTAATCTTCACCAGCGCCAACTTAACTGCCTGTGCAAATGGCGTTAGGCCGCCTTCAGGCAAAGGAATGTATTCGTTGATTTTTGACGGCCTGGCAATTACCTCGTGCTTCAAACTTTCAACCAACCGGCGAGCAAGTGTATAAGGCACTGGAGTTACCAGGCCAACCCAACCACTTGAAAGTCTTGGTGTTAACACCGGAAGTGGAATGATGATTCGCTTGCGCAATCCGGCTGCAGCCGCGTAGCGCTGCATCATTTCTAGATAGGTGAACACCTCAGGCCCACCAACATCAAAGACACCGCTGATCTCACTTGGAATACTCGCCGCACCAACCAGGTAACGAAGCACATCGCGAACCGCAATTGGTTGAATGCGATTCTTCAACCACTTTGGGGTAACCATAAACGGAAGTCGCTCGGTTAGGTTTCGCAACATTTCAAACGATGCAGATCCGGAACCGATAACAACTCCGGCACGAAGCTCAATCGTAGGCACTCCGGAGTTGCGAAGCACCTCACCGGTTCCGCTACGTGCACTCATGTGTGCAGACAGATCGTGGTCATCGTTGATGATTCCACCAAGATAAATAATTCGCTTTACATCTTGCTCTTTGGCAACTTGAGAAAATATTTTTGCGGTCTTGATTTCATCTGCTTCAAAATCTGCTTTGAGCATAAGCGAGTGAATCAAGTAGTAGGCAACATCAACCCCATTCAGTGCAGCAGCCAGTGCATTTGTGTTGGTTGCATCACCGTCAACAATCTCAACTTGATCAGCCCAAATGTGTTGTGCAACTCTGCTGGAGTTTCGCGCCAGCACTCGCACGCGATATCCCATGGCAAGTAGCTCGGGAACAAGTCGTCCGCCAATGTAACCGTTGGCTCCGGTAACCAAACAAAGTGGTGGCTTACCGTCATGACCCGGTCGCGATTGCAGACCGGCGATAACTGGGTTATTTTGCACGGCCGGCCGCTTTCTTTACGCGAATCAGGATCTCGTTGTGGCGCAATATCGGTGGTGTAAACGGTGGGTTGTAAACCGCGCTGAATGCCTCGCCAACTGGTTGAAACCCAAGCTCAGAAATCTTGGCTATTAATTCACCCTGCAATTCGGCAAACTTCTTGGAGTTCCAAAGACCCCGATACGTAAGCGCGGCAACTAAGCCGCCCGGAACGTCTTCGATTTCAACTCGACTTGACTTTGGCAGCGGTGCCCCAGAATTTGTCACATCACTGGGCACCACAAATGAGATTCGCCAACCACCGGCACTTGGCTTTTGCTGAACCGGAACTGTCATCGCTATCTTTTGCGCCTTCGCGTTCTGACCGCTGATGTAGTTGAACAGGTACTGGAATCCGTAACTAGATGCCTGACGAAGGTCCTCAATGTCTGAAACATCGCAGCTGGCTACTTGGTAAGGCGCGTAATCACGAATTTCAACGTCATCAGCTTTTTGGATGACTTCAAAGTTGGGGCGCTCAAGTGCCATGTCTTTAGGTTAGCCCTATGCGTGACATTTAATCCCAAGTACTTGGCGCCGGCTCTTTACCCTTTGGCAGGGCTGTGCTGGCGCTCCAAGTCTTTACCCAATCAGGTAATTGAGGGCTAACGACATTGACGTCGCCTATTCCAGTAAGAACTTCTTCCGGACTCAGAATTCCGCGCGAACGCTTAAGGAATCTAATCTTCACAACGGCCTTTGTGTAAATCTCATTGCCAACCACAAATCGCTGTTCAAAATAGAACGCCTGATCGTCCCAGCCAATCACCTTTGACTCAATATCAAACGACTGCCATGGCATAAGAGATTTTCTGAAAGTTACGGTCTCGGCAACTACTACCGGATACCAACCCAACTTCTTCCACTTCTTCCAGGTGCCAGAACGCAGCGCAAGGTCGTAGCGGCTCACATCCATAAGTGTTAAGAAAACTCCGTTGTTCATGTGCTTGTAGATGTCTAGGTCACTAGGCCAAACACGGAAAGTGCGGCGACCAACGGCGTGCCAGTCTTCGCGGGTGCGCAGACGCCAGGTAAGTATTTCGTAAATTAGTCGAAGCCAAAGATTCATTTACCAGATCACCACTCGCTCACTTGGGTCCAACCAAAGCTTGTCGCCTGGTTGAACGTTGAATGCTTCATAGAACACATCAATGTTGCGCACGATTTGGTTGCAACGGAATTCTGGTGGTGAGTGCGGGTCTGTTGCCAAACGCTGCAACACCATCTCGTCGCGGCCAATCGCGCGCCACGACTGACTCCATGCAATAAAGAATCTTTGCGCCGCGGTACGGCCATCAATCACAGGTGCCTCGGCGCCCTTTAGCGAAAGCAAGTACGCCTTGTATGCAATGCCAAGTCCGCCAAGGTCACCGATATTTTCACCAATGGTCAGCTCACCATTTACTTTGTGCTCATCGCCAAGTTGTGCCGGTGAAAGTTCGTTGTATTGATCAATCAGCTTCTTGGTGCGAGCCTCAAATGCTGCGCGGTCGGCATCGGTCCACCATGATTGCAGCGCGCCATCGCCGTCATACTTTGAACCCTGGTCATCAAAACCGTGCCCAATCTCGTGTCCAATCACCGCACCAATAGCGCCAAAGTTAATTGCGTCGTCGTTTTCTAGCGAGAAGAACGGTGGCTGCAAAATTGCGGCCGGGAACACGATCTCATTGAAGCCCGGGTTGTAATAGGCGTTCACGGTCTGTGGAGTCATGAACCATTCGTCACGATCTAGCGGTGCACCAATCTTCGCGGCCTCGCGCTCGTGTTCCAACGCATTTGCGCGGCGCACGTTTCCAACCAAATCATCGCGCTTAATCACAAGCGATGAATAGTCTTTCCACTTATCTGGAAAACCAATCTTAGGTGTGAACTTGTCTAGCTTCACCAAAGCTTTCTTCTTGGTCTCTTCGCTCATCCAATCAATTTCAAGAATGCTCTGGCGGTATGCCTCAATCAGGTAGCTAACCAATTCGTCCATGCGGTGCTTGGCTTCCATCGGAAAGTGCTTCGCTACATAAATCTGACCGATAACTTCGCCAAGTGAACCCTCGACCAAAGAAACTGCACGCTTCCAGCGCGCACGATTAACTGGAGCGCCAGTCAACTTGGTTCCGTAAAACGCAAAGCGTTCATTTACAAAATCATCGCTCAACAAACTTGCTGCTGAACTAATAACTTTCCAAGCCATCCAGAGCTTGATGGTCTCAAGGTTCTCTTGCTTGTAAATATTTTCGAGCCCTTCAAAGAACGAAGGCATCATCACAACAGATTCTTCAAGAACCTTGCGCTCAAGTTCTGCACCGGCTAACCAAAGTGACCAGTCAAAAGTTTTTGTTGCGGCTTGCAAATCATCAAACGCAACCAGGTTGTAAGTTTTCTCGGCGTCGCGTGAATCAACATTGTTCCAGTGCACTGCGGCGAGCGCGGTTTCGAATTCGAAGATCTTGTGTGCGGCCGACTCGGCATCGGTGTTATTCCAACCGGCAAGAATCAACATCTGAGTGATGTGTGGCACGTAGGCATCGCGAATTTCTTGGTGCTTCTCTTCGCGGTAGTAGGCCTCGTCTGGCAAACCAATTCCGCCCTGATACAGATTCACTAGGTAGCGGTTTGGGTTGCCCGGGTCGTTGTCTACGTATGAACCAAACAGCCCGCCAATGCCCGCCTTCGAGAACTCGCCCATCAACTTGGTGGCTTCATCAAGCGTGGTCAGGTGTTTGATCAGATTTAGTTCGGCGGCGATTGGGGCAGCACCTAGTTCGTTGGCGCGTTCTTCATCCATAAAAGAGGCATAAAGATCACCGATTTGCTGCTCTGGGCTTCCGGGAACAGCCCTACCTGCGCCGGCTGCCTCTGAAGCTTCAAGAAGGATCTCCTTGACCGCGGCTTCGGCATCATCGGCAAGCATGTGGAATGAGCCATACATGCTCTTGTCTTCAGGAATCGCGGTCTCGGCAAACCACTTGCCGTTTACGTGGCGGAATAGGTCGTCCTGCACGCGAATCGAGTGGTCAAAAGAGGTTTCTTCAATGCCTGGCTTCATGCTCATTCCACAATCCTAAATCGCACATCTGTAGCCAAATTCCGGACCGGACTGCCACTAGCCCGCCACCCACCCCATCGGTAGAATTGGCCCTATGGAGCTCCAAAAAATCATTTTGTACTACGGCTTTGCGCCGGTTGCCGACCCAATTGCCCTCAAACTGTGGCAGAAGACTCTGTGTGAGTCGCTCAATCTAAAGGGTCGCATCATCGTTTCTAAGCACGGCATCAACGGCACCCTGGGTGGCAACATGTCTGATCTTAAGAAGTACGTGCGTGCAACCAAGGAGTTCCCGGGTTTCGGCAAGATTGACTTCAAGTGGTCAGATGGCACCGGCAATGACTTCCCTCGCCTATCGGTGAAAAATCGTAATGAGCTAGTGGCCTTTACGACACCCGATGAAATTACCGTCGAAAAGTCTGGCATTACCAATGGTGGCAAGCACCTCAAGCCTGCGGCCGTGAACAAGCTGGTTGAAGAGCGTGGCGATGAAGTGGTCTTTTTTGACGGCCGCAACGCTTTTGAGGCCCGAATTGGCAAGTTCAAGAATGCGATTGTGCCTGATGTTCAGACCTCACATGACTTTGTTGCCGAGCTTGAAAGCGGCAAGTACGACCACCTAAAAGACAAGCCAATCGTCACCTACTGCACCGGCGGTATTCGTTGCGAGATCTTGTCTGCGGTGATGATCAACCGTGGCTTTAAAGAGGTATATCAAATCGATGGTGGAATCGTTCGCTACGGCGAGAAATTCAAGGATTCTGGCCTTTGGGAAGGCTCGCTCTACATCTTTGATGACCGCATGGTTCAGGACTTCAGCGATGAGGCCAAGGTAATTGGTGAGTGTGAGGGTTGTGGCGGCGCCACCAACCAGTTCCGCAACTGTTCACATGTTGGTTGCAAGGATCTGATTTTGCTTTGCGATACCTGCTACGCAGACCCTAAGCACCTAGAGCACAAGGCAACTCACACTCGCGGAAAGCGCCACGCAGAGCAAGTTGGTTAAATCTTCGGTTAGGCCGAAGATTAATCCGGACAAAGTCCGGACATCTATTTAAATGGGTTTCATGAACCCAAAAACATTTCTTTCTAAAACTACGTCTGTCGTAGCAAGCCTGGTGCTTGCCATCGGCGGTTCTCTAATTGCTGCTCAGCCGGCACAAGCGATGCCAACAAACACAGCGGCACCAGTTGTCAGTGGTACTGCTGCAGTAGGCAGCGCAATTACCTCAACCAGCGGAAGTTGGAGCGAATCTGGTACCGCGATGTACGGATGGCTTAGATGTAACTCTGCGGTAACAGCGCAACAAAGAAGTGGCGGGCCTGCCGGAAACCCGTCGGGATGTACTGCAATCAGTGGTGCGATGAGTTCGACTTACACTCTTGTCCAGGCAGACCAGGGTAAGTACATTTCATCGGTCGTTAGCTGGATGGCGGTCTCCGGAACACCGGAGTGGATTTCAGCATCCACCGCAGCAGTGGCGGCACAGCAAGTTGTTACCTACACAAACACAGTTGCAGCAACTTTCAGCATGACCGGCGGTGTTGCAACTTATACCGCAGGAACATGGACTGCATCTGATAGTTCAACTCCAACAATCAGTTTCCTCTGGTTGTTCTGTGACAGTAGTCACAATGCTGATTCAGGTACAAGCGGTGGGCCCGCTGCAGACTGTGGGCCAATTGCCGCAACTGACGTTTCAGGCACTTCCCCAAGTTACTCAACCTGGATCAAAACAAGCACTCTCTCAATTCCTGCAACTGCATATAAATGGGTTAGTAGCGCCAATGGAACTGTGACAGTAGCTAGCGCAGCTCTCAATACCAAGCACATTGCTGTTTACGAAAGCATAAATGGAACCTGGAGAGTTAGTGCAACTAGTCCCGTTACTGAAACAGCGCAGGCATCGACTGCAACAGTTGAACGCTACGTTGCACCAGTACCTGCATTGCAGGCACCAATCCTGAACTCACTTGCACCAAAGCTTGCAACTGGTTTTACTGCTGGTAGCGGCAAGTTGGTTTTGAAGGACGTAAAGCCAACTGACATTAAGACCGTCACTTTGAATGGGGTTGCGGTTACCGTAACAACCACAAAGTCAGGTACCGCAATCAAGTTGCCTGCAGGTGCAACATCGGGCGATCTTAAGTTCACAATGGCCGATGGCACCGTGGTTGATGTAGCAGGAGTTAAGGTTGCACCGTCTCAGGTGAACTCAAACCTGGTTGACCTGATCCCACTTGCCGCTACTTACAAGAGCGCTAACTCTGTTGCGGTACCAGCGGCGATCAAGAGTGCGATTACAAACCGTGCGGGAATCATTGCGCAGTCAGACATGGCTAAGTGTGTTGGTTACGCATCAAGCAATACCGCATCAGCTCGCGCTACTGCGTTGTCTCGTGCGGCAAATGTTTGTGGAATCATCACCGATATCAACGAAGCAATTGAACCAATCGTCAAGGTTGTTGTTAACAAAACAGTTGCTAAGAAGACTCCGGTGAAATACCAAACTTGGTAAACAAGAAATAGTTAAAACAAAAATCCCCTCCGCGCTTGGAGGGGATTTTTGTGTTTTTAGGAGAGGAATTGCGATGAGAAAGTTTTATACAGATGGTTCTGGGGTTGGTGGTGCGATTGGACCGCGACCCATTGGCATGCGACCCTCGCCGCGTTCCATGCGGCCCTTGTGCATACCGCGATCACCCTTCATAGACTTACCTTCGCCGAACGCTGGCTTGGTTGGTTCAGCGTAAGCGGCGGTAAGCGATGCAGAAGTCGTTGCAGTTGCAACACCAGCTGAGTCGGTAGTCACGGTTACGAATGCACCAACACCTGCTGCGTTGTAAACCGCAAGCTTCACGGTTCCAGCAGTCTTAGGTGCATCTAGTTCTAGTGAGTAACGCACAACGCTATCTGTGCCAACTTCAGCTTCAACCTTTGCTGGCTTGCCGCCGGTGGTTGGCTGAGTTGCAGGAAGTGCAGTTGCGTCATCGGCCAACTTGTAAGCAACGAACTGTGCGCCGCGAACAATCTGACCAACCTTGGTGACGGTTGATGGAATTGCAGTGATTGAAACCGGAACCGATACGTGAATGTGCGCTACCGGTGCTGGACGCTGAACCTGATCGGTGGTTCCAACTGAAGAAGATGAAATCTGGAAGTTGCGAGGGCCGTGACCCTTTGCAAAAGATGGAGTAGCAACGGTCATTGACAGCACTGCAGCAGAAGCTGCTGCGATTACTGCACCGCGCTTGAAGTTCTTGGTCATTTGATGATCCTTTGGTTGAGTTCTAATTAGGAGGAATTGGAACTCTTTCAATTTAGAAAACTTTCGGCGGCCAAGTCGGAAAACTCAGGACCCTCCTACGGAGTTGCCAGAGTTCTCTCAGGTTGCTCGCACAAGCGTCGCGGAGCCTGTTGCCGTAAACCGCTGGCTCGCGGTTTACCGAAGCCCCATGCTCGCCGCTCGCGAAGGTAAACTTTTCGAATGGGCTTCTTGGATAACTTCGAAAAAGGATTGGAAAGAGTCGTCAACGGCGCTTTCACTAAGACCTTTAAATCGGAGCTCCAGCCAGTAGAAATCAGCGGCCACATTCGTGCCGAAATGGACTCAAAGGCCTCGATTCTGAGCCGAGACCGCATTTTGGCCCCAAATACCTTCACCGTGAGCCTCTCAACCCCTGATTTCAAGCGGATGGCGGCCTTGGGCGACTCTTTGATCACCGAATTGACCGATTTGGCCACAAAACACGCTAAAAAGCAGGGTTTTCAGTTCGGAGCAGCCCTGGCCATCAAGCTAATCGAGGACTCAAGCCTCAACCTGGGCCAGGTATTGGTGAGATCAAACACTCAAAACCACGAAATCGAGTGGCTTCCAACCCTTGAGGTCAACGGCCAGCGCTTCATCCTGAAGGTGGGCGAAACCACGATCGGCCGCGATGTGAGCGCCGACATCCAGATTCATGACACCGGCCTAAGCCGCCAGCACTTTGCAATCATTTGGGACGGGCGCAACGCAGCCGCCAAAGATCTAAAGAGCACAAACGGAACCCGAATTGCTGGCCGCCCAATCACAGAAGTCGCTATCCAAGGCGACACCCAAATTCAAGCTGGCACCAATACCTTTGTGTTTAAAGTGGTCGCGCGAACAATCAACAACGACATGGCGGTAAGTGAATGAGTGAGTTAGCGCTATTTCTTGTCCGCACCGGATTTGTTGTGGTGCTTTGGATTTTCATCTTCAATATCATCTCTGTAATCCGCGCGGACTTGTTTGGCCAAAAAGTTGTTAGCCGCGTTGCTTCTGCAAATGCACCAAAAGTTGTTTCAGCACCCATAGCGCCGAATGCACCTGGTTCGCTTGTCATGGAGCCAAACGGAAGTAACGCAACCAAACTTGTAATCATTGAAGGCGATCGCACCGGACACAGCATTGCTCTTGATCGTCGCGAGCTAACTATTGGTCGTGCAGAAGATTCCGATCTGATTGTTAATGATGAATTTGCATCAACCCACCACGCAAAACTTGTTTTGATTAACAACGACTGGTTGATTCAGGATTTGAATTCAACTAATGGAACTTTCCTAGATGGTTCACGCGTTGGTACACCCGCTGTTGTGAAACTTAATACTCCGGTTCGCGTTGGCAAAACTGTTTTTGAGTTGCGAGCCTAAGGTTCAATAAGTGGCAATCAAGACTGTTAGCTTCGCAGCATCCGACATTGGTCGCATTCGCGCAAGCAATCAGGACTCTGGTTACGCCGGTTACAACCTGTTCTTCGTTGCCGATGGCATGGGCGGTCACGCCGGTGGTGACATTGCTTCTGCACTCACTACACAAAAAGTTGCCAACGTTGATCGCGTTTACGAATCAACTGAAGAAGCATCTAAAGCGCTGATTGATGTGATTTGGGAAGCAAACTCACTTCTTGGTTCAACCGCACAACAGCACCCAGAACTTTCTGGTCTTGGAACCACTTTCAGTGGGATTGTTTTTACTCGCGATCGCGTGACGATTGGTCACATTGGCGACTCACGAATTTATCTTGCACGTGATGGTGAAGTTTCTCAGATCACCAGCGACCACACGTTCGTTCAACGACTTGTAGACACCGGTCGCATCACAGCCGAAGAAGCATTGGTTCACCCACGTCGATCGGTATTGATGCGCGTGCTTGGTGACGTTGAAGAATTCCCAGATGTAGACACCTTCTCAATGGACGCCAAGGCTGGAGACCGCTGGTTGCTTTGTTCTGACGGGCTTTCCGGGGTGGTACCACCAGAGATTGCCGAGCGCATTCTGCTTAGCAAGATGGATTCAAAGGAAGCCACCGAGCTACTAGTTGGCGAGGCACTTGAGTTTGGTGCACCAGACAACGTGACCGTTGTTGTAGTTGACGTAATTGATTCGGCACTGCAA
Source organism: uncultured Rhodoluna sp. (assembly GCA_964633625.1). Classification (GTDB taxonomy): domain Bacteria; phylum Actinomycetota; class Actinomycetes; order Actinomycetales; family Microbacteriaceae; genus Rhodoluna. The sequence goes on from CAZWHL010000024.1 coordinate 13,416, forward strand.
ACAGATTTTGAACCAAGCGCACGTTTTGTAGGTTCTGCAGCAAACGAAGTTGTTATCGAAGAGCGCAAGGGCAGCCGCACTCTTAAGATACTTAACCCGCTTAACCTATTTGAGCTTTTGCGCAAGGTTGACGATGCCGAGAGCTACCTACCTGGCTCGGACGATTACCTAGAAAAATTCTTGCGCGAAACTAAGCGTCGTATTTGGTGGCGTCGAATTCGTCAGTTGATCACACTGCTTGCAATGATGGCGCTTGTGGTTGGCGGAATTCTTTGGGCCTACGACTTCACTCAGCACCGCTACTACATTGGTGCGCAAAACGACAAGGTAGTTATTTTCAAAGGTGTGAAGGAAGCACTTGGTCCGTTGCGACTTTCATCACCATACAAAGACACCGATCTTGTTCTTTCCGACTTGAACTCTTACCAACTTAACTTGGTTGAACGCACCATTAGTGCCGAGTCGCTACAAGATGCAGAACGAATCGTCAAACTTCTTGAAAGTGGTGCAAAGAAATGACAGACACCGCAAGCATCAGCCTTCCTAAAATCGTTCGAGTAATTCCGCGCAACCGCAACATTGAATTCTTATTGCTGTTGTTTGCGGTTGGCCTTTACGCATTTGAGCTTGCGCAGATTCAGCTATCGGTGTTGGAAATTCTTACTCCGGAACTTTTGCTGTACTGGGTTCCACCAACAGTGTTTGCGTTTGCGATTCACTTTATTCTGCGTCGACGTGCCAGCGAAGCTGACGCAATGATTTTGCCGATCGCAGTTGTGCTAAACACACTTGGGCTCAGCATGATTTATCGCCTTGATCTTGGCACTATCGCCAACAACGGCACAGAACTTTTTGGTGTGAAGCAAATTGTGTGGACCATGATTGCTATGGCCGTAGCCGCAATCGTGATCATTTACGTGCCGTCGCACCTTTTCCTGCGCCGCTACGTATACGTATCAATGTTGATTGGTATCGCGCTGTTGCTTGCGCCAAGCCTGCCGTTCATTGGCCGAAGCATCAACGGCGCTCGCCTGTGGATTGGCATTGGCCCGTTCACCTTCCAGCCTGGTGAGCTTGCCAAGATTGCCCTGACCGTATTCTTTGCCGGCTACCTGGTTACCCGCCGCGAATCTCTGGCCCTTACTGGCCGCAAGATTCTGGGCATGCGCATCCCGCGAGCCCGCGAATTGGGCCCAATCCTGGTTATTTGGGCGGCCAGCCTGTTGGTTTTGATCCTGCAGCGTGACCTTGGTACCTCACTGCTTTACTTTGGCCTCTTTATAGTGCTGGTTTACGTTGCCACCGGCCGAGCCATCTATGTAGTGGTTGGCTTGACCATGTTCCTAACCGGCGCCCTGGTCGCCAGCCGCCTAATGGGCTACGTCAGCGGCCGCATCGACTCGTGGCTCAACCCGTTTGACAGCAAAAACTACGACGCCGTTGGCGGTAGCTACCAGTTGGCCCAAGGCATCTTTGGCATGGCCCACGGTAACCTCTTGGGCACCGGCTTGGGCGGCGGCATCCCGCACTTGGTTCCACTAGCCGAATCAGACTTCATCATCGCGTCACTGGGCGAAGAGCTTGGCCTGGTTGGCATGTTTGCGATCTTGATTCTGTACCTACTATTCGTCTCGCGTGGAATGCGCATTGGTTTTAATCACCCCGATGATTTCTCGAAGCTACTTGCCACCGGCTTGAGCTTTGTAATCGCATTGCAGTGTTTCATCGTGATTGGTGGAGTTACTCGCGTTGTTCCACTAACCGGTCTTACTACTCCGCTGCTTGCTGCGGGTGGTTCATCGTTGCTTGCCAACTGGATCATCGTTGGCGTTCTCTTAAGAATTTCAGACAGCATTGGTGCTGGCGAAAAGTTTGTGGCGGAGGTGAAGTAATGAATCGCGAATTAAAACGAGTCAGTCTTGTCATCTTTGCAATGTTTGCCAGCTTGTTTGTTGCCTCTACTGTTATTCAAATTTTTAGTGTTGATTCACTTTCACAAGATCAGCACAATGTGCGCAGCGCATACGACTCTTACAAGACTCAGCGCGGTGCAATCTTGGTTAATGGCCAACCAATTGCAGAATCTATTCGCACTCAAGACATTTACCAATACCAACGCAAGTATGCAGACCCAATGTATTCGGCGGTAACTGGTTTCTTTAGTTTGTATCAGGGTTCAACCGGAATTGAATCTGCAATGGGTTCATACCTAACTGGTAAAAACTCTTCACAGTTCTTCGAACAGATCTCTGCGTTGTTATCGGGTAATCCAGTTCAAGGTGCATCGGTTGAGTTGACCATTGACCCGGTTGTGCAAAAAGCAGCTTGGGATGCGCTTGGCAAGATGAAGGGTGCAGTTGTTGCACTTGATCCAAAAACCGGAAACATTCTTGCGATGGTTTCTAAGCCTGGCTTTGATGCAAATCTTCTTGCAGTGCACAGCGGTGTTGAATCAAATGCTAACTATGCAAAACTGTTGGCCGATAAAGATGGTCCGCTGCTTAACCGTGCAGCAAATGAACTTTACGCACCTGGTTCAATTTTCAAAGTGATCATGGCAACTGCCGCTGTTGAATCTGGCAAGTACACCAAGGATTCTGAATTCCCTAACCCACCAAAGTTCCAACTGCCTGGCACTAACTTCTTTGTGCAGAACTCTGGCGAGGGTAAGTGTGGTGGCAAACCAACTGTTTCAATCGCAGACGCAGTTCGCTTCTCTTGCAACGTGCCAATGGCGCAGCTTGGACTTGCATTAGGTCAAGAGACCATCCGCAAGCAGGCACAGTTGTTTGGTTTTGGTCGCAAGGTCACCTACCCAATGACCTCAACCGCCAGCGTCTACCCAGACAACATGGATGACGCCCAGGTTGGCCTTTCATCATTTGGCCAGTTCGATGACCGCACCAACCCGCTTCAGATGGCTATGGTCTCAGCTGCTGTGGCTAACCAGGGCGTAGAGATGAAGCCAAACCTGGTTGAAAATGTGTTGTCATCAAGCCTTGCCGTGATTGCACAACCGCAGCCGGAAATTTTCTCGCAACCAATGTCAAAAGAAACTGCTCAGTCAGTTAAAGAAATGATGATCGGTGCGGTTCAGCGTGGTGTTTCAGGAAACGCGCGAATTAAAGACGTTGTGGTTGCCGGTAAAACCGGAACTGCACAAAACGGCAAGGGCGAACCATTCACTCTTTGGTTCACCGGTTTTGCACCTGCAGATAATCCGCAGGTTGCAGTTTGTGTTGTGATTGCCGATGGGGGTGGCATTGGTCAGGGCGGAGTTGGTAACTCTCTTGCTGCACCGGTTGCCAGAAAAGTAATGGAGGCGGTGTTGCGCAAGTGAAGCCAGAAGCTGGTCAACTCTATGGCGGCCGATACAAATTAATTTCTCGCATCGCCATTGGCGGTATGGGTGAAGTTTGGCAAGCGCACGATGAAGTAATCCTGCGCGATGTTGCAATCAAAATTTTGAAGCAAGAGTACATGGGTGACCCGGGCTTCCTTGAGCGCTTCCGCACTGAAGCACGTCACGCTGCAATGGTTAACCACGAAGGCATTGCAAATGTTTACGACTACGGTGAAGACGCCGGTTCCGCATACCTGGTGATGGAACTCGTTCCAGGTGAATCACTTGCGCGAATTCTTGAAGTTGAAAAATCTCTAAGCAGCGAACGCGTGCTCGACATCATTGCGCAAACAGCGCGTGCACTTTACGAGGCACACGAAGCCGGTCTGGTTCATCGCGATGTAAAACCTGGAAACTTGTTAATCACTCCAGACGGTCAACTTAAGATCACCGACTTTGGTATCGCACGTGTTGCCGATCAGGTTGGTCTAACTGCAACCGGTCAGGTAATGGGAACCGTTCAGTACCTTGCACCGGAACAAGCAACCGGTAAACCGGCAACACCAAGCACCGATATCTACTCACTTGGAATCGTTGCGTACGAAGCACTTGCCGGTAAGCGTCCATTCACTGGTGAATCACAAATGGAAATCGCGATGGCGCAGATCAACAAGACTCCGCCTCCGCTACCTGACTCAGTTGATCCACGCGTTGCCAACTTGGTGATGTCATGTCTTGCCAAGAAACCAAATCAACGTCCGGAATCTGCGCTTGCACTTGCCAAGCGTGCCGAATCACTAATGTCTACCGCGCCTCGTCAATCGGCTGCAACGCAACTTCTGCAGCAACCAAAGAGCGTCAGCGACAGCACCGCAATTCTCGAAATCGCAGCCGACACCAACCCAACTCAAAAGCCACCAATCGTGTGGCCATGGTTTGTGCTGATCGGTGCCCTTGCCCTAACCGCGGTATCGGTTGTTGTGGCAATCATCGTGGGCTCAATGCAGCCGCAGCTACCAACCTGGTCGCAGGCGCCTTACCCATCAAGCAATGGCGGAACCGGCAGCCCGGGCCCGTCTGGAGCACCAATAGTCGTCCTTCTGGCCGATGTTCAGGGTAAGCCAGTAGCCGAGGTTTCGGCCGATCTAAGCGCCAAGGGCCTTTTGGTCACTACCATCGCCGGCGATGTTCTGCCCGAGGGCGATCCGCGCCTAATGACCGTTTACGACGCCACCCCACTTGGCACGCTAACCGCGGGCACAGAGGTCAAGCTGACTTATTACGTACCATCCGGCGAAGTGCCAACCCCAAGCGTTGAGCCAACCCCAAGCGCATCACCCAGCCCGTCGAGCTCTCAGTAAGCACGCAGAAACTGCCGATTAGACTGGGAGTTCACGCGCGTTTTGCGCTAAAAGGAGCAAGAGATTGACTGAAAACCAGCGGGTTATCGCCGGTCGTTACGAGGTAGGCAACCTAATTGGCCGCGGCGGAATGGCCGATGTCTATGAGGGCATTGACACTCGTTTGGGCCGAACCGTGGCAATTAAGTTGCTCAAGTCTGATCTTGCGAACGACCCATCTTTCGAGGCACGCTTCCGTCAAGAAGCACAGGCTTCTGCTCGCATGGGTCACCCAACCATCGTTCGTATTTACGATGCCGGTGAAGAAATCACCACCGATGAATTCGGCAACCAGCACAAGTACCCGTTCATCGTTATGGAATACGTAAAGGGCAAGTTGTTGCGCGACTTGTTGCACGAACGTCGTCTAACTCGCAACGAGGCAATCGAATGGGCCAGTGGTGTACTTACCGCTCTAGAGTTTTCACACCGTGCGGGTGTAATTCACCGCGATATTAAATCTGCGAACATCATGATCACCGATGCCGGCCAGGTAAAGGTCATGGACTTTGGTATCGCGCGCGCGATTTCAGATTCATCTGCAACTCAGGCACACACCTCTGGCATTGTTGGCACCGCTCAGTATTTCTCACCAGAGCAAGCTAAGGGTGAGAACGTTGATGCCCGCACCGATTTGTACTCAACCGGAGTTCTGCTTTACGAAATGCTTTGCGGTCGTCCACCATTCAAGGGTGAGAGCGCGGTATCGGTTGCTTACCAGCACGTTTCAGAAGCTGTGATTCCACCATCAGAATTCGATGCAACAATTTCACCGGAACTTGATGCAGTTGTATTGCGCGGTCTTGCAAAGGATCGCGAAGATCGTTTCCAAACTGCAGAAGAATTCCGCGAGCACTTGATTGCTGCGGCCAACGGTTCACCGGCAACAATGTCTGCGCCAGTGATTGCACCAAACTCTGTTGCTGCAACATCAACTTCTTGGTCAATTGCAGATGCAGATGAAGTGGCGCCAGAGGCACCAGCTAGTGCGCCGATTGTGCCGAGCGCAGCAGACGATGACTTTGAGGCACTTCTTGCCAACAAAGCACCGTCTACTACCGCATTTGATTTCAAAAATATTTTGGACAAAGCAAAAGAAACTGCGGCTTCGGTCAAAGACGTTGTGGTTGATTACACCGGATACGAGAAACCTGCTCCGCGTTCAAGCGCCGAGTGGAACGACCTTCGCACACCGGCAACCAACCCGTTCTCAACTCTTGGTGTTGATCTACCAACTAACACCGGTTCAACACCTGCGCCACTACTAGACGCAATCAACCGCCCATCAAAGAACATCATCGTCACTGCAATCTCAGCGGCATCGGTTGTTTTGATTGGTCTGGTTGTTTGGCTTGCGGCATTCGGAAACTTCAACCTAAACATTCAGCCTGGCGGTGGCATCAGTGTTGCAAACGTGGTTGGCCTTACCTACACCGATGGTTACAGCCAGCTAACTGGCCAGAGCCTGCTGGTTTCTAAGGCGTCGGAACCAAGTGACACCGTTGCAGTTGACACAATCATTCGTACCGATCCACCTGCTGGAACTCTAGTTGGCGATCGTCAGGTAATTACCGTTTATGTTTCTGCAGGTGCAAACACAGTCAAGGTTCCTTCACTTGCTGGTTTGACTGAAGAAGAAGCTGCCGGTGTGCTTGCAACTATGAAGTTAACTTTGGGAACCATCACGCAAGGAAACTCGGCAAGTGTTGCCGCGGGCAAGGTTGTTGAAACTCTTCCTGCATTGAACACAGAAGTTGCCGAAGGCTCTGCAGTGAACCTAATTATTTCTAACGGAAAAGTTATGGTTCCTGATGTTCGAAATCTAGACATCAGCGAAGCGCGCAATGCAATGAGTGCGCCATCGGTTGGTTTGCCGGTATCGATTGCAACCAAGGGTGAGTGCGCTGGAGCACAGGGAACCATCGTGGTTGATCAGTCAGTTGCACCGGGACTTGCCAAGCAAGGCTCAGCAGTGATTCTTTATGTTGGTTGCCAACAATAATTAAAGATTAACCAGCGGCGAAAGTCCGCGTGCTTTTTCGGCTGCGCCCTTTAAGCCCACCGATTCCAACCAGTTACCAAGCATTTGATAACCAGATTCGGTCAGCACGCTTTCAGGGTGAAACTGCACTCCGTAAATCGGAAGTGTCTTGTGCTGCAAGCCCATGATTACTCCACCCTTTGAGGTTTCGCTAACGCCGGTGCGTGCGGTCACAATCAAATCTTCTGGAACCGTCGAATCAACTACGGCTAGCGAGTGGTATCGGGTTGCATTGAATCCCTGACGAATGCCCTTGAAGATCAGTGAGTCGTCGTGGTTCACGATTGAAGTCTTGCCGTGCATCAGTTCAGGTGCGCTGGTGACGGTTGCGCCCATTGCCTCGGCAATCGACTGATGACCCAAGCAAACGCCGAATACCGGTTGACCAGTTTTCAGGGCTTGCTTCACCACTGGAATGCTAAGTCCCGCTTCGGCCGGGGTGCCAGGACCCGGGCTGATCAGCACGGCGTCATACTTGGCTAAAAGTTCTGGTAAATCCGCCTCGGCTACGCAGTCGTTGCGCAGCACATCGGTGTCTGCACCAAGCTGCTGCAGGTAACCGTTGAGTGTGTAGACAAAGCTGTCGTAGTTGTCTAGAACCAGGATTTTTACCATCAGGCCTCAAGAATACCTGCTGTAGAATTGGCGCATGTCTGAAAAGAAGCCAAAAGCCCCTAAAGCAGTTCCTACTAACTCAGAGGATGCCCCAAACCCAGCTTGGTTTAAGCCGGTTATGTTCGGCTTCATGATTCTTGGCTTGGTCTGGATCATCACCTACTACGTGACCAGCGCGCAGTTCCCGCTAGGCGCCGGAACTCCATGGAACCTAGAAAACTGGAATATCCTGATTGGCTTTGGCATCGCAATGGTTGGCTTCATGATGTCAACCCGCTGGAAGTAATTTAGCCCAGCAACATGGTCTGCATGCGATAAACAGTCAGACCCACAAAAGCTAAAACAACAAGAATTGCACCCACAAGTTGGGTGCTTTTTTTGTTTCTGAATTGCGTGTAAACGGCAGTCATTGCACCGCCGGCAAGAAGTCCACCAAGGTGTGCCTGCCAGCTAACTCCAGGCATCAAGAAACCAAACGCAAGGTTGATCGCGATCAAACCAACTAGTCCGCGCGAACGATCACCAATCGCACGCAACACTACAAAGTAAGAAGCCATCAGGCCAAAGATTCCAGATGATGCGCCAAGCACCCAGGTATCAGGTGTGTTCAAATACATCACCGCAACTGATCCACCAAAAATTGAAATCAGCCACACTGCCAAGAAACGCAAACGTCCAAGCAGCGGTTCAAGAATCGATCCAAAAATGTAAAGCGAATACATATTCAAGGCAACGTGCAAAATGTTCGACGGATCATGAGCAAAACCGGCGGTGATCATGCGCCACGGTTCAACAAACACCGATACCGGAACGAAAGCCAACTTGTCAGTCAACCCGCTGCCCGGAACAATCTGCAGCAACCAAACAATCACGTTAACCAAAACCAGGCCCAGTGTTACCTGGGCCCGGTTCTGCTTAAAGATGTTTTTCAAAAGAATTAGATCTTCTCGATTGTGATTGACTCGATGATTACGTCGTCGAAAGGCTTGTCGCGACCATCGGTGTCTACGTTTTCAATCTTGTCGACTACCTTCTTTGAAACTTCGTCGGCAACTTCACCAAAGATGGTGTGCTTACCAAGTAGCCAGCCGGTTGCTGCTGTGGTGATGAAGAACTGTGAACCGTTGGTTCCTGGTCCGGCGTTTGCCATCGCAAGCTTGTAAGGCTCGTTGAAGTTCAACTCTGGGTGAATCTCGTCGCCGAACTGGTAGCCAGGGCCACCCATTCCGGTACCGGTTGGGTCGCCACCCTGAATCATGAACTGCTGAATAATGCGGTGGAAGATCACGCCGTTGTAAAGCGGCTTGCCGGTCTGAGTTGCACCGGTACGAGGGTCACGCCACTCGATCTCGCCAGTTGCCAGACCTTCGAAGTTCGCTACGGTCTTAGGGGCGTGGTTGCCGAAAAGGTTGATTTTGATTGCGCCGTGGTTTGTGTGCAGGGTCGCTACTGAAGTGTGTTGAGTCATGGTTACTATTGTCGCATGAGTGAAAAGCGTCCAGTTGGCCAGATGCTGGTTTCCGCTGACCGCGATCGCTTTGTAGAAATTGACCCCGATAAAGTCTCGCGCGGCTCGTTCTACACAACCGATGAAGCCTGGCTCAATGCCCCGGTCAGAGCCTTTTTGTCTGAGGCTTTCCTTACTAACACCAGTGCCCTGGATCCTTTTGCCGGTGATGGCCACCTGCTTGACCTAGTTCGTCGCGAATTTGGTGTGGCAACCTTTGGACTAGACATCGCCGGTGACAAGTGGGCTCGCAATGATTCGCTGGTGAGCATTCCGAATGCCGGTGGTTCTGGATCACGCGGGTCTGTGATTGTGACTAACCCGCCATATCTGGCCAATCACTCGGCCAAGCGCAAGGGTGTGAACGATCTTGTTGCCACCTACTTCGATGGCAGCGATTACGACAACCTCTACAAGATCGCACTTGATAAATGTTTGGCTGCCGCCGACTTTGTGGTTGCAGTAATTCCAGAGACTTTTTTGCTTTCTAGTTTTGATAAGTCGCGACTTGCGGTTGTTTCAGTTATCGAGGGTGATTTGTTTTCCGATACTGAGGCGCCGGCGGTGGTTGCGTGTTTTGGTCCGGCAGGTGTAAAGCAAGTTGGTGAATTCAAACTTGGCAACGCCAGTGTCTTTAACGGCAACGAGCCAGTCGGAACGCTCAACGAGATTTTTGAATTGCGCACCGGTCGTGCACGTTCCGGAATTCAAATTGTGTTTAACGACCCAAACGGACGCATTGGTCTTCGTGCGGTGGATTCACACGATGGCATCCGCAGAATCGAATTCATTTACGGTGATTTCGAATACAAGCGCACACGTATCAAAGTCTCTTCACGCTTGTTGACTTACCTTGATGTTCCAGAACTTAGCGATGCACAAATTCAAGAACTAGTAATTCGTGCCAACGCTCACCTTGAAATTCTTCGCACAAAATCTAGCGACCTTATCCTTGCGCCCTTCAAGGGCAACGACAAAAAAGGAAACCGTCGTCGTCGCCTTGACTACGCTCTTGCTCGTCAAATTATCAACAACTCGCTCTAATGCGAACCTAACCGTTTAGATAATTCAGTCGCGGCAACCTTTAATTGCTTAACTAAAAATTCTTGATGCGATTCTGCACCGGCATCGTTTCTAAATGTCATTCCAATTGCAG
>CAZWHL010000025.1:0-20191 GCA_964633625.1 uncultured Rhodoluna sp.
ACTAGACCTACACCAATGCCAGGACCTACTGCTGCTAGGCCGTAGCCAACTACTGCTAGGTTGCCGCTCAGTGCGGCGATGTTTGTTACGTCCACTTTGTATTTCCCTTCCGTGGTTTAAGACTGACGGTCGTCAGCCTTTAGTGCTCGTCTGATAGGGCCAACTGAATGTAGACCGTGGTCAGAAGAGTAAAAACGTATGCCTGAAGGAATGCAACCAACATCTCAAAAAGAGTGAAGGCGAAACCAAAGGCAAAGGTTCCTGCACCAAATAGCTTGAACGCGCCATCTGCGTTGAACAGGAAGAACTGAGTGGCTGAGAAACACAGCACCAAAAGCAAGTGACCGGCGATCATGTTCATGGTCAAACGAAGAGCCAGCGTAACCGGACGAAGAATAAAGGTTGACAGGAATTCAATTGGAGTTACCAAGATCAAGAATGCCTTTGGCACACCGGCTGGGAACAGCGCTGAGGTGAAGAAGTGGCCGCCGTGCTTCTTGATACCGGCATAAATGAAAGTAACGTAAGCCGCAACTGCCATCACGATTGGCAAACCAATTACTGACGTACCCGCAATGTTAAATCCAGGAATGATTCCCGTGATGTTCATGCCTAGGGTCACAAAGAAGATTGTGGTTAGTAGCGGCAAGAATCGGTCGCCATCTTTTTCACCAAGCTGATCGTGAGCAATGCTTTTGCGCACGAAGTTCAGTGAGATTTCACCCATCAACTGGAACTTACCTGGAACAAAGTTTTGAGTCTTGTTTGCCTTCTGGAACTTTGCAGTCCAAAGCGCAAAAACAAGTACAAGAAGTGAAAGAACGATAAGACGAATCAACATGATTCGGTTCAACGCGAATGGGGTGCCGGCAAACGCTACAACTTCTGGATAAAACTCCATGATTGAAGGAGCGTGAAATCCACTACCCGACTCTTCGGTGTTAGCTGCTACTGCTAGCAGACCCTGTGCGTAATTGAACAGTGTGGACTCCTGTTTCGGGGCAAGATTGAAGACAGCCTTGCGGCGATTTACAACGGGATAAGGACCTTGATTGGCTTGGTTCTTATGGAAATTCTAACAGTAAGTTTTAGTCGCCAATTACAGGGATGCGGGCCTTCAGGACCAAAACTGAGTCAACCGCAAGGGTTCCCAAAATCGCAGCGACCAGCGTGAAAAATAGCACCGGCCCGTTGATGAAATCGGCTCCCTTGAGAGCGCCGATCACTAGGGCGAACCCAACAATCTTTACTAGCCAGCCACCAAGCACCACTCCAAAGAATCCGCCAAGTGGAAGTTTGCCGCCAAGCCAAACGCTTAGGGCAGTAAGGGTGACAAAGGCCAAAGTAAGTGAGGCACCGATCAGGGCGCTAGTTAAGCCCGGCACCCCAGCCACCAGGAAGCCAATCAAGCCGCCCAAAATTGCAATCGCACCGATAAGCGCCGTGCCAAGCTTCAGGACCCTAGCGAACAGATTGCTTGAAGCCTTAGACATTGATTCCCCTTAGATTGCGACGGCGCTGAATTAGCGGCCAGAGAGTAAAGGTAAGGCAACCGGCAATTCCCAACAGAGTAAAAATAACCACCGCCCAAACTGGCAGGAAGAAGTAAAGCAAACAGCTGATTGAAATCAGCGCTGTCCAAACGTAGAAAACTAACACTGAGCCCAAGTGAGTGTGGCCGAAATCTTGCAATCGGTGGTGAAGGTGTTCGCGGTCTGCGGCGAACGGTGACTTGCCGGCACGAAGGCGGCGAACCACAGCCAGCGAGAAGTCCAGTAATGGCAGGATCAAAATCGCCAACGGCAGGATCAACGGAATAAAGGCTGGAATCAGTTCGCCACGACTGACGTTTTGCGGGTCAATCTGGCCAGTCACGGTCAACGCGGTGGTTGCCATCAAAAGACCAAGCAACATTGCGCCGGAGTCGCCCATGAAGATCTTGGCACGATGCCAGTTGTACGGCAGGAACCCAAGGCACATGCCAATCACTACTGCCGATAGCAACGAAGCCAGGTTGAAGTAATTAGTTGGCGAAGTCTGCTGAGCCAAAACGTAGCTGTAGGCAAAAAACACCGATGTTCCGATGAACACAACACCGGCTACCAATCCATCAAGCCCATCGATGAAGTTGACCGCATTCATCACGAGCACTGCCAAGAAAACGGTGGCGATGAAAGATATTCCAAAACTGCCGATGGTTAGCCCCGCGATTGGCAGTGAAACGATCTGCACACCTTGCCATGCCAAGATACCGGCAACCACGAACTGCCCGGCCAGCTTTAGACTCCAGTCAAGGTCATAAAGGTCATCAAGAAAACCAATCAGTGTAATCAAGAAGGCAGCCGCCACGATTGCCACGATTTGGAGTGGCTCGGCGTAAACGCTTCTGAACCAACCGATGAACCCTGCGATGCTAATGGTGATTAAGAAGCCACCGAACATCGCAATGCCACCAAGCCGAGGCGTTGGTTTGGTGTGCACATCGCGTGAACGAATCTGGGGATAAATCTTGTACTTGTGAGCAAGTTTTAAAACTGAGAACGTACCAAAAAAAGTGACCACTGCTGCAATCAGCATCATCAAAAGATACGCGCGCACTTTATGCAGTTTCCTCTAATAGGTCACCGGCAATCGAGCGAATCTTTGCTGCAGACAGTGCCCCACGACGAACGATTTTTATTTTTCCGGTGGTGCTTACTTTGCCATCAGCATCGTAGACATCAACCAGGCCAGTCATGTCAAGAATTGTTGAGGCCTCGCCCTTTGGGCTGTTTCCGCCATCAAGATAAACGGCGACCTTATCGCCAAGGTATCGCTCTGCCTGCTGGCAGGTGGTGGCAGCCGGTTCGCCGGTCAGGTTTGCGCTTGAAACAGCTAGAGGGCCAGTTTCTTGCAAGAGTGCCAACGCAATCTTGTGATCTGGCATTCGCAGGGCAACGGTTCCCTTGGTCTCGCCAAGATCCCATGTCAGCGATGCTTGAGCTTTGAAAATCATGGTCAAAGCACCTGGCCAAAAGGTTTGTGCCAAGCGATTTGCAACCTCAGGAATATCTTCGGCAAGCGCCTGCAGAGTTTGAATAGTGCCGATCAATACTGGCGGTGGCGACTGTGGCCCACGACCTTTTGCGGCAAGCAACGCTGAAACAGCAACTGGTGAAAATGCGTCTGCGGCTATTCCATAAACAGTATCGGTTGGTAGAACCACAAGTTCATTGCGACCAAGAGAAACTTTGGCAAGCCGCATCCCGGTAAGAAGGTCGGTATCAAGTGAACAATCGTAAATTCGGTTTGACATTTCCCCTCCTCTCGACCCAATCAAAATTATTTGATTGCGGTAACTGCTCTGTCTCGTCCGGTCAAATCTTTGTGGGGACGAACTTGTCGCCACCCATCAGCCAATAGTAGTTGACTCACCTGCTGGCTTTGTGAGTCTGCATGTTCAACCACCAAGGTTCCACCCGAATGAAGCAGGCGCTTTGCGGTAGCAGAAACCTGGTGCATAACCTGCATGCCATCCTCGCCGCCGTAAAGCGCAAGTTCTGGATCATGCAGGCGAACCTCAAGATCGCGCGGCACTGCAGCCAAGGGAATGTATGGCGGGTTTGATGCGACCACCGATACAGTGCCATCGAGTTCACCAAATACATCTGTCAAGTCGCCGTGAACTAACGTCGTATTCTCTGCTGAAATTTTGGCAAAGTTTCTACGGGTAAAAGCAATTGCATCATCAGACTTTTCGACTGCGTAGATTTTTGAATTGCTAACCTCGGTTGCCATAGCCAAGGCAATTGCACCTGAACCAGTGCCAAGGTCAACGGCAATTGGTTCTTCACCCGCGACCGAACGCAGTGCATCGATTGCCAGCTGAGCAACGAATTCGGTTTCTGGGCGCGGAATGAATACTCCCCTACCAACCTCAAGTTCCAGATTTCTGAAATACGCCTTGCCAGTGATGTGTTGCAGTGGTTCGCGATTTAGGCGACGTGCATAAAGTGCAGTGATGGCGTCGGCTTGGGCATCGGTGATTTCTGCGCCACGGATGATTTCGCTTTGGATTCCTCCGCGAGTTAGTTCCAGAACGTGGCCAGCAAGAAGTTCGGCGTCAACGATTGCCGAATCAATTCCGGCTTCTTCAAAACGCCGTGCGGCATGCTCCACGATATCGCGCAACAGAACGCCAGCCTGCGCAGCCATTGAATTATTTCTTTTCGTCGCCAAGTGCAGCTAAACGAGATTCCTCGTCCATCTGAATTGCAGACTGAATAACCGGTTCTAGAGCGCCATCCATAACGGCATCAAGGTTGTAAGCCTTATATCCAGTGCGGTGATCGGCGATACGGTTTTCTGGGTAGTTGTATGTGCGAATGCGCTCTGATCGGTCAACGGACTTAACCTGTGACTTACGAGCAGCTGATTGTTCGGCTTCAATAGCCTCTTGCTGTGCCGCCAAGATTCGTGCGCGCAAAACACGCATCGCGGCTTCACGATTCTGTAGCTGCGACTTTTCGTTTTGCATCGCTACGGTAATACCGGTTGGCAAGTGAGTAATACGAACGGCAGAGTCGGTGGTGTTAACAGACTGACCGCCCGGACCTGACGAACGATAAACGTCAATACGCAAATCGTTTTGGCTGATCTCTACTTCTTCTGGCTCATCTACTTCTGGGAAAACCAATACACCCGCTGCCGAGGTGTGAATGCGGCCCTGAGTTTCAGTTGCCGGAACACGCTGAACGCGGTGCACACCACCTTCGTACTTGAGGTGTGCGTGAACGCCTTGAGCCGGGTCAGTTGAGTTTCCTTTGATTGCAAGTTGAATGTCCTTGATACCGCCAAGGTCTGACTCGTTCTTGTCAAGAATTTCAGTCTTCCAACCCTTTGAGTTGGCGTACTGGATGTACATACGAAGCAAGTCGGCAGCGAACAGCGCTGACTCAGCGCCACCTTCGCCGGCTTTAATTTCCATAATTACGTCGCGGCCGTCATCGGGGTCACGAGGAATAAGTAGGCGACGCAGCTTTTCTTGCGCTGCAGTCAGGCGCTCCTCATTAAGAGTTGCTTCTTCGGCGAACATCTCATCTTCTTTGGCCAACTCTTTGGCCGCCTTTAGATCCTCGGTAAGCGCCAGCACCTGGTTATACGCAGCGACGATCGCGCTCAATTCCGCGTAGCGGCGGTTGAGCTTCTTGGCTAGAGCGGGGTTACCGTGCAGCGCTGGATCAGACAGCTTGGTCTGAAGTTCAGCGTGCTCAGCTAAAAGTGGTTGTACCGAGTCGAGCAATTAATTACTCCGAGTCAGAACCAGTTGGAACTGGCATTGACTTTTGAACCTGCATTAGGAACTCAACGTTTGAAGAGGTTTCCTTTAGGCGGCTAAGCACAAGCTCAAGAGCCTGCTGCTGCTCAAGACCAGCAAGTGCACGACGAAGCTTCCAAATGATTTTGGTTTCGTCTGGAGCCATAAGCATTTCTTCACGACGAGTACCAGATGCGTTTACATCTACCGCAGGGAAGATGCGCTTGTCTGCAAGTGAGCGAGACAAACGAAGTTCCATGTTTCCGGTTCCCTTGAACTCTTCGAAAATAACTTCGTCCATCTTTGAACCGGTCTCAACAAGAGCAGTAGCAAGAATGGTTAGCGATCCGCCATCTTCAATGTTTCGGGCTGCACCAAAAAAACGCTTTGGTGGGTAAAGAGCTGATGAGTCAACACCACCAGAAAGAATTCGACCAGATGCCGGTGCGCTCAAGTTATAAGCGCGACCAAGACGTGTGATCGAGTCAAGTAGAACTACAACGTCGTGACCAAGCTCAACCAAACGCTTTGCCCGTTCGATAGCCAACTCGGCAACTGTGGTGTGATCTTCCGCAGGACGGTCGAAGGTTGAGGCAATAACTTCACCCTTCACGGTGCGCTGCATATCGGTAACTTCTTCAGGGCGCTCGTCAACTAAAACAACCATTAGGTGAACCTCTGGGTTGTTAACTGCAATTGAGTTTGCGATTGCCTGAAGCACCAATGTCTTTCCAGCCTTTGGTGGAGAAACAATCAGACCACGCTGCCCCTTACCAATTGGTGAAACCAGGTCGATGATTCGGGTGCTCAGCTTGTTTGGTTCTGTTTCAAGACGCAAACGAGACTGTGGGTAAAGCGGTGTTAGCTTTCCAAACTCAACTCGACTTGCTGCCTGCTCAACAGTTAAACCGTTAATCGACTCAACGCGAACGATTGCATTGAACTTAGATCGACCCTGTCCCTCGCCTTCGCGAGGCTGACGGATTGAACCAACAACAGCATCGCCCTTACGCAGGTTGTACTTTTTGACCTGGCCCAGCGAAACGTAAACATCGTTTGGACCAGGTAGGTAACCGCTGGTGCGAACGAATGCGTAGTTATCTAGCACATCCAAGATTCCAGCTACTGGAACCAGTACGTCATCCGGAGAAATTTCTGGCTCGATCTCATCGTGCTGGTTGTTACCACCGCGACGGCCACGATTGTCGCGATCACGGTAGCGATCGCGGTTACGGTTGCGGTTACGGTTGTTCCCACGACGCTCTTCGTTAAAGTCGCGCTCATTGCGAGAGTCATTGTCTCTAGTCGAATTGTCGCGGTTTGAATTCTCTTCGCCACCCTCGCGTGGCTCACGGCCTTCGCCGTTATTGCGATTGCGATTACGGTTTCGGTTGCGGTTGTTGCCACCTGAACGCTCGCTTGATTCACCTGAATCGTTGGAACGAGACTCGTCAGCAACGGCTGACTTCTCGACAACTGCCTTCTCGGCCTTTGCCTCTGCAGCGTCTGCCTTAGCAGCCTTCGCGCGAGGGGCTTTCTTTGGAGCTTCTGTCTTCTCGGCCGAAGCTGATCCGTCTGCAACTACGCGACGAGACTTCTTGACCGGAGTGGTTTCCTGGATTTCATCCATGTTTTTTGATTTCTCTTTCTTAGGAGATATTCGTGACTGATTTATTTGAGAGTCACTGCCTGCACGTTTTGAACATGCTGCTACCGCTTTAGATCTGCGGGATTTTCACCAATTATTGGTGCAAGGACACTGTAGCACCTTTGAAGTCCACTGCCAAAAGCAACGCCTTCCACTGTGGATAGTGCTTTGCGGCCAATTTGGCGGCTTCTAGGCGCTGGGCTGGATCGCTTGCCAATACCAACACCGATGGTCCGGCGCCGGAAACTACTGCCGCATGGCCGTGCTCACGCATCAGTTTTACGATCGCATCGGTCTCAGGCATGGCCGCTGCTCGGTAATCCTGGTGCAGGCGGTCCTCAGTTGCGGCCAACAAGAGCTCCGGGCTTTGGGTTAGCGCTGCAATCAAGAGGGCAGAACGCGAAACGTTGAATACTGCGTCATCGTGCGGAACTGATTCCGGCTGAAGTGAACGTGCAAGAGCGGTAGACATCTTGAAACTTGGTACTAGTTCAAGTGGTGATACACCGCGGTGTACAAAAAGTTTTTTGTGGTGAGGTCCCGACTCGTCTTCCCAAGCAATTGTCAGTCCGCCAAAAAGCGCAGGTGCAACGTTGTCTGGGTGGCCTTCAAGTTCAGTCGCAATGGTCAGTAGATCTTGATCGGAAATCTTTACTATTCCCTCAAGTAAACCCTTAGCCGCAACAATTCCAGAAACTACTGCTGCGCCAGACGAACCCATTCCTCGGCCGTGCGGAATGATGTTGCGCGCAGTGAGTTTAAGTCCAGGAACTTTTTGACCAAACTTCTTAAAGGTGTAAGCCAAAGACTTCACCACCAGATTGCTTTCATCGGTGGCAACTTCGCCGGCGCCTTCACCGTGAACCTCAACCACTGCCCCACTACCGGCAACCGCTTCGACTTCTAGCTCATCGTAATAAGACAAAGCCATACCAAGCGTGTCAAAGCCCGGTCCAAGGTTTGCCGATGTGGCCGGTACCTTGACCGAAACTCTTCTACCGATTAGTGAACTCATGATTACTTCTTTGACAGACCTAGCTGCTCGGCAACGGCTTCAACCTTGTTTGCAACTGCCTTTGGCTTGATGTCCTTGCCACTCTCAGTCTTTAGGGCCCACATTGGGTCCTTTAGTCCGTGACCGGTAACGGTTACCACGATGGTTGCACCGGCAGGTACTTCACCCTTCTTAGAGTGCTTGAACAAACCGGCAGCACCAGTTGCCGAAGATGGTTCTACAAAAACGCCAACTTCGTTTGACAAGAATCTGTGCATCCAAAGAATTTCTTTGTCAGATACAAAACCAAACTGACCACCCGATGCATCGCGAGCAGCCAGCGCGAGATCGTAGGAAGCCGGGTTTCCAATGCGGATTGCTGTTGCAATAGTGTCTGGCTTCTTTACTGGGTTACCAAAAGTAAACGGCGCTGAGCCCTCGGCCTGGAAACCCCACATCTTTGGCAGCGCCTTGATGCGACCTTCGGCTAGATCCTCGGCATAGCCCTTTGAGTATGCGGTGTAGTTACCAGCGTTACCTACAGGCAACACGTGGAAGTCCGGTGCAAAACCAAGTGAGTCAACTACTTCGAAGGCACCAGTTTTCTGACCCTCGATGCGGTCTGGGTTTACCGAGTTCACTAGGTGCACTGGGTAGTTCTCGCTAAGTGCGCGAGCAAGATCTAGACAGTCGTCGAAGTTTCCCTTTACCTGCAGAATCTCTGACTTGTGGGCAACCGCCTGTGAAAGTTTGCCAAGTGAAATTTTGCCCTTTGGAACAAGCACAACTGATTTGATTCCTGCAGCAGCAGCGTAAGCGGCGGCAGATGCAGAAGTGTTTCCGGTTGACGCAGCGATAACCGCTTGAGCGCCGTGACCAACAGCCTTAGAAACTGCCATGGTCATACCGCGGTCCTTGAACGAACCGGTTGGATTCATGCCCTCAACCTTTAGTAATACGCGCTCTGCTCCAACTAGACGAGCAAGTGCTGGGGCTTCAACCAATGGTGTGCCACCCTCACCCAATGTGATCACTGGGTTGTCGCTAGAGATGTCTAGACGATCGATGTATTCGCGAATAACTCCGCGCCACTGGTGTGCCATTAGATTCCTTCTACTCGGATTACTGAAGTAATTGATTCAACCGATTCACTCGCTGCAAGTGCCTTAACAACTGCGCTGAGTTCTGCATCGGTGGCTGAATGGGTTCCTACCTCGAGGGTAGCGGTCTTGCTTCGCTTACCACCGTCTTGACGCACTGACTGCTCAACGGTCTCGATAGAAACATTTCCTGCCGAGAAAGTGTTAGCAATCTTGGCTAGTACACCAGGTTGGTCGGTAACTTCCAAAGTGATTTGGTATCGAGTGTGCACGCGATCGATTGGCAGAACTGGCAGGTTTGCGTGAACCGAGTCAGCTAGACCTGGACCACCGGCAACATGGCGTTTTGCAGCAGAAACCAAGTCACCCAAAACTGCAGATGCGGTTTGAACACCACCGGCACCTGCACCATAGAACATCAATTCACCGGCGGCTTCTGCCTCAACGAAAACTGCGTTGAATGCACCGCGAACCGCGCCAAGCGGGTGCTTGCGATCAATCAGAACTGGGTGAACACGAACGGCAACGCCGGCCTCGCCTCCGTTGGCTGGAATGCGCTCGGCGATCGCCAAAATCTTAATTACGTAACCGTCGCGCTTTGCTGCATCGATTTGCGCAGCGGTAATTTTTGTAATTCCTTCGCGGTAAACCTTCTCAAGCGGTACCTCTGTGTGGAACGCAAGTGAAGCGAGAATCGCAGCCTTCTGCGCAGCATCGTATGCCTCTACGTCTGCAGTTGGATCTGCCTCGGCGTAGCCAAGTGCCTGCGCCTCGGCTAGTGCATCTTCAAAACTTGCACCGGTTGAATCCATGCGATCAAGAATGTAGTTAGTGGTTCCGTTAACGATTCCCATGATGCGGTTGACCTTGTCACCGGCAAGCGATTCGCGCAACGGACGAATGATTGGAATCGCTCCACCAACCGCAGCCTCAAAGTAAAGCTGTGCACCAACCTGCTCGGCAGCGTCGAATAACTCTGTTCCGTGCGTTGCCAACAGCGCCTTGTTTGCAGTAATCACGTCTGAACCGGAGTTCAATGCCTGCAGAATGTAAGTGCGCGCTGGTTCAATGCCACCCATGACTTCAATCACGATGTCGGCGCTAACAATAATGTCTTCTGCCTCTGTGGTTAGCAGTTGCTTTGGCACACCGGCCTTTACCGCTTTGTCGATGTCGCGAACAACAACACCGATAAGTTCTAGCTCAGCACCAACTCGAGCTGCAAGCTCTGCCTTGTTCTCAATCAGTAGTCGAGCTACCTGTGAACCAACGGAACCGGCTCCAAGTAGCGCAACACGTAGTGGGCGATATTCCTGCACGATTAACTCTTCTCGTTCTGGTTTGCTGTTGCCTGGTACTTAAGATCTCTGGTAAATAGGTCTGCCTCGGTTTCAGCACGAATAATCAGGCGTGCCTCACCGCTGCGAACCGCAACCACTGCCGGCCGGGTCAAGAAGTTGTAGTTGTTCGACATAGAGTGACAGTAAGCACCGGTAGTCGCAACAGCTAGCAAATCATTCGGGTGAACATCAGCTGGCAGATAGTCATTGCGTACAACGATATCGCCACTCTCACAGTGCTTGCCGACTACACGAGCCAAGGCTGGCCCGGCATCGCTACTTCTAGAGGCTAAAACCGTGTGATATTCGGCTTCATATAAAGCCGTACGAAGGTTATCCCCCATGCCGCCGTCAACCGATACATACTTACGCACCGCTGGGGTCGAGCCATCGGTTACCTTCACGTCCTTGATGGTGCCAACGTTGTACAGGGTGATTCCAGCGGGACCGGCGATGTAGCGGCCAGGCTCAAAGGCCAGCGCCGGCACCGGAATGCCTAGTTCCGCACACTGCTCAGCAACCACGGCTGTGATCGCGTCGGCAAAGTAGCCAATATTTGGTGCCTTGTCGGCAACCTTGTAATTCACACCAAATCCGCCACCAAGGTTAATCTCTGGAATGGCACCACCCTTTAGGGTTTCGGCGTGAAGTGCGATCAAACGCTTAGTTGATTCAACGAAGCCCTCAGCATTAAAAATCTGTGAACCCACGTGCTGGTGAAAACCTAGGAATTCAAGATGCGAGTGTGAGCGAATCTTGGCAACCAACGCTGGGGCATCCGCGATCGAGATTCCAAACTTTTGGTCTTCGCGCGCAGTAGCCAAAAAGTCGTGAGTGTTTGCGTGTACACCGGTGTTTACGCGAAGGCGCACCGGCTGCACTTTGTCTTGCGCGCCAGCTGCAGATGCAATGCGTTCAATTTCAAGTTCTGAATCAATCACGATTGCACCAACGCCGGCGGTTACCGCGCGGCCAATTTCTCGAAGTGACTTATTGTTTCCGTGCAAGCCAATTCGTGCCGGCGCTATTCCACCTGCAAGCGCAGCGGCAAGCTCCCCACCAGAGGCAACGTCAATGTTCAAGCCAAGTTCGTCGATCCAACCAACGATCTCTGTGCTCAGGAACGCCTTGCTTGCGTAGTAAACCTTTGCCTGGGTGCCGATCTTTTTTGCAGCGTCAGTTAGAGCAGTTTTTGCTGCGGTTGCGCGTGCACGGAAATCATCTTCATCGATTACATAAATCGGTGTACCGAACTGGTTGGCGATTTCGGTAACCGGAACACCAGCAACTTCAAGCTCACCAGTTGCACGACGCTTGGCGTGACGGGGCCACACTGACTCCGCGATCGCATTTACGTCGGCCGGATAGTCGAGCCATTCTGGTGCAAGTGGGTTAGACATTCTCTACATTCTCTCTGGCGCTGAAACACCAAGAAGCTCAAGTCCATTACGAAGCACAACGCCTGCAGCATCGTTTAACCAAAGACGAGTACGGTGCACGGCTTCGACCTCACCGCCAGACATTGGGGTTACCCGACAAGCGTCGTACCAACGGTGATACGAACCGGCAACCTCTTCTATGTAGCGGGCAACGCGGTGTGGTTCGCGGAATTCAGCAGCCTGCGCAACCACGCGCGGCAGTTCGCTTAGCTTCGCCAACAACTCTGACTCGGTGGCGTGCGACAAGAGCGATGGATCAAAATCAGTACGAGCGACGCCAAGGCTAGCGGCATTTTTGGCTACCTGAGCGGTGCGGGCGTGTGCGTACTGCACATAGAAGACCGGGTTGTCGTTGGTCTTCTTTTGTAGCTGCTCAAGGTCAATATCTAGCTGTGAGTTGATTGATGAACGCGCCAACGCGTAGCGCGCAGCATCAACACCAACCACCTCGACTAGGTCTTCCATGGTCACAACGGTTCCAGCACGCTTAGACATTCGCACTGGTTCGCCATCACGCACAAGGTTAACCATTTGACCAATCAGGATTTCAAGATTCTTGCCTGGCTCGTCACCGAATGCAGCGCATAGCGCCATCATGCGAGGTACGTAACCGTGGTGGTCGGCCCCAAGCATGTAGATGCAACGATCAAATCCGCGCTCACGCTTATCCAGGTAATAGGCCAAGTCACCGGCGATGTATGCTGCTTCACCATCGCTCTTGATTACAACACGGTCGCGATCGTCGCCAAAAGTAGTTGAGCGCAACCAGATTGCACCGTCATCTTCGAAGATGTGTCCAAGTTCGCGCAAACGTGAAATTGCTTTTTGAACTGCGCCTGATTCGTAAAGCGAGTTCTCGTGAAAGTAAACATCAAAATCCACACCAAAATCGTGCAACGATTCGCGAATCTCGCCAAACATTAAGTCAACGCCGGCGGAGCGGAAGGCTTCCTGTGCTTCGTCCTCTGGAAGCGAAAGAATATCGGTGGCAGTTTCGGCAAGCACGCGATCAGCAATCTCTTGAATATATGCGCCGCCGTAACCATCTTCTGGTGCAGCCTCACCGCGAGCACGCGCAAGCAACGAACGGGCAAATCGATCAATCTGTGCACCGTGGTCATTGAAGTAGTACTCGCGAGTTACGTCGGCACCCTGCGCCTCGAACACTCTAGCTAGCGAATCGCCAACTGCAGCCCATCGGGTTCCACCCATGTGAATTGGGCCAGTTGGGTTAGCCGAAACGAACTCAAGATTTAGTTTTACACCGGCTAGATCATTGCCACGACCAAAAGCTGAACCAGACTCAACGATTGCCTTGGCTAATTCACCGGCGGCTGCAGCGCTGAGAGTGATGTTGATAAAACCAGGGCCAGCGATGTCTACCTTTTCAATGCCGTCTACTTTTGAAAGTTCGGCGGCAAGCAAATCGGCAAACGCTCGTGGGTTCAGTCCAAACTTGCCGGCTAACTGCATGGCAACATTGGTTGCCCAGTCACCGTGATCGCGATTCTTTGGTCGTTCAATAACTACCTCGTCCGGCAGCTCGGCAGCACCAAGCGCACCATCAGCCTGAAGGGCCGCGATGATGCGAACGATAGCCGCAGAAAGATCTGCTGGGGTCAACTTAGGTCCTTATTGAAAAGGAGGCCCGATAGGCCTCCGTTGGTCAAGATTTACCTCTAATCATACGAGAAAGCGGTTATCTAGACCTTGGCCACCAATCCCTTGAGCGGATCAGCGGTAACCGGAATCGGGTCACAAAGCTCGCCAACGAACTCGCCATCGACGTTGTTCAGGAATGCAATTAGGTACCAGGTTCCATCGGTGTGCTTAACCAATCGCGAAGCGTATAAAGAGGTATCTGGGAAAAGGACGGCCCGATTGAAATCAACATCGCTTAGGTCAGCTGCAACGGGCATGCTGTATACGCCACCAACCTCGCCGGCAGCTTTCCGCTCATCGCTCAGCCACTGTGAACCACAACAAAAGAGCAAGATTGGCACTCCATCGACAATTTCAAATTGAAAGACTTCTGTCTCGCCAAATCCCTGCCCAGGCCCCCCAAGTGGTGGCTGTATCTTCCAAGTTTTAAGGTCAGTTGACTTCGCAACACCCATGATTGCTTCTTCTCGGCGACTCTTGGCAGCAATTGACCCTGCTGTAATGAGCATCGTCCATTCACTTTGCCCTGGAATCTTAAAAACCCAAGGGTCACGAAACGGTTCATTGTCATATCCGTCGGCCAAGGTCTTGTACCAGCGAGCATCGGCAGCGGCTACCGGCAGGTGCTCAACTTTTTTCCAGGTCATTAGATCTGTTGAGGTCGCTGCGCAAACTGTTTGGCGCTCACCGGCGTCTTCGCGACTGGTCCCGGTGTAGAACATCCACCACAGCCCATCAACGTTTTGAACCACTGAGCCAGTCCACGTGGTCCAACTGTCTGGTGCTGGCGAATCTGAGGGAGTAAGCGCATCCGCAACGACAGTCCAATTTTTCAGGTCTGAAGATACTGCATGGCCAACAGTTACGTTTCGGTGGCGACGATTCTGGTCACCAAGAGCGCGCGACGCTTGCAGATAGAAAGCGTGATGTTTCTGTCCATCGAAAGCAAACCATGAATCCCAGACCCACTGGCCAGGTAGCTTCAACGCCATTGCAAACTCCGTTCATTGATTTCTGCGCCTAGCCTAAGCCAGGCACGCTGTTAGTCTTAACTAAGCCCTTTGCCCCTATAGCTCAGGGGATAGAGCACCGCTCTCCGGAGGCGGGTGCGCAGGTTCGATTCCTGCTAGGGGCGCAAGTTTCACAAAGAAGCGCGCACCGCAGAGAAAATAGGAGTTCATGTTCGGCATCGAATGGCTACAGCCCGAGGCGCTGATTTCATCATTTGGCATTTACGCGCTGATTGGTGTGTGCATCATCGTCTTTATCGAAACCGGCTTGCTGGTTGGGTTCTTCTTGCCAGGTGACTCATTACTTTTTGTAACCGGACTTATGATCTCAACTGGCAGCGTGGTTTTCCCTGTTGGCACCGAAACCTACCCGGTACCAATCTGGTTTGGGTGCGCAGCGATCTCGCTTGCCGCCTGGCTAGGTGACCAAACTGGTTATTGGATTGGCCGCAAGTCTGGTCCGGCAATCTTCAATAAGACCGATTCAAAATTCTTTAGCCAGAAAAATGTTGCCGCTACTAACTCATTCTTTGAACGCTATGGAGCGAAGGCAATCATCTTGGCTCACTTCGTTCCAGTTATGCGCACATTCGTTCCAGTTGCCGCCGGCATCGGTCAGATGAATTATCGACGCTTCCTGAAATACAACGTCTATGGAGTTATTGGCTGGGGCACGCTGGTTACGCTGCTTGGTTTCTTCCTGGGCAAGATTCCATTCGTTGCTAAGCACGTTGAATATTTCACAATTGCCTTTGTAATTTTGTCGACTATTCCAATCGCGCTGGAAGTCGTCAAGACACGTCGCGAACACAAAGCCGAAGCCATCATTCGCTAAATAACTGAAGCAGTTAAACCTGGTTCAAATAATTCGCCAGCTGTTGTAATGCCAGCGAACGGTGACTCAGTGCGTTCTTCACCTCAGGCTCTAACTCCGCAGCCGATACCTCGAAGCCCTCTGGAATAAACACCGGGTCATATCCAAAACCATTTACACCGGTTTCTTGACGAGCTACTCGCCCAGGCCAAATTCCCGTGAATGAAACTTCGCCATCTCTAGTGACCAAGGCAATCGTGCAAACGAACGATGCGGCACGATCATCATCACGCACGTCATCAAGTTGTTTCAGAAGTAGCTGGCGGTTCTGAACGTTGTCTCGGCCACCGGCCCATCGGGCACTGAAGATTCCTGGCGATCCACCAAGAATCTCAACTGAAATTCCCGAGTCGTCTGCAATTGCTGGCATCCCGGTGTGGGCAAACGCAGCCCTTGCCTTGATCAGTGCGTTTTCTAAAAAGCTTGAGCCGTCTTCTTTTGGCTCTGGACCGTCATAGCCAACCAACTCAAGACCAGAAACAGCGGCGCCCAGAATGGCACCAACTTCTTGAACCTTGTGTGCGTTGTGAGTGGCTAGCACCAACTTCATTAGTTGCTTGCTCCAGCCAGGACAGCCTTTTGAATTGCAGTCAGCTCTGTAGTGCCCTTAAGAGCAAGATCTAGCAATAGGTTCAACTCGTCGCGATCAAATGGAACACCTTCGGCAGTTCCCTGCACCTCTACGAATTTTCCGTCGCCGGTGACAACAACATTCATATCGGTATGAGCACGAACGTCTTCTGTATAGGCAAGATCAAGGAATGGCTCGCCATCAATAATTCCAACCGATACAGCAGCAACACTGCCGGAAAGCGGCTTGGCCTTGGCTGGAATCAACTTGTTCTCGCGAGCCCAGGTTATTGAATCTGCAAGCGCAATGTAGGCACCGGTGATTGCTGCGGTGCGAGTACCGCCGTCTGCCTGCAAAACGTCACAGTCAATCACGATGGTGTTTTCACCAAGTTCGCGAACGTCAACGATTGCGCGCAAGCTGCGACCAATCAAACGTGATATCTCGTGCGTGCGTCCGCCAATTTTGCCTTTCACGGCTTCGCGATCACTGCGATCGTGAGTTGCTCGCGGAAGCATCGCGTATTCGGCGGTAACCCAACCCTCGCCCTTGCCTACTTTCCAACGCGGAACGCCGGCAGTGAAAGAAGCGGTGCAAAGCACCTTGGTGCCACCAAATGAAATCAGCGCAGAACCTTCCGCGTGATCGCTCCATCCGCGCTCGACCGTAATCTTGCGAAGTTGATCAGGAGTTCTACCATCTACTCGTACGGTCATTTGATTTCTTCTACTTTCGTAACTTCTGGCCCCAGGAATCTGCGAGCAAGCTTTTCAAAAGACTCGGCATCGCCGGTGGCCTTGAAAGTTAGGGATGGAGCACTCTTGCTGGTTCGCTGCAAGTTGTGAGCAACCAAAGTGCGGTAAACATCTTTTGCGGTCTCCTCGGCACTTGAAACCAAAGTTACGTCTTCACCCATTACATACGAAATCGCACCAGTCAACAGTGGGTAGTGAGTGCATCCAAGTACAAGAGTGTCAACGCCAGCATCGCGAATTGGACCAAGGTATTCCTCGGCAACCGCCAAAAGTTCTGGCCCCGAAGTAATTCCCTGCTCCACGAATTCCACGAATCGTGGGCACGCAGCGCTGGTGATGTGTAGATCAACAGCCGCCGCGAAAGCATCGTCGTAAGCCTTCGATGTAATGGTTGCACTGGTTCCAATCACACCGATTTTGCGATTGCGTGTAGAAGCAACAGCACGACGAACTGCCGGCTGAATTACCTCAACCACAGGTATGCCGCGACCAACTGTGTAGCGTTCGCGAGCATCGCGCAACACTGCGGCCGATGCAGAGTTGCACGCAATAACTAAAAGCTTTACGCCCTCATCAACCAGGCGATCCATTACGGCAAGGGCTAGATCGCGGACTTCTTGAATGCTCTTTGGTCCGTATGGGGTGTTGGCGGTATCGCCCACGTAAATAATGGACTCGTTTGGAAGTTGGTCGATTACTGCACGGGCAACGGTAAGCCCGCCGACTCCTGAGTCGAAAATACCGATTGGCGCATCATTCACAGGCCCAAGTCTACCTTTGGCGACTTATTTGTCTGGGTTTGCGCTCTTTGGATCCTCTGGGCGAAGCCCCTCGTAAATGTCTTTGCAGGTTGGGCAAATTGGGAACTTCTCTGGGTCGCGACCCGGAACCCAAACCTTGCCGCAGAGTGCAATGACCGGGGTACCTAGAACGGCAGACTCAACAATTTTTTCTTTGCGAACGTAGTGTGAATTTCTTTCGTGATCACCTGGTTCAACATTTTGAATCTGTTCTTCAAGCAATGTTGAACCAGCGGTTTGACCACCGATGTCTTCTAATCCGCTCACAAAAAGATCACTCATAATTCCAACTTACTTAAGGTTTGCTGCGTCACCCAAGACTACATTCAGGGTCACCGGCTTGCCATCGCGCAATAGTTCAACCTGGGCCTTGGCACCAGCCGGCTCTTGACGCACTGCCGCAGTTAGTTCGCCCGCTGTTGTGATTGCCTGGCCGTTGAACTTAATGACGATGTCACCAACTTTTACACCAGCTTTCTCGGCAGCTCCACCGGCAGTCAGTTCCTTCACAAGTGCACCAACGCTGAATCCTGAATTGTCTTTTGAGTTTGTTGAATCAACCACTCCAGCACCAAACAGCGCGTGACTAGCCTTGCCGGTGGTCATGATCTCCTTGGCGATGCGCTTGGCAACATCTGAGGGAATTGCAAAACCAACACCGATGTTTCCCGACTGGCCGCTTGAACCGGCAGATGCGATTGCCACGTTGATTCCGATCAGCTTTCCGGTTTCATCCACTAATGCACCACCAGAGTTACCTGGGTTAATCGCGGCATCGGTTTGGATCACGCGAAGATTTACCGCGGTACCAGTTCCGCTAAAAAGCTGAAGGCCACCGGTGCCCGATCCAGAATTTTCTGGCACCGCTGCAGAGGCAACCGCGATTGTACGATTTAGCGCAGACACAATTCCTTCTGTCACAGTGTTTGGCAAACCAAGCGGTGCACCAATTGCCAGCACTCGGTCACCAACATTGATCAAGTTTGAATCTGCAAAAGTAATTGGTTTGAAACTTATTGGTGCTGAGATTTTTACCACTGCTAGATCGTTGATTGGATCGGTGCCGATCACCTTGCCGGCATATACGTGCCCGTCTGAGGTCTTTACTTCTATCTTCACCGTTGCCGAAGATCCATCCAGAGTCACTACGTGGGTGTTAGTAAGGATGTAACCGTCCTCGGTTAGAAACACTCCAGAGCCACTGCCACTACCGGCGTTTCCCGCCACGTTAATTGTGACTACCGATGGAGCCGCAACTGAAGCCGCGCCGGTAATCCAGGTAACCGATTTTGCGTCATTCACTACAACGGCTGCTGGTCTGGTCCACGAGTTATAAACCGCAACACCAACGCCTGCCCCAACACCGGCACCAACTACCGCGCCAAGTGCAATTGCGGCGGTTCCGGTTAAAAAGGTTGTGCGCTTTGCCAGCTTCTGACGAAGGGTGAGCTTTTGCTTTACTTCGGCGATTTGGTCGAATAGAAATTGGCGGTTGAAATCAGACATTTATAACCTTTCGGAGCTTGTAATTCTTTTGGCACTTGTGCCGTGAAACGAGAATTACAAGTAAGCCTGATTAGTTTATGAAATTCGGCTGAGCGTTGCCTGCGAAAGAGTATTAGTTGCATCCAAAGCTGCCTGGCCTGGCTAGGCAATCTTGCCCGACCAGTAGCACCTTCGTATTTGCACCCGAATTCACTGGTGCATCGTCTGGGTAACTTGCACCAGCCGAAACATCAACCACAAGATCATCGGCAACGGTGATGGAATCGGGTTCGGCAATCCAAGCTAAGCTCCCCCTTAGCCGGTAGCTAACCGCATAGACCACCCGCACTTGCACTTGGTGAGTTCCGGTGGAACTAAAGGAGTGAGGCACGTAGCTTCCGCTTCCAGAATTGCCGTCGCCAAAATCCCAGAGCACCGACGTTGGGGTAAATCGAACCTCAGTTGGCACGCCAAGGAGTTTGCCGGCGCGGTAATGCTGTACCGCACTTGACGTAAACGAAGCGTGCTGCCCAACCACCAATTCACTGGATGGATAAACGTTGCCGTTAACTCCAGCCGGAGTGAAACTTGCCACCGCCGATGTTTTATTTGCGGAACTTGGTTTAGAAATAACCTTGGTGGCAAATTTCTTCTTTGGCACTATTTTCACTGCCGGTTTGGTGATTGGTTTGGCCGTCTTTTTAGCTGGCGAAATCGGTGTGCTGATTCTGTGGAATGCCGGAACCACTTTTACTACCGGAGTGGGTTTGGAAATAGTTTTGGTGATTGATCGCAACGGTGTCTTGACCACCGCCGACCTTGCCGGGGTGACCGCAACGGCCGAGGCGCAAATCGTCACGCTGCCGCCATCCACTTGCGAACCAAATTTGCTGTGACCCGAAGAGCCACCTGAATTTTTGCAACCGGCGAAGCTGGGCGCAGGCGCTACCGCCAACAGACTAAGCATGATTGCCAAGCCCACTATGGAGTAAAGGCGTACCCGATTGGTCATGGGCAGACCATATCGAATTTTTCTAACTGGCTTGAAAGTTATACACAGCACTCAAGCAGCAACCGGATAAAGAAAAACCAGCCCCACTCTTCCAATGAAAAGTGAGACTGGTTTTTGTAATTGGTTGCGGAGGCAGGATTTGAACCTACGACCTCCGGGTTATGAGCCCGGCGAGCTACCGAACTGCTCCACCCCGCGTCGGTAG
>CAZWHL010000026.1:0-14949 GCA_964633625.1 uncultured Rhodoluna sp.
GGCTTCTTAGCAGCGGTCGGCTTTTTTGCGGCAGGCTTCTTAGCAGCGGTCTTAGCTGTCGACTTCTTAGCTGAACCTGACTTTGGCGAACGAGGAGTTCCAGTAAGTTCTGCGGTGCGGTCTAGGAATGCCTCAGTAGCGGTCTCGCCAAGTTCCTTGGCACGCGCGGTTGCGTCGGCAAGAAGCGCCTGAGCGTTTGGATTCTTATCAAGTTGCTTCTTGATTTCTACGCCGGCAAAAATTCCTACGGCTAGCCAAAAAATCTTCTTCATTTTGATTCCTACTTCTTCTTACCAATAAGTGCGCTACGCAGGCTCTGAGTTAGGCCCGCAATTTTTACCAATGGTGAACCAACCGCGGAAGAAAACACAGCTACAAGTGAACTAATGTTTGAACTTACTTCAGCAACGTTCTCAGTGATTACATCAACGCGAGCAAGCTGCTTGTTGGTTGCAGTCACGGTATCGGTTAGTTCAGTGAGCAGTGGAGCAACGCTTTCGTTGAGGTCGCGAATTGAATTGCGAGTCTCATCAAGAACACGCCCAAGCTTAAGCAACGGCACCGCAATGAATAGCACTAGAAGCACAAAGCCTCCAGCGGCTACCAATGCTGCAATGTCTCCACCGCTCATCTGAACTCCCTAATTTTTCTAAATTGAGTTACTGCTATTAACGGGCAGCGTAGTACTCAACCACAAGCTGAACTTCACAGGTAACCGGAACTTCAGCACGCTTTGGACGACGAACTAGAGTCGCGTGCAGCTTGTCTAGTGAAACGTCGAGGTAGCCAGGAACTGGAGGAAGTACATCAACGTGTCCACCTGCAGCGGCAACCTGGAAAGGCTCGGTAACTTCACTCTTGGCGTGAACGTGAACTAGCTGTCCAGGCTTTACGCGGAATGAAGGGCGGTCCACGCGCTCTCCGTTAACAAGAATGTGACGGTGTACAACCATCTGACGTGCCTGAGCGATGGTGCGTGCAAAACCTGCGCGCAAAACAATCGCGTCTAGACGCATCTCTAGAAGCTCAACTAGGTTTTCACCAGTTAGACCCTCGGCACGCTTTGCTTCAGCAAAAGTCTTGCGAAGCTGAGCCTCACGAATACCGTACTGAGCGCGAAGACGCTGCTTCTCGCGAAGACGAACGGCAAAGTCGCTGTCGGCTTTCTTCTTGGTGCGACCGTGCTCACCTGGAGCGTAAGGGCGCTTTTCTAGATACTTTGCAGCCTTTGGAGTAAGAGCTAGTCCCAAAGCTCGCGACAAGCGAGTCTTGCTGCGGGTACGTGTTGTCTTTGACACGTGTTCCTTTCATTGAATCCGTAGATTCCTATAGCGGTAATTGTTCACAAGTCGGATCGAGGTGATCCTCTGCCACGGACCTTCTGGCTATAAGAAGGTCGCACCGTGAATTGAGCATTCGTTCAGCCGCGATTAAATGCTCCAGTCGGCAACCTGTCTATCCTAACAGCGACTTGCGCGTGAATAAAGGGCAGTTGGCTATTTTTTGAACGAGCGAATGATTGAGCGCAGCTTTGACCAACGTTCAACGAGTTCTCTTTCAACCCCGATATCCTTCGGCTGAAAATAGCTGCGGTTGAGGGTTTTATCATCTAGGTATCGCTGAGGTACTACGGCCTTGGGGTCATCGTGTGGGTATAAATACCCAACACCAGCACCGGCAGCTTTTGCACCAGCGTGATTTGAGCTTCGCAGCGGCTTTGGCACCTCGCCAAATAAGCCCGCCCGAACGTCTTCGATGGCCTGGTTAATAGCGTTGTAGGCAGAGTTAGATTTGGGCGCCATGGCTAGGTAAATAGTGGTCTCGGCAAGGGGAATCCGGCCCTCGGGCATTCCGATCATGGCAACGGCCTCGGCGGCCGAAACCGCCAGCGGCAACGCCTGCGGATCAGCCAAGCCAATGTCTTCTGCGGCCAAGATAATCAAGCGTCTGGCGATAAAACGGGGGTCTTCCCCAGCCTCGATCATTCGCGCCAGATAGTGAATCGCCGCATCGGCGTCCGAGCCTCGGACAGACTTAATAAACGCGCTAATGACGTCGTAATGCTGGTCGCCATCCTTGTCGTAGCGCACCAGAGCCCGATCCATAGCCCCAGATACGTGCTCCTCGAGGATCGGAATGGGTGATTTTGCGCTCGCGGCAGGACTATTGCCAATAGCTACCGTTGCCGCCGCCTCAAGAATGGTCAGTGCTCGACGGGCGTCTCCCCCGGAAACCAAGGCAATGTGGGCCAAGACATCGTCATTTGCCGACACCGCGCTAGCCAGGCCCTGGGGTGCCGATATTGCCCGTTTCAGCACTGCAACTAGGTCTGAATCGGCCAGCGGAGTCAGGGTAAGCAGTAAAGACCTGGAAAGAAGTGGTGAAATGACCGAAAAGCTAGGGTTTTCGGTGGTTGCGGCAATCAAGACGATCCAACCATTCTCAACACCCGGCAACAGTGCATCCTGCTGTGCCTTGGAAAATCGGTGTATTTCATCCAAAAAGAGCACGGTGTTCACGCCGTAGGCATCGCGATCAGCGCGGGCTCGTTCCATTACCTCGCGAACGTCCTTGACCCCGGCGGTAATTGCGCTTAACTCAACGAAACGGCGGCCACTGAGTTTGGCAACCAGCTGGGCAATAGTGGTCTTTCCGGTTCCGGGTGGGCCCCACAAAATCACCGATACGGTTGATGACTTTTCACCCGGAAGAGCCTTGGAAGCAAGAGCCTGAAGCGGTGAACCAGGCTTCAGTAAATGTTGCTGGCCCACTAATTCCGTGAGGCTTCCCGGACGCATGCGAGCGGCTAATGGCATGGCGCCACTAAAAAGCCCGGACTGGTCTGACATAGGTTTCAGGCTAACCGATACCCCCGTAATATCTAGGAAGCAGAATCAACAAAGGAAGAAATCTTGGCCTCAAAGAAAAAGACCCAAAACATTTATGCCTCAGCAGAAGCTAGCGCTCAGAAGTTTGAAGCGCACAAGGCCGCTGCCGAGAAGAAGGCAACTCAGCGCGCGGCCGATAACCGTTTCGCGCTATTGGTATCGGGTGGTGCAGTGGCGCTTGCTTTGATTCTGCAGCTTGCTTACTTTGGTTTTGGTCCAGGCCACGTTGCTTCAACAGCAAAGCCAGAGGCATCTGCGTCGGCAAACTCTGCTTTGGTGCCATCACCGGCTCTGGCCGAGGGTCGTGCCTGGAACGGAACTATTGAAGTTGGCGGCAAGAAGCTTGACGTGACTCTTGATGGCGCAAAGGCACCACAGGCGGTTGCAAACTTCCTTTCACTAGCCAACAAGAAATTTTTCGATGGCATCGCTTGTCACCGCCTAACCACTTCCGGCATCTATGTCTTGCAGTGTGGCGATCCGAACGGCGATGGCAGCGGTGGCCCTGGCTACAACTGGGGACCAATTGAGAACGCTCCGGCAGACAATGTCTATAAAGAGGGTGTCCTTGCCATGGCTCGCGTTGGCGGAAACGCATCAAGCATGGGCAGTCAGTTCTTTATCGTTTACAAGGACAGCACCATTCCTAGTGACAACGTTGGCGGTTACACAGTTTTCGGCAAAATCAACAAGGGACTATCTGGTCTAGACAAGATCATCAAAGCAGGCACCAAAGATGGTTCGGGTGACGGCAAGCCAGCCGTCGAAACCAAGCTCGGCGCCATCACTCTAAAATAAACCCAAGCCCATCGGTCTAGATCACTAGACGCCTAAAAAATAGGAGCCAGTAATGTCAGCCAACAAGTTCGGTCGCGTAGACGCAGAAAACAACGTATTCGTTATTGACGGATCAGAACGTAAGGTTGGCCAGTACCCTGGTGTTCCTGCAGAAGAGGCACTCGCCTACTTCGTTCGCAAGTTTGAAGATCTAGCAGCACAGGTTCGAATCCTTGAACAGCGTGTTGCAAACAAAGTTGACTCACATGGCATGAAGAAGATTGCCGCCAAGCTGGTCGAAGATTTAAAGGAACCCGCTGTTGTTGGTGACATCGCAGATCTTCGTCGTCGCGTTGGAAATCTAGACGAAAAGATCTCGGCACTGGTTAGCGAGAAGCAAGAGGCATCAAAAGAAGCTACAGCAGAGGCACTTGCATCACGTCTAAAGATTGCAGTTCGCGCTGAAGAAATCGCAAACCAAGATGCGGCAAAGACGCAGTGGAAGAATTCTGGTGCTGAGATGACTGCACTTTTCGAACAGTGGCAGCAGTTGCAGAAGTCAGGCCCAAAGGTCTCTAAGGCTGAGGCAGATTCAATTTGGAAGAGATTCTCTAGTGCTCGCACCCGCTTCGAAACCGCTAAGCGTGGTTACTTCGCCGGGCTTGATGCCAGCAACAAGCAAACTAAGGCAAAGAAGACTTCGATTGTTGAGCAGGCTGAGGCACTTGCTGCCAAGGGCTCTGACGACATCTCCGCATACCGCAAGCTTCTCGATGAATGGAAGAACAGCGGCCGCACTCCAGGTAAGTCTGATGACGCACTTTGGTTACGCTTCAAGGCTGCAGGCGACGCCATCTTTGCAAAGAAGACGGAAACCGCCGTTGTTGAAAACGCAGAGCAGGAAAAGAACCTGGCTACCAAGCTTGAGATTCTTAAAGACGCTGCAAGTATTGACCCTGAAAAGGATCTTGCTGGTGCAAAGAAGGCCCTTCAGTCAATCCAACAGCGTTGGGAGAAAGCCGGTCGCGTTCCTAAAGACAAGCTGCGCGAAACTGAGGACAAGCTTCGTGCAATCGAAGCGAAGGTTCGCAAGGTTGAAGAAGACGAATGGCGCAAGACAGATCCAGCCGCGATCGAACGTTCTAACAGCGTTACCGCGCAGCTGGAAGATTCGATCAAGAAGCTTGAGGCAGCGCTAGAGAAAGCAACCGCTTCGAAGGACGCTAAGAAAATCAAGGACGCCACTGAGGCACTAGAAGCTCGTAAAGCCTGGCTAGAAGTTGTTAAAGCTTCAATGGCTTAAGCGCTACTTACTCGGTAAACGTCATACACCGCTTCAATGCGGCGAACAGCATTCAAGAGATGCTCAAGCAAGTTTGCGTCGCCCATTTCAAAAACAAATCGGCTAAGTGCTACTCGGTCGGATCTAGTTGATACCGAAGCCGAAAGAATGTTCACGTGATGTTCTGAGAGAACGCGAGTTACATCTGATAGCAAGCCGCCGCGATCAAGTGCCTCAATCTGAATCTGAACCAGGAACAAGCTCTTTGAGGTTGGTGCCCAGCTAACATCCATAAGGCGCTCTGGCTCTAGCATCAATTGCTCTACGTTCTTACAGTCGCTGCGGTGCACCGATACCCCGCTGCCGCGAGTGACGAAACCGATAATCTGATCACCCGGAACAGGAGTGCAGCACCTGGCGAGCTTTACCAGCACGTCGGCGTCTCCCTTTACAAGGACTCCAGCATCATTGCTTCTCGCGCGGTTTACACTGCGAGGGCTTGGTGGAAGCTGGAACTCAGACTCTTCATTTTCACCGTGAGAAATTGCAGTGATCAACTTTTCGACGATGGACTGCGCACTTACGTGATTCGTTCCAATTGCCGCGTAGAGACCTTCAACATTAGGAAAGCGCAACTCCCCTGCAAGCTTCACTAATTCATCCGCTGCAAGCAATCTTTGAAGTGGAAGGTTTTGCTTTCGCATCGCCTTTGCGAGAGCTTCCTTGCCGTGTTCAATTGCGTCATCTCTTCGCTCAATTGCAAAATGCTGCTTGATCTTGGCCCGGGCACGTGGAGACTTTACAAAGTTCAACCAGTCTTTTGAAGGTCCGGCATCAGGTGACTTGGATGTGAAAATCTCAACTACGTCACCAGACTGCAAAGGAGTCTCAAGCGGAACGAGTCTGCCGTTTACCTTGGCACCCATTGTGCGGTGACCAACATCGGTGTGAATTGTGTATGCAAAGTCAACTGGAGTTGCTCCGCCAGGAAGACCAACCACCTTTCCCTTTGGCGTGAAAACGTAAACTTCCTTTGCGCCAATTTCAAAACGCAATGAGTCAAGGAATTCAGAAGGGTCTTGAGTCTCAGCCTGCCAGTCGGTAAGGTGCTTCAACCAAACCAAGTCCTCATCGGCAGTTTCTGTTGACTTACCCACTTGCTCTTTGTACTTCCAGTGGGCTGCAACACCATACTCGGCACGATTGTGCATCTCGTGTGTACGAATTTGAATTTCCACCGGTCGACCCTGCGGACCAATCACAGTAGTGTGAAGTGACTGATAAAGATTAAACTTTGGCATAGCAATGTAATCCTTGAAGCGGCCAGGCACCGGATTCCATCGGGCGTGAATTGAACCAAGAACTGCATAGCAGTCACGAACTTCGTCAACCAAGACTCGGATACCAACTAGGTCGTAGATGTCGTCGAACTCACGACCGCGAACTACCATTTTTTGATAGATCGAGTAATACTGCTTAGGGCGACCGGCAACAGAGCCGCGAATTTTCGCTACTTGCAGGTCTTCGTTGATTGATTCGATAACGCTGTCAATAAATTCGGCACGCTTTGGCGTGCGCTGGGTTACGAGATTCACGATCTCCTCGTAAACCTTTGGATAAAGCACAGAGAAAGAAATATCCTCGAGTTCCCACTTGATGGTGCTGATACCAAGGCGGTGAGCGAGCGGAGCATAAATCTCTAGAGTTTCTTGAGCCTTTCGCTTGGCCGATTCCTCTGAGACGTATCCCCAAGTGCGTGCGTTGTGTAGTCGGTCGGCAAGCTTGATCACCAAAACTCGAATGTCCTTAGACATTGCTACAACCATCTTGCGCACTGTCTCGGCTTGCGCGTGATCACCAAACTTGACTTTATCCAGTTTCGTGACACCATCAACCAACATGGCGACCTCGTCACCAAAGTCCTTGGTCAGCATTTCTAGCGTGTAATCGGTGTCTTCAACGGTGTCGTGCAACAACGAAGCTGCAAGAGTTACCGGACCAATGCCTAGCTCGGCAAGAATTTGAGTTACCGCTAGCGGGTGGGTGATGTATGGCTCGCCAGATTTACGCTTTTGCTCGCGGTGCGCTTCTTCAGCAACCGCAAACGCACGTTCAATAATCGTGAGATCAGCCTTTGGGTGGTTAAACTTGGCGACTCTAAGGATTTCACTAAGCTCGGCTGCGTAAGGCCCGGTCTTAGGAAACAGGCGCGGCAAGCGATTGCGCAGGATAGAGATGCTACCCGTTGGAGTTGGATCACTCACTGTTGGCCCTTCTTTCTAAGAACAGCCTACAAGCCACTATTTAGCAGCCAAAACCTTTGCTGCAGCCTTCTTGTACTTTGGCTCACCTTCACGAAGGTGGCTGTACAACGGAGCCGCAATAAAGATGGTTGAGTATGTTCCCACGATGATACCAATGAACAAAGCCAACGCAATGTCGCGAAGAGTTCCGGCACCAAGCAGGGTTGCACCAATGAACAGAATCGATGCAACTGGAAGCACTGCAACTACTGATGTGTTGATCGAACGGACCAGAGTCTGGTTGATCGCATAGTTAACCTGCTCTGCAAAGGTTGTGTTCTCGCTGAATTCAACTTCAAAAGTGTTTTCACGAATCTTGTCGAAGACCACCACTGTGTCGTAAAGCGAGTAACCAAGGATGGTCAGGAAACCAATAACCGCAGCCGGAGTAACTTCAAAACCAAGCGCGCCGTAAACACCAGCGGTGATGATCAAGTCGTGCAGCAAAGCAGCAACAGCGGCTAACGACATCTTTAGAGTGCGGAAGTAAAGTGCCATCAAAACTGCTGCAAGCAGAATGAAGACAACCAATCCGTTCAGAGCTTTGCCTGTAACGTCTGCTCCCCAGTTAGCACCGATAAACGAGCTAGCTACCGCACCGCTCTCAACACCGTAAGCCTTAGCAAGCGCAACGCGAACTTCTTCAGACTTCACATCCGTTAGTTGCTCAGTCTGTACGCGAATTGCATCGGTGCCCACGTTTGTTACTAGGGGTTGTGACGCAGCCTCAACACTGTGAACGGCGTCAACTGCGATCTGCTGTGAGTTGTTTGCCACGCCAGAAACACGGAATTCAGAACCACCGCGGAATTCAATACCAAAATTGAAGCCACCGCGTGCGGTAGGAAGAATCACTGCAAGAGCAATCATCACTGCTGCAACTACATAGAACACCTTGCGGCGACCAACAAAGTTGATCGAACGCTTTCCTGTGTAAAGGTCGTTACCAAAATCGCTGAACTTAGACATTAGTTGTTCTCCCCTGCTGATGCAGACTTTTCCGCGGCCTTACGCTCGGCAATGGTTTGACGCTTTGCTGCTTCCTTTGAAGCCTGTGCAGCCTTGGTAGCAGGAACATTCTTAGCGGTGCGGAACTGGCCGCGACC
This sequence comes from uncultured Rhodoluna sp., assembly GCA_964633625.1. Classification (GTDB taxonomy): domain Bacteria; phylum Actinomycetota; class Actinomycetes; order Actinomycetales; family Microbacteriaceae; genus Rhodoluna. Next base: position 8,357 of record CAZWHL010000026.1, read on the forward strand.
AATGTAGCTGTTTGCGCCAAGTGCCTTGGAATCGAATCCTGACCATGGGTGACCAGAACTGAAGAAGTTAACCTTCGCAAGCAACTGGAGAATTGGGTGGGTGAAGATCATGGCAACTCCAAGGTCAACCAAAGTGGTTAGCCCCAGAGTGAACGCAAAACCACGCACGTTTCCAACGGTTAGTAGGTAAAGAACTACCGCAGCCAAAAGGCTTACCGAACCAGAAACTATGATGGTACGAATCGCACGCTTCCATCCCTGCTCAACGGCTGCGCCTACAGAACGGCCATCGCGAAGTTCATCACGCACACGCTCGAAGTAAACAATGAACGAGTCGGCGGTAATACCAATCGAAACAATCAAACCGGCAACACCCGCAAGTGATAGACGGTATCCCTGACGCCAAGAAAGAATCGTGATGATCAGATAAACCAAGATTGCTGCAACCGCTAGCGAACCAATCGTCACCACAGCCAAACCACGGTACTGGAAGATCGAGTAAATGATTACTAGAAGCAAACCAATTGCTCCGGCTAGTAGACCACTTGCCAACTGTTCTGAACCAAGGGTCGCAGAAATGTTTTCTTGGCTCTGAACTTCAAAGCCGATAGGCAATGATCCGTACTTCAGTGAGTCGGCAAGTGCCTTTGAAGAAAGCTTGTTGAAGTTACCAGTGATTTGCGCAGAACCACCAGTGATAACCGCGTTGGTGCTTGGTGCGGTGATTACATAACCGTCAAGAGTTACCGCGAAACGGTTCTTTGGGTCGGTCTGTGGGTACAAGCGACTGGTCACAGCAGAGAACTGCTTAGTACCAAGATCATCAAACTTTAGGTTTACTGCCCAGGTGTTTGTTGATGCACCGGTTGAAGTCGTGATGGTTCCTGCGTTTGCATCGGCGATGTTTGCACCCTCGATTTCAACCGGACCAAGAACATACTTCTCGTAACCGCTGGTGTCACAAGTGATCAATGGCAACGCTGGGTCGTCAACCTGACCCGGCTGACGGAAAGTCTTACTACAGTCCAACGCGTCATAAGCAGCCTTTATCGGTGCGCTAACCCAATTGCTGTCACTTGCGTCAGTTGGCGCAGCACTTGGCTTCGATGATGCCTTTGGCGATGAACTTGGACTAGGGCTTGCTGCTCCAGTTGAAGTGGTTGCGGCGCCGGCTGACTGAGAAGCCAAAATAACCGGACGGAACTGAAGCTTTGCGCTTGAGCGAATCAACTTCAGAGTTGACTCATCAGGAGTACCAGGGATTTCAACGATGATGTTGCTCGCGCCCTGTGTCTTAACAGACGCTTCGCTAACACCTGTGGCATCCACACGCTGACGAATGATTCCAACTGCCTGGTTCAACTGCTCTTCGGTGACCTTCTGACCGTCTGCAAGTTGTGGAGCAAGAATGATTTGCGTTCCACCCTGCAAGTCCAGGGCCAGCTTAGGCACGAATGAGGCACCTGCACCGGTCACGGTACCAAGACCAATCAGACCGATAAGCACGACGACGATGCCGCCGAGCCAGGTTAGACGCTTACGCGCGCCCTTAGTTACAGACGAATCAGACACAGAAATCCTTAGGAATTAATTACTTGGCGGCTGGCTTTTTTGCAGCAGGCTTCTTAGCTGCAGGCTTTGCCAATGACTTGGTTGCTGGCTTTGCAGCAGAGGTCTTTGCAGGCGCGGTCTTGGTAACAGGCTTAGCCGTTGCGTCAACGCTGCGAATTGCACCCTTTAGGAAAGCGATTTTGGTTCCAGGAGTGGTTTCTAGAACTGCGCGGTCACCCTCTACCGAAACGATGGTTCCGGTGATTCCGCTGTGCAATACAACACTAGAACCAACCTTGATGCTGGCCAATAGATCTGCCGCTTGCTTCTTGCGCTTACGTGAGCTCATGAACATCATGGCAATTAGAACTGCTAGGGCAACTACGAGGAATACGTCCTGAGACATTTTGGCCTATCGTTTGGGAATTAACACAATAAAGACGCCTTTAGGCGTCTAGACGATTATAGGTCAACGAGCCCGTCAAACTGGGTACTTGAGGGAGTTTGCCCCAGATGTGCAAAGCCCGCGGCGGTTGCCTGACGTCCCCTGGCGGTTCTTGCAATTAGCCCGGCTCGGACTAAAAATGGCTCGACCACCGACTCAATCGTGTCTTGCTCCTCGCCCACAGCAACAGCCAAAGTGGATAAACCAACCGGCTTGCCTGCAAATCGCTCCACCAATACCCGAATGATCTCGCGGTCTAGGCGATCCAGGCCAAGGTCGTCCACTTCGTAGAGCTTTAGCGCCCCCATTGCCTCTTCAACACCAATATTTTGCTTGCCCGCAACTAGCGCAAAGTCGCGAACGCGACGAAGCAGACGGTTGGCGATTCTTGGGGTGCCGCGACTGCGCTTGGCTACCTCAATCAGAGCCTCTTTATCGATCTGTAGGTCTAGCTTGCTTGCGGCACGTTGAACCACGGCCTCTAGCTCCGAGTCATCGTAGAACTCGAGGTGTGCAATGAAGCCAAAACGGTCGCGAAGCGGGCTTGGCAGCATGCCCGATCTAGTTGTTGCGCCCACCAACGTGAAAGGTGCAATGTCTAGCGGAATTGAGGTTGCGCCGGGGCCTTTGCCAACCATCACATCTACTCTGAAATCTTCCATCGCCAGATAGAGCATTTCCTCGGCAGATCTGGCCATCCGGTGGATTTCATCGATAAACAAAATCTCACCTGGGGTCAGCGAACTAAGAATGGCCGCCAGGTCACCGGCATGTTGAATGGTTGGACCGCTGGTCAGCCGTAGCGGACGACCACTTTCATGCGCCACAATCATTGCCAGAGTAGTCTTACCAAGTCCGGGTGGGCCTGCCAAAAGCACGTGATCAGGAGTTCTGTTCTGTAGGGCCGCAGCTTCAAGAATTAATTGCAACTGCCTGCGAATTTTGGTCTGACCAATGAACTCTTCTAGTGACTTTGGGCGAAGCGCGGACTCAAAGGCCAGTTCGTTATCGGTGCTTTGCGGTTCAGTTAGCTCACTCATCACTAGCCCCAATTGATTTTGACGAACCAAGTTGAGCAAGCGCTGCCTTCAGCAAGTTGTTTGTCGATGCCGATGCGCCAAGTGCGTCGCTAGCTTTCGATACGGCGTCAAGTGCGCTGCGTTCGTTCCAGCCAAGGCCAGTGAGTGCTGAAACCACCACCGATAGATCGCTGCCGGCCGAAGTTTTAGCGCGAGCCGCAGAATTTCCTAGTTTGCCGGCAAGGGTCACACTAATGAGCTTTGCGGTCTTTGGACCTATTCCAGAAACAGCCTTGAATGCAGCGTCATTCTCTTGAGCCACCGCGTCAACGATTTGATCAACGCTTAGTTCGCCAAGAATTGCCAGCGCTGATTTTGGACCAACGCCAGTTACGGATCTGAGCAGATCAAAAATTCTTTGTTCAGCAACAGTGGTGAAACCAAACAAAGTGAAACCGTCTTCTCGAACGATCATTGCGGTAAATAGGAACGCACTGTGATCAACGGATAGTTTGCGTGAGGTTGCCGGGGTGATCTGCACCAGGTAACCCACACCGGCTACATCAAGAATCGCGCTCGTTGATTCGAGCGCCAACACGCGGCCATTTAGAGATGCAATCACATCTCAAGACTAACTAACGGGGTCTGACTAACGGCGCTTTGAAGCGGTTGCAGCTTGTTCGGCTTTTTGCCAGGCCTTTTGCGCAGGTGTCAGTGTTTTTGAGTTTTTCACCGTTCCTGCGGCGCTGCGCCACGCGTGACAAATCGCAATTGCCAAACTGTCGGCGGCATCGGCCGGCTTAGGAACTTCTTTTAGTCCAAGAATCTTGGCAACCATTGTTCCTACTTGCTCTTTGTTTGCACGACCGGATCCGGTCACCGCTGCCTTAACTTCACTTGGAGTGTGCAGGTAAACCGGAATCTTGTGTTTGTGTGCCAACATCAAAACCACGCCACTGATTTGAGCAACACCCATCACGCTTCGAAGGTTTTGTTGACTGAAAACTCGCTCGATTGCGATTGCACTTGGCTTAGCACTCTTGATCAGTTTTTCAATCCGATCGCCTATATAGCCAATGCGATCAACCAGCTCGCTATCCGCAGCAGTTTTGATGGTGTCTACTGACACCAGCGACACTTTTCGAGCGGCTCCAACTTCAATAACTCCAACACCGCACCTGGTAAGACCGGGGTCTACCCCAAGTACTCGCGTGGTCATTGACTAGTCGTTCTCGAGCTCAGCCAGAACTTCTGCAGAAATGTCTAGGTTTGAGTAAACGTTTTGAACGTCGTCTGAATCTTCTAGTGCGTCAATCAAGGCAATTGACTTGCGGGCTGTATCAGCATCTACCTGTAATGGCATTGATGAAACAAACTCAACATCGGCACTCTCATAATCGATTCCAGCAGCCTGCAATGTCGAACGAACCGCAACCATTTCACTTGGATCGGTCGTGATTACGAATTGCTCTTCACGCGCTTCAACATCTTCGACGCCAACTTCAAGAACGGCCTCAAGAATGGAGTCCTCAGTTACTCCCTCTGTTTTAGCAACCACAATCACGCCCTTGCGAGCAAACTGGTACGAAACGCTTCCTGGGTCAGCCATAGTTCCACCGTTTCGCGAAACCGCAAGACGAACTTCTGCAGCGGCACGGTTTTTGTTGTCGGTGAGACACTCGATCAGAATGGCTACACCGTTTGGCCCGTAGCCTTCGTACATGATGTTTTGATACTCAACTGCATCTGCACCAACACCAGAGCCGCGCTTAATCGCGCGCTCAATATTGTCGTTTGGAAGTGAGCTCTTACGGCCCTTTTGAACGGCATCGTAAAGAGTTGGGTTTCCATCTAGGTCCGGCCCACCAAGGCGTGCTGCTACTTCAATATTCTTAATCAGCTTGGCAAAAAGTTTTGCGCGACGGCCGTCGATAACAGCCTTTTTGTGTTTGGTGGTAGCCCATTTGGAGTGGCCAGACATAGTGCTCCTATTAGCGATTTAGGTTTGTAGCAAGTCTAGATTATTCGCCGGTTTTAGGCAGACTGAACCATTTTCAGGAAGTACTCGTGCACACGGTGCTCACCGGTGACCTCTGGGTGAAAAGAAATTCCAAGTAGATTGCCTGATTTCACCGCAACAATGCGACCATCGCTCAGTTTTGAAAGCACCTCTACCCCATTGCCTACGCGCTCGACTATAGGTGCTCTGATGAATGCCGCGTGAATTGGCTTGCCATCAATTCCGGCAAATTCCAAATCAGTTTCAAATGAATCAAGTTGATTACCAAAAGCGTTTCTGCGAACAGCAACTGGCAGCCCACCAAATCCCACTTGACCTTCGATGCCATCGATAATTTCGTCGGCCAACATGATGAGTCCTGCGCAGGTTCCAAAAACGGGAAAGCCGTTAGCGATTAGTTTCTTGATCGGATCAAACAACCCGTAATTAACCGCAAGTTTTTGCATGACAGTTGATTCACCACCGGGAATCACTAATGCAGTGCAGCGTTCTAATTCGTCGATAGTACGAACGGCAATAGCGTCAGCGCCACACGACTCAAGTGTTGCAATGTGCTCGCGAAAATCTCCTTGAAGCGCAAGCACGCCAATTGGCATGTTGACTACCAGCCGCGTTCAGCCAAACGGTGTGGTGCAGGAAGGTCGGTCACGTTAATGCCAACCATTGCTTCGCCAAGTCCGCGGCTTACCTGTGCAAGCACGTCAGGGTCGTTGTAGAAGGTTGTTGCCTTAACAATTGCCTTTGCGCGTTCTGCGGGGTTACCCGACTTAAAAATTCCTGAGCCAACAAAAACACCATCTGCACCCATTTGCATCATCAGTGCTGCATCTGCTGGAGTGGCAACTCCACCAGCAACAAACATAACAACCGGAAGCTTCCCAGTTGATGCAACTTCACGAACAAGTTCAAATGGCGCCTGCAACTCTTTGGCTGCAACATATAGTTCATCTTCTGACTTCGAAGCCAATGCGCGGATCTCGCCTGAAATTGTGCGGATGTGCTTCATGGCTTCAGAAACGTCACCCGTACCGGCTTCACCCTTTGAGCGAATCATTGCGGCACCCTCGGTGATACGTCGAAGTGCCTCACCAAGATTGGTTGCACCACATACAAAAGGAACGTCGAACTTCCACTTATCGATGTGATTTACATAGTCAGCAGGGCTAAGTACTTCTGATTCATCGATGTAGTCAACCTTTAAAGCCTGAAGAATTTGAGCCTCTACAAAGTGACCGATGCGCGCCTTGGCCATAACAGGAATCGATACTGCCTTGATGATGCCGTCGATCATGTCTGGGTCGCTCATGCGTGAGACGCCACCCTGTGCGCGAATGTCTGCAGGAACGCGCTCTAGAGCCATAACTGCAACCGCGCCGGCGTCCTCGGCAATTTTTGCCTGCTCTGGAGTGACAACGTCCATAATGACGCCGCCCTTCATCATTTCTGCTAGGCCGCGCTTAACAAGTGGTGTTGATTTAGATGTCTGAGAATTGCTCATGCATAAAGTCTAAGCCAAGGGACTTAGGGCAACTTAACCTTAAGAAACAGAACTCCAGGC
>CAZWHL010000026.1:15049-19679 GCA_964633625.1 uncultured Rhodoluna sp.
CGATAAGGGCAAACCAGCATGTGCCCGGAATTGTAAGGGAAAAGATTTAGCAGAGCGTAGGCGTGCTCACCCCGGAAAACAATCAATGCGTCTTCATCGGTTTTCTCAATCGCAAGGCAGAACGGGCATTCATGGTCTGCGGGCTGCTGACCGTGCTGAATGTAGACCAATCGATGCGGAGTCCAAAGGTGCTGAAACGCGTTCGGAACGCCAGGCAGTTCCGCCGAGGATTGAATCTGTTCAGAAGACAATTGCTAGACCTGAACTTTTTCTTCAATCGCCTTCAAGATCCTGGCGATTGCATCGGCAACCGGAATTCCGTTCTCCTGTGAACCGTCACGGAAACGGAATGAGACCGCTCCAGCCTTCTGGTCTTCTTCTCCAGCAATCAACAAAAACGGAACCTTGTTCAAAGTGTGATTGCGGATCTTCTTTTGCATTCGGTCATCAGAGTCATCAACCATTACACGCACGCCAGCCTTGCGCAGCTGTCCCGCGATATCGTGAAGGTAGTCAGAGAATGCATCCGCGATTGGCACACCAACAACCTGAACTGGCGCCAACCAAGGTGGGAAGTGGCCGGCATAGTGCTCAGTCAACACACCAAAGAATCGTTCCACCGAACCAAACAGGGCACGGTGAATCATCACTGGACGCTGCTTGCTTCCGTCACTAGTTGTGTAATCAAGATCAAAACGCTCAGGTAGGTTGAAGTCCAACTGAATGGTAGACATCTGCCAGGTGCGACCAATCGCGTCCCTTGCCTGTACTGAAATTTTTGGTCCATAGAAAGCAGCGCCACCTGGATCCGGAACTAGTTCCAAACCAGAATCGGCAGCAACCTTCTCAAGAGTTGCAGTAGCGGTATTCCAAATCTCATCGCTACCCACAAACTTTGGATTGCCCTCTTCACGAGTAGAAAGCTCTAGATAGAAATCGTTTAGGCCGTAATCCTTCAAAAGCCCAAGAACGAAACCAAGAACGTCAGTGAGTTCTTGCTCCATGTTTTCTTGGGTCACGAAAAGGTGTGCATCGTCTTGAGTCAAACCGCGTACGCGAGTAAGACCGTGTAGCACGCCACTCTTCTCGTTGCGGTAAACAGTTCCGAATTCGAACATTCGAAGCGGAAGGTCACGATATGAACGTGGCTGGCTGCGGTAGATCAAAATGTGGAACGGGCAGTTCATTGGCTTTAGGTAGTAGTCCTGCCCCACCTTGGTTACATTGCCGTGCTCGTCAACTTCCTCATCCATGCGAATCGGTGGAAACATACCATCGGCGTAGGTCTGCAAGTGACCCGAGATTTCAAAGAGGTTGCTCTTTGAAATGTGTGGACTGTAAACGAAGTCGTAGCCAGATTCTTCGTGACGCTTGCGGCTGTAATCTTCCATGACGCGACGCATAATTCCACCCTTTGGATGAAACACAGCTAGACCGGAACCAATTTCTTCTGGGAATGAAAAAAGATCCAGATCCACACCCAGTCGTCGGTGATCACGGCGTGCTGCCTCCTCAAGACGCTCCTGGTGAGCGCGAAGTTCATCTTTAGTCGGCCAAGCAGTTCCATAAATTCGCTGAAGTTGCTTATTGTTCTCGTTGCCGCGCCAGTATGCAGAAGCTACACGGGTAAGCGCAAAACCATTGCCAATCATTCTGGTATTCGGCAAGTGTGGGCCTCGACATAGGTCTTTCCATACGGTTTCACCAGATTGCGGATCAACGTTGTCGTAGATGGTCAGCTCGCCAGCGCCAACCTCGGCAGAACCCTCACCAAGGTCAGAACCCTTAAGTCCAATTAGTTCAAGCTTGTATGGTTCACCCGATAGTTCAATACGCGCTTCGCCATCGGTGGTAACACGGCGAATAAATCTTTGACCTGAGCGAATGATGCGCTCCATAGCCTTTTCTAGAGCCTTTAGATCTTCGGGTGTGAATGACTTCTCAACGTCAAAGTCGTAGTAGAACCCGTCCTTGATCGGAGGGCCAATTCCCAGTTTCGCCTCTGGGTTCATGTTTTGCACTGCCTGAGCCAAGACGTGCGCGGCGGAGTGGCGAAGAATGTTCAGGCCATCCGGTGAAGAAATTGCCACACCTTCAACATGGTCGCCAGAAGCCACCCTGTGAGCCAAATCACGCAGCTCACCGTTGACGCGCATGGCCACAATTGAGCGTTCGGTGAATAGCTTGAAGCCGTCTGCCCCTGATTCAACCTCGACTGACGAACCGTCAACCGACACACTTATAGAAGACACACGAAACCTCATCTGGGTGGAATTTGCTCTAATTCTAACCACCCAAGGCCTGCGAGCCTGCCTAGCCGACGGGGCTTCTATGCTATTTTTTTGAGGTTATGACCAAACCAAAAATCGTCAAACTTGATGAAGCAGTAATGGCAAATCAAGAGTTTCAGCGACAGTCCATGGCTGCGAAGCTCAACTGGCTTCGCGCCGGCGTCCTAGGCGCTAACGATGGAATTGTTTCTACTGCGGGTCTAGTAATGGGTGTTGCTGGTGCAACCACCGATTCGGCTGCGATTCTTATTGCGGGTGTTGCTGGTTTGGTTGCGGGCTCGATTTCAATGGCCGGCGGAGAGTACACCTCTGTTAGTGCACAAAAAGATAGTGAAAAGGCTGCTCTAGCCAGAGAACGTAAAGAATTAGCCGAAGATCCTGAAGGGGAACTTCGTGAACTGGCATGGTTCTATGAACAGAAGGGTCTATCACTAGACCTTGCCACCAAAGTCGCAAAAGAACTTACAGCTAAAGATGCACTCAAAGCGCACGCTGAGGCCGAGCTGGGAATTGACTCAGAGCAACACGCAAGCCCCGGCCAAGCTGCTATCGCATCATTTATTGCCTTTGCTGGAGGCTCGCTTCTTCCACTTCTTGCTGTCACCGGCCCTTGGGTTTCTGCCCGCATACCCGTAACAGTCACCGCTGTGGTCGCGTCTCTGGCTATCACTGGTTACGTGGGAGCGAAAATCGGAGCTGCAAAATCTGCGGTTGCGATAATTCGTAATGTTGTAGTTAGTTTGCTGACTATGGGAATTACCTATGGAATCGGTCTACTAGTTGGAACGTCCGTCTAACCCAAGGTCCACCCATTCCGCCAGTTATGCTGGAATCGTGAATTCACCTAAGACTCTCGACGTTGCCCTTATCGGCGGCGGAATCATGAGTGCAACGCTTGGCACTTTCCTAAAACTCCTTAAGCCAGAACTAACCATTCAAGTCTTTGAACGCATGCCTTTTCCAGCTATGGAAAGCAGTAACGCTTGGAACAACGCAGGCACCGGCCACGCGGCGCTTTGTGAACTCAACTACATGCCTGACAGTAAAGATGGCAGCCTACCTAACCCCGCTAAGGCAATCGCAATCAACGAGCAATTCCAATTAAGCCGCCAGTTCTGGTCACACCTAGTTGAAGCTGGGATCCTTGGAGACCCAAAAACATTTGTCAACGCCACTCCCCACATCTCGTTTGTTCGAGGCGAAAAAGATGTTGACTACCTGCGCCGCAGATTTGAGTCACTCAAAGACCAACCACTTTTCGCGGGCATCGAATTTTCTGATGACCCTAAGGTGATTTCAGAATGGGCACCTTTACTTATCAAAGGTCGCAATTCAGATGAGCCGATCGCGGCAACCCGCGTAGCATCTGGCACCGACGTCGATTTTGGCTCAATCACTCGACAACTACTCAAGTTCTTGAACCTACAAGGCGTCACCGTTTCTACTGAGTGCGAGGTTCAGGACCTGCGCCGCAATCGTGACAACACTTGGAATCTTGCAGTAAAAAATATCCCAACTGCCTACACGGATTACATCAACGCAAAATTTGTTTTTGTTGGAGCCGGCGGCTGGGCCCTGAAGCTCTTGCAGAAATCCGGAATTGCCGAGGCTAAAGGATTTGGCACTTTCCCAGTTGGCGGTCAATGGCTTCGCACCACAAATCCAAAAATCGTGAAGCAGCACAAGGCAAAGGTTTACAGCCAAGCCTCAGTTGGCGCTCCACCGATGTCAGTGCCTCACCTTGATACGCGCGTTGTAGATGGAACTGAGTCACTCTTATTTGGGCCTTACGCAACGGCTAATCCAAAGTTCTTGAAAAACGGAAGTTTGTTCGATTTACCTGCCTCACTCCGTCCTGCAAACTTGATTCCATACCTAGCGGTTGGACTAACCAACTTCTCTTTGATCAAGTACTTGGTTGGTGAATTGCTAAAGACCAAGCAAAAGAAGTTCGCTGCACTTCAGGAATTCATGCCCACAGCAAAGTTCGAGGACTGGGAGCTTCTGAACGCAGGACAACGAGCACAAGTAATTAAGCGTGACAAAGTTAAGGGGGGGGTTCTTCAGTTCGGTACAGAGGTAGTGACATCTCGCGACGGAAGCATCTCAGGGCTCTTGGGCGCTTCGCCTGGTGCATCAACGGCTGTACACGTAATGATTCAAGTTCTCGAGAGAAGCTTCGCTAATCAAATCCCTGATTTGCAGAAAAAATTGCAGAAGATCATGCCAGGTTTTGGAATCAAACTAAACGCCGACCCTAAGAAGGCAGCTGCAACCCTCGCTAAAACAGCGGAAACCCTAAAGCTAAATTAATCTGGTGGTCGATACTGGGATCGAAC
>CAZWHL010000027.1:0-19563 GCA_964633625.1 uncultured Rhodoluna sp.
GCTTGTGCAAGTTTGGTGGCAAGTTCTGCCGTTAAATCACGATTGGCGAGACCTCGAACACCATCGGTGCCAAAGAGTCTCGCCATTTCGTAAGCCTATGCTTTTGAAAGCTAGAAAGTGAAGATTAACGCTTCGAGAACTGTGAAGCCTTACGTGCCTTCTTAAGACCAGCCTTCTTGCGCTCGATAACACGAGGGTCGCGCTTTAGGAAGCCTGCCTTCTTTAGTGAAGGGCGGTTGTTGTCGCGGTCGATCTCGTTTAGTGCACGAGCGATACCTAGACGAAGTGCACCTGCCTGACCAGCGATGCCACCACCGTGAATACGAGCAACAACGTCGTATGCGTTCTTTAAATCAAGAACAGTGAATGGATCGGTGATTAGCTGCTGGTGCAACTTGTTTGGGAAGTAATCTGCAAGCTCGCGACCGTTCACCTTGATCACTCCGGTGCCTGGCATGATGCGAACACGTGCAACAGCTTCCTTACGACGACCAAGGCCTGCGCCTGGAGTTGTAAGTGGGCCACGTGACTTAACCGGTGCAGCCTTAGCTGCAGGAGTCTCTGTGGTGTAGCTCTCTGGAGTGGTTTCTACGGTTTCTTTTGACACGATGAATTCCTTACTGAGCTACCTGGTCGATGATGAAAGGCTTTGGCTGCTGTGCAGCGTGTGGGTGCTCTGCACCTGCGTAAACCTTAAGTTTGGTTAGCTGGCTTGCACCTAGCTTGTTGTGAGGAAGCATTCCCTTGATTGCCTTTTCAACAGCCTTCTCAGGTGACTTCTCTAGAAGTTCTGCGTAAGTAGTTGCAGTCAAACCACCTGGGTAACCAGAGTGACGGTAAGCCTTCTTCTGCTTTAGCTTTGAACCGGTCAACGCGATCTTCTCAGCGTTGATGATTACAACGAAGTCGCCATTGTCCAAGTGAGGAGCAAAGGTTGGCTTGTGCTTGCCGCGCAACAATGCTGCTGCGTGGGTTGCTAGACGGCCAAGAACTACATCGGTGGCGTCGATGACTAGCCACTCGTTGCTCAGCTCGTGAGCCTTTGGAGAATAAGTACGCACGTTAAATTGCCTTCTACTTCTGTATCGGATTGAGATGAACCCGCAACTGAAGAAGAAACTTCAAGGGATTCAAGCTTTTTACATCGGCACAAACTGCCGATACCAAAGGTCAATCCTAACCCGCCGAATGGGGCTAGGTCAAACCCTAGTTTGGAACGAATCAGCCTTCGGACTCGTCCAAAGTCCTTAGATTCTTGGCCATCTCTGCTTGTGCAGCCAACTTGTCGTTCGACGGATAGCCAACCTCAATCAGGGTCAAACCGTGAGGTGGCTGGACCTTAAATGAGCCGATTCGGGATCGTTTTTCAAGCCTCTTGATCACACCGTCGGGGGTGGTTTTGTGCTCGCCAGAGGCAATCAGCGCGCCCACAATCGCCCTTACCATGTTGTGGCAAAAGGCATCAGCCATGATTTCAACCTCGATAACGTTTCCGGCTGCCGGGTTGCGCTTGACGGTCAGCTCGCGCACCTCGCGAATGGTTGTTGCCCCCAACTTTGGGCGGCAGAAAGACGCATAATCATGTAACCCAATAAGCCCCAGGGCCGAAGCCTGCATCTGAACCAGGTCAAGCTCGTGTTTGATCCAAAGGGTCTGGCGAGCCAAGAGTGGGTTTTTAGGGGCAAGTTTGTCGGCAATTTGGTAGCGATAACGGCGGAACGAGGCCGAGTATCGGGCATCAAATCCTGGCGGAGCAAGAGTCACCGCATGAATGCGGATGTCATCTGGCAGCAGGTCATTCAGGCTGCCCATCATGCCAACGGTTCGGCCAAGGCGTTTTAACTGCTTCTCGGTCAGATCAATGTGGATTACCTGGGCGGTGGCGTGCACACCGGCATCGGTGCGGCCGGCAACTCGCATGAAGAAAGAGTCCTTGGATTTACCAAACACGGTGGTCAATGCCTTAAGCAGTTCACCCTGAACGGTGCGGTGCTTTTTTTGCGCGGCGAATCCCCAGTAATTGGTGCCATCGTAGGCCAGGTCAATCCGGTAACGAATAAACCCGTCAACCTGTGGGTCGACGGGTTTATTCATGATTCAGGAGAGTTTTAGAGGATTAAGCCTCTGGAGTTTCCTCAGCTGCTGGAGCTTCTGCTGCTGCTTCTGCAGCTGCCTCAACGGTCTCAACCGCTGGAGCTTCAACAGGTGCCTCAGCTGCAACTTCAGCTGCTGCTTCAACAGTTTCCTCAGCAACAACTTCTTCAACAACCTCAGCCGCAGGAGCTGCAGCAACAGCGGTTGCCTTCACAGCGTTCTCAAGCTTTGGCTTCTTGGTAACTGACTTTGGGTTCACTGGCTCAAGAACTAGCTCGATAAGTGCCAAAGGAGCGTTGTCGCCCTTGCGGAAACCCAGCTTGGTGATGCGAGTGTAACCACCCTGACGGTCTGCAACCTGAGGTGCAATGTCAGTGAATAGTGTGTGTACAACTGACTTATCGGTGATCATGGTTAGAACGCGACGACGAGCGTGTAGGTCTCCGCGCTTTGCGAAAGTTACTAGACGCTCTGCAAGTGGACGAAGACGCTTTGCCTTGGTCTCAGTTGTGGTGATCTTGCCGTGCTTGATCAACGAAGTTGCCATGTTGCGAAGAAGCAGACGCTCGTGAGCTGGTCCGCCTCCTAGACGTGGGCCTTTAGTTGGGGCTGCCATTTTTTTCTCCTCTTAGAAATTCTCGAGTGACCCGCGGCTTAAGCCTGGTCGTCCTCGTCGTATGCCGAGCTGAAGTACGCTGCGTCGAAACCTGGTACAGCATCCTTGAACTTAAGTCCCATAGAAATTAGCTTGTCGCGAACTTCATCAACAGACTTGCTGCCGAAGTTGCGGATGTTCATCAACTGGTCCTCAGACAGGGCGATTAGCTCTGACACGGTGTTGATGCCTTCACGCTTTAGGCAGTTGTATGAACGGACGGTTAGGTCCAGGTCTTCGATAGGCATTGCAAGCTCAGGTGATAGGCCAGCCTCAACAGGTGCTGGGCCGATCTCAATACCTTCTGCTGCAGTGTTTAGCTCGCGAGCAAGACCGAATAGTTCAACCAAAGTAGAACCTGCAGATGCAACAGCATCGCGAGGAGTGATTGATGGCTTGGTCTCAACATCAACAATTAGCTTGTCGAAGTTTGTAAACTCACCGGCACGAGTTGCCTCTACGCGGTAAGAAACCTTTAGAACTGGTGAATAGATTGAGTCGATTGGAATCACACCAGCATCTGCATCTGGGTTGCGGTTCTGAGATGCCTGAACGTAGCCACGGCCGCGCTCAATGGTTAGCTCAACCTCGAACTTTGCCTTTGCATTGATGGTTGCAATAACTAGTTCTGGGTTGTGAACCTCAACACCTGCAGGAACCTGAATGTCTGCTGCAGTAACAACGCCAGCAGTCTGCTTGCGTAGGTGTGCAACAACAGGTGCATCGTGCTCAGATGAAACAACTAGATCCTTGATGTTCAAGATGATCTCAGTTACGTCTTCCTTAACGCCTTCGATGGTGCTGAACTCGTGACGAACACCCTCGATGCGAATGTTGGTAACTGCTGCACCAGGAATAGATGACAACAAGGTGCGACGAAGTGAGTTTCCTAGTGTGTAACCAAAACCAGGCTCAAGTGGCTCAAGTGAGAAACGTGAACGGTTTGATGAAAGTACTTCTTCGTGAAGTGATGGACGCTGTGCAATTAGCACTATGGTTCCTTTCAGCTAGATATCCGCTATTTGATATCTATTTGTTGGGGCCTAAGCAGTGGCCACTGCTCAGGTTTGTTGCGAGATGAAGCTTTGGATTTTTACCCGAAGGCAAAAAGAATTCGTTATACGCGGCGACGCTTTGGTGGGCGGCAACCGTTGTGTGGCTGTGGAGTCACGTCAGAGATTGAACCAACCTCTAGACCTGCAGCCTGAAGTGAACGGATTGCAGTTTCGCGACCAGAGCCTGGGCCCTTAACGAAAACATCAACCTTCTTTAGGCCGTGCTCCTGTGCCTTGCGAGCTGCTGCTTCTGCTGCTAGCTGGGCTGCGAAAGGAGTTGACTTACGTGAACCCTTGAAGCCAACATCACCAGATGATGACCATGAGATAACTGCACCAGTGGTGTCAGTGATCGAAATGATTGTGTTGTTGAAGGTCGACTTGATGTGAGCCTGACCAACAGCAATATTCTTTTTGTCCTTCTTGCGAGGCTTGCGTGCTCCCGCTGCTGCCTTAGGTGCTGCCATGAGATTTCTCCTAGATTCTTAAAGTTTGTGTGGGCTCTCGTGATTAACGAGCAGCCTTCTTCTTGCCGGCTACGGTACGCTTTGGACCCTTGCGAGTACGTGCGTTTGTCTTGGTGCGCTGGCCACGAACTGGAAGACCCTTGCGGTGGCGAATACCTTCGTATGAACCGATCTCAACCTTGCGGCGAATGTCTGCGTTAACATCACGGCGGAGGTCACCCTCAACCTTGAAGTTTCCTTCGATGTGGTCACGAATTGCAACCAACTGATCGTCGGTAAGGTCCTTTACGCGGATGTTTTTGTCAACTTTTGTCTCAGTCAAGATTTGAGCTGAGCGAGTACGGCCAATGCCGTAGATGTAGGTAAGTGCGATTTCGACGCGCTTTGCGTCTGGAATATCGGCTCCGGCAACACGTGCCATGGGATTTCTCCTTGTTTTAGAAGGTCTGCAGCTACACATCCGAATCTCACGATTGGGCTCCGGCCTTCTCCGGAGGTGAAGTTCAAAAAGAACTTTGTGTGCCTTTTATTTTTTGAAACTATTTAGTTGTAAAGCTTTGGTGCTGGTGGTGCTTCGCGATTGATTCGCTGCGAATTAACCCTGGCGCTGCTTGTGACGAGGGTTGTCGCAGATGATCATGACGCGACCGTGGCGGCGAATGACTTTGCACTTATCGCAAATCTTCTTAACGCTTGGGTTAACCTTCATGAGTTTTTTCCTTTTTATTTGTAGCGATAAATGATGCGACCACGACTCAAGTCATAGGTGCTCAACTCAACAATTACGCGGTCCTCTGGGAGGATTCGAATGTAGTGCTGACGCATCTTGCCTGAGATGTGGGCTAGTACCTTGTGACCGTTGTCTAGTTCCACGCGAAAGAACGCGTTTGGTAGAGCTTCGACGACCGAACCTTCGATCTCGATGACACCGTCTTTACTGGCCATAACTCACTTATCTACTTCAAGTTTTTTGGTGAAGCGCACGCAAAAAAACCGGACCTTAAAGGTGGGATTTGCGGTTAGAAACACCGAGTTCCAATCCTACGGAATATAGCCGCAAAATGCTAATTAAATAAGCGGAACTGGGGTCACTCCAAAGGGTGCAAGTCCGGCGACTCCCCCATCTTCGGCGGTCAAAACCCAGATTCCACGGTCGTGAACTGCAACCGTGTGCTCCCAGTGGCTTGCATCAGAGGCATCGGTGGTCGAAACCGTCCAGCCATCGCCCAAAACCTTGGTCACCGCAGAGCCAGCCGTAACCATCGGTTCAATGGCAACAACTAGGCCAGGAACCACTTTTGGCCCATTTCCGCGAACCCGATAGTTGTAAACCGCCGGATCCTCGTGCATTGAGCGCCCAATTCCGTGGCCAACGTACTCTTCCAGGATTCCGTAGTCACCTTTTGACTCGATGTACCCCTGAATGGCCTCGCCCACCTGGTTTAGGTGCTTTGCCTTGGCTAAAGCTGCAATTCCGGCCCAAAGTGAGCCCTCGGTCACATCTGAAAGGGTCTGGCGACGGGCCTTCACAAACTGGTCAACCTCACCCGGAACGATCACTGTCATGGCGCTGTCGCCGTTCCATTCACCGATCTCGGCACCGCAGTCGATAGACAAAATGTCTCCGGCCTGAAGAATACGATTAGCCGCCGGGATTCCGTGGACTACCTCGTCGTTGATCGAGGCGCAGATGGTGTGGTTGTAGCCAGGTACAAGCTGAAAATTCGAGTGGCCACCCAACGAGTTGATGGTGTCATCGGCAATTTTGTCTAGCTCAAGAGTTGACACCCCTGGCCTGATCGCGGCGCGAACTGCTTTTAGTGCGGCTGCGGTGGCCAAGCCAGCCTCGCGCATCAAAATGATTTGGTCGTTGGTTTTTAGCTCAAAGCCGTGACGAGACATTGTTTAGGAAATGATTACTAGTTTGCGTTGCCGCGGGCAGCCAGTGCCTCAAGAATTCGGCTAGTAACTTCGCCGACTTCACCAAGTCCGTCAACGGTAACCAAAAGACCACGCTCTGCGTAAACAGAAGTTAGCGGTGCAGTCTGCTCTTCGTAAACCTCAAGGCGGCGGCGAATCACATCTTCAGTGTCGTCAGCGCGACCCTGCTCGATTGCGCGGTTCAAAAGACGACGCACGACTTCATCGGTGTCTGCAGTTAATTGCACAACCACGTCTAGTTTGGTGCCCTGTGCTTCAAGAATTGAATCAAGTTCAACAACCTGCTCGGCTGTGCGAGGGTAACCGTCTAACAAGAAACCTGACTTTGCATCTGCCTGTGAAAGACGGTCGCGGACTAGGTCATTGGTTAGAGAATCTGGAACGTACTCGCCGCGATCCATGAATGCCTTTGCCTGCTTACCAAGCTCTGTTTCATTCTTTACGTTGTGACGAAAGATGTCTCCGGTTGAAATTGCAGGGATGCTGTAGGCAGCTGAAAGTTTTTCTGCCTGGGTACCCTTGCCGGCACCTGGGGCGCCAATCAAGAGTAGGCGGATCACTTTAGAAGACCTTCGTAGTTTCGCTGCTGCATCTGAGCGTTGATCTGCTTGACAGTGTCGAGACCAACACCAACGATAATCAGGATTGAAGTACCACCGAACGGGAAGTTCTGGTTAGCTCCAATGGCCGTGAATGCAACTAGTGGAATCAAAGCGATCAAACCCAAGTAGATTGCACCGGCAAAGGTGATACGTGAAAGCACGAACTCTAGGAATTCCATGGTTGGACGACCGGCACGAATACCAGGAACGAACCCACCGTATTGCTTCATGTTGTCGGCAACTTCTTCAGGATTGAAAGTAATTGCTACGTAGAAGTAGGTGAAGCCAAGGATTAGCAAGAAGTACAAGATCATGTAGAGCGGGTGGTCGCCCTTGGTTAGGTAGGCAGAAACCCAGCTAACCCATGGTGCAACTTGGCCGTTCTTGTCTGGCTGGTTGAACTGTGCAATCAGCGCAGGCAAGTAAAGAAGTGATGACGCAAAGATAACTGGTACAACACCAGCCATGTTTACCTTGATTGGAATGTATGTGCTCTGACCGCCGTAGGTGCGGCGACCAACCATACGCTTTGCGTACTGAACCGGAATTCGGCGCTGTGACTGCTCAACCAAAATAACTAGGCCAACCACAACAACACCGATAGCCAAGACGATCAGTAGGGTCTCGATGCTCTTGGTCTCGGCAATGCTGGTTAGCGATGCAGGGAACTTTGCAGCGATCGAAGTGAAGATAAGAAGTGACATACCGTTACCGACACCGCGCTCGGTGATTAGCTCACCCAGCCACATGATTAGACCAGTACCTGCAGTCATGGTGATAACCATAAGAGTTACTGAAATCGGTGATGAGTCGGTAAGGATTGGAAGCACACAGTCAGCACCGAACAATGCACCCTGACGAGCAACTGCAATCAAAGTTGTTGACTGAAGAACACCAAGAGCGATTGTTAGGTAGCGAGTGTACTGAGTAAGAGTTGCCTGGCCTGAAGCGCCTTCTTTATAAAGGGCTTCGAATCGAGGAATAACTACGCGAAGAAGCTGAGTAATGATCGATGCGGTGATGTAAGGCATGATGCCCAGCGCAAAGATTGAGAGCTGTAGAAGAGCGCCACCAGAGAACAGGTTTACAAGTTCGTAAAGACCTGAAGTGTTCTGGGTTTGAGCAAGACACTTTTGAACGTTGCCATAGTCAACGAATGGGGCAGGAATAAACGAGCCCAAACGGAAAATGGCAACGATCGCAAGCGTAAACGCAAGCTTGTTACGTAGATCCGGAGTGCGGAATGCACGAACAATAGCGCTAATCAAAATTCAGTCCTTTAGTTAACAGTTCCGCCAGCTGCGACGATCTTGGTCTTTGCAGACTCAGATACCTTGTCGACAGTGATGTTTAGTTTAACCGCGATGTCGCCGTTTCCTAGTACCTTCACTGGCTCGTTCTTACGAACAAGACCCTTTGCCACTAGATCAGCAACAGTCACGTTTCCACCAGCTGGGAACATCTCAGCTAGTGTCTCAACATTAACTACCTGGTATTCAACGCGGAATGGGTTCTTGAAACCACGAAGCTTTGGAGTACGCATTACTAGACGTACACCACCACCTTCGAAGCCTGGACGAACCTGGTAACGAGCCTTTGTACCCTTGGTACCACGACCAGAAGTCTTACCCTTTGAACCCTCACCGCGACCAACACGAATGCGGTCTTTCTTTGAGCCCGGAGCCGGACGCAAGTGGTGAAGTTTTAGAACGTTTGACTTCTCAGCAGCAGGCTTTGCAGCCTTCTTTGCGGCAGCCTTTGGAGCTGCAGCCTTTGCTTCGGTCTCTTCGGTCTTTGCAGCCTTTGGAGCGGCAGCCTTAGCTGGTGCTGCCTTTGCTGCTGCAGGCTTCTTAGCTGCAGTTGAAGTGGTTTTCTCTTCAGCCATTAGTTGATCTCCTCAACCTTTACTAGGTGAGCAACAGTGCTAACCATGCCGCGCACAGACTTTGAATCTTCCTTGACGATGATGTCGCCAATTCGCTTAAGTCCAAGTGTGCGAAGGGTCTCGCGCTGGTTTGGCTTGTTGCCAATCGAGCTCTTGATCTGGGTTACCTTTAGGCGAGTTGCCATTATGCACCAGCCTTCTGCTGACGAAGAAGACCTGCCGGAGCAACTTCTTCTAGCGATAGGCCACGACGTGCTGCAACTGCTGCTGGCTCTTCGAGCTGACGCAGTGCCTCAATAGTGGCGTGAACGATGTTGATGGTGTTTGAAGATCCCAATGACTTTGAAAGTACATCGTGAACTCCAGCACACTCAAGTACTGCACGAACAGGACCACCGGCGATAACACCGGTACCCGCTGCTGCAGGACGAAGTAGTACAACACCAGCAGCTGCCTCGCCCTGAACTGGGTGAGGAATTGTGCTTGAAATGCGAGGAACGCGGAAGAAATTCTTCTTTGCTTCTTCTACACCCTTAGCAATCGCTGATGGAACTTCTTTTGACTTTCCGTAGCCAACGCCAACTAGACCGTTACCGTCACCCACAACTACTAGAGCTGTAAAGCTAAAGCGACGACCACCCTTTACAACCTTTGATACGCGGTTGATTGTAACAACGCGCTCTAGGAATGGGCTCTTCTCAGTTTCGCGTTCACGACGGTCGTTGCGTGGTGCACGCTCGCGTGAACCACGACGTGCGTCGCGCTCGTTGGTTTCTGTAGCCTCAACAACAGTTGATGCTGCTCCAGTTGTCTCAGTTGACACTGTTTGCTCCTTGTTTTCAGACATTAGAGAACCAACCCGCCTTCACGTGCGCCGTCAGCAATAGCTGCTACACGACCTGCGTACTTGTTGCCGCCACGGTCGAATACAACCTCAGAGATGCCAGCCTTCTTAGCGCGCTCGGCGATAAGTAGACCAACAGCCTTTGACTTAGCTGACTTGTCGTCAGCAGACTTACGCATTTCTGCTTCCATGGTCGAAGCCGATGCCAGGGTGATGCCCTTGGTGTCGTCTACTACCTGAACGAATACGTGACGTGCTGAACGAGTTACAACTAGACGAGGACGAAGTGCGTCACCGGTGATCTTCTTACGAAGACGTAGGTGGCGACGACCACGAGCGGCAGCCTTGCTCTTGCCGCGAGTCTTAGGAATTAGACCCATGATTACTTACCTGACTTTCCGGCCTTGCGACGAATAACTTCGCCAGCGTAACGAACACCCTTGCCCTTGTAAGGCTCTGGCTTGCGAAGCTTGCGCAAGTTAGCAGCCATTTCACCAACGGCTTGCTTGTTGATACCTGACACAGTGATCTTGGTGTTACCCTCAACCGCAAAGCTGATGCCTGCAGGTGGCTGGATAAGAATTGGGTGTGAGTAACCAAGAGCGAACTCTAGGTCTGAACCCTTTGCAGTCACACGGTAACCGGTTCCTACAATTTCAAGACCCTTGGTGAAACCTTTGGTTACACCTTCAATGTTGTTTGCGATCAAAGTGCGAGTTAGACCGTGAAGTGAACGTGAAACACGCTCGTCATCTGGACGGGTCACAACGATTGAGTTGTCCTCAAGTGCAATAGTGATCGGAGCTGGCACTTCGTGAGTCAAAGTTCCCTTAGGGCCCTTTACCTCAACTGATGAACCATTAATCTTTACCTCGACGCCGGTTGGAACCGGAATCGGCAATCTACCAATACGTGACATGTGTGATTACCAAACGTAGGCGAGAACTTCCCCACCTACTCCTTTCTTGGCAGCCTGACGGTCAGTTAGTAGACCTGATGAAGTTGACAGGATAGCGATACCCAATCCACCAAGTACACGAGGAAGCTCTGTTGACTTCGCGTAAACACGAAGACCTGGCTTTGATACGCGCTTGATGCCAGCAAGTGAACGCTCGCGGTTTGGGCCGTACTTTAGATCAACGGTAAGTGTCTTACCTACTTCTGCATCTTCAACCTTGATGGCTGCAACGTATCCTTCAGCTTTCAGGATCTCTGCGATGTTTGCCTTTAGCTTGCTGTAAGGCAGGCTAATGGTTTCGTGGTACGCAGAGTTTGCGTTGCGCAGCCGGGTCAGAAAATCTGCAACCGGATCTGTCATTGTCATTGTTTTACTACTTTCTTCGGAGGTATCCGTCTCGTTTACAAGCGGCCGGACCTTCCCGATTTAGGGGTTAGTTTGTAGCGTCGTTGTTCTTGAATGGGAAGCCAAGCGCACGAAGTAGCGCACGGCCCTCATCGTTGGTGCGAGCTGTAGTCACAACAGTGATGTCCATACCGCGTGCACGATCAGCCTTATCCTGGTCGATTTCGTGGAACAGAGTCTGCTCCTGAAGACCAAAGGTGTAGTTACCGTTGCCATCGAACTGCTTGTCGCTCAAGCCGCGGAAGTCGCGAACGCGAGGAAGAGCAAGGTTCAATAGACGGTCAAGGAATTCCCACATACGGTCACCGCGAAGGGTAACGTGTGCACCAATTGCCTGACCTTCACGAAGCTTGAACTGCGCAATTGACTTGCGAGCCAAGTTAACCTGAGGCTTCTGACCAGTGATTGCAGTTAGGTCGCGAATTGCACCGTCGATTAGCTTGCCATCCTTGGCAGCGTCACCAACACCCATGTTTACAACAATCTTGGTTAGGTTTGGGATCTGGTGAGGGTTGGTAAAACCAAATTCCTTAGCCAGAGCAGCTGAGATGTCTGCGCGGTACTTTGCCTTTAGGCGAGGAAGTGCCTTTGCTGGAGTCTTGGTAGTCATTATTAGATGTCCTTCCCTGACTTCTTCGCAACGCGAACACGAACAGTCTTCTTTACGCCGTCAACAGTCTTGGTCTCAAGACGTGCACCGATACGAGTTGCCTTCTTAGTTGATGGGTCAACTAGAGCAACGTTTGAGATGTGAATTGGAGCTTCAGCAACTTCGATGCCACCAGTCTTGCCTCCGCGGTCAGTCTGACCAACCTTGGTGTGCTTGGTAACCATGTTGATGCCTTCAACCAGGATGCGGTTCTTCTCGCGGTCAACGTTAAGAACAAGACCAGTCTTGCCCTTGTCGCCACCCTTGTCCTGCTTGCGTCCGGTGATCACGATTACGGTGTCACCCTTTTTGATGCTTGCCATAATTAGATAACCTCCGGTGCTAGCGAAATGATCTTCATGAACTTCTTGTCGCGAAGTTCACGGCCAACTGGACCGAAGATGCGGGTGCCCTGAGGCTCGCCGTCTTTCTTAATGATCACTGCAGCGTTCTCGTCGAACTTGATGTAAGAACCATCTACGCGACGGGTCTCTTTCTTAGTACGAACTACAACCGCCTTTACGACGTCACCCTTCTTGACGTTGCCGCCAGGGATTGCGTCCTTAACGGTGCAAACAATTAGGTCACCTAGACCCGCATAACGACGCTTTGAACCGCCGAGCACACGGATAACCAAAAGCTCTTTGGCGCCGGTGTTATCGGCAACCTTGAGTCTTGACTCCTGTTGAAGCATTTTTACTCCTTGTTAGACGAATACCCATTTCCGACGGGCATCCGAGGGGTTTTTGTTACTTAGCCTTTTCGACGATCTCGACTAGGCGCCAGTTCTTGGTAGCTGATAGTGGACGGGTCTCGCTGATAACAACTAGATCGCCAATGCCTGCTGAGTTGGTTTCGTCGTGAGCCTTCACCTTGTTTGAACGGCGAATAACCTTCTTGTAAAGCGGGTGCATTACGCGGTCTTCAACCTCAACAACGATGGTCTTGTTCATCTTGTCGCTCACTACGTAGCCACGACGAGTCTTGCGGTAACCGCGAGCCTCAGTTGCTGCTGCGTCAATCTTCTTGTCAGCCATGATTATGCCTCCTGTGTTTCTGCAACTGCAGCAGCGTCAGCTGCCTTCTTTGCTGGAGCCTTCTTAGCAGCCGCTGCAGTTGGAACTGCACGAATACCAAGTTCACGCTCACGGATGATTGTGTAGATACGAGCGATGTCGCGCTTTACTGCACGTAGTCGTCCGTGGCTCTCAAGCTGGCCAGTCGCTGACTGGAAACGCAAGTTGAAAAGTTCTTCACGAGCCTTCTTTAGTTCTTCAACCAAAACTGAATCTTCGATCTTGTCTAGATCAGTTGGCTGCAAGTTCTTTGAACCGATCGCCATTATGCGTCACCTTCTACTCGCTTGATGATGCGTGCCTTTAGAGGCAGCTTGTGGATTGCGCGGGTCATCGCTTCACGTGCAAGTTCTTCAGAAACACCTGCTACTTCAAATAGCACGCGGCCTGGCTTTACGTTGGCAACCCACCACTCAGGTGAACCCTTACCTGAACCCATGCGAGTTTCCGCAGGCTTCTTGGTTAGTGGACGGTCTGGATAGATGTTGATCCATACCTTTCCACCACGCTTGATGTGACGAGTCATTGCAATACGCGCTGACTCAATCTGGCGGTTAGTTACGTAAGCAGGAGTCAAAGCCTGAATGCCGTACTCACCGAATGCAACGGTGGTTCCACCTGATGCTGCACCCGCACGCTTTGGGTGGTGCTGCTTGCGGTGCTTTACCTTGCGAGGAATCAACATGATTAAGCCTCAACCTTCTCTGCTGCAGGAGCTGCGGCTACTGGAGCCTCAGTTGCTGGTGAGCGGCGAGGACGGTCTGAGCGCTCTGGGCGCTTAGGTGCGTTCGCCTGCTGTACAGCAAGTTCCTTGTTGGTCATGTCACCCTTGTAGATCCATACCTTCACACCGATACGACCGAAAACGGTCTTAGCTTCGTAGAAGCCGTAGTCGATGTTGGCACGAAGGGTGTGTAGAGGCACACGGCCTTCACGGTAGAACTCGGTACGAGACATTTCTGCTCCGCCAAGACGACCTGAACACTGAACACGGATACCCTTTGCGCCCTGGCGAAGTGCACCCTGCATACCCTTACGCATTGCGCGGCGGAATGCCACACGTGCGTTTAGCTGCTCAGCAATACCCTGAGCTACTAGCTGTGCATCCATGTCTGGGCTCTTAACCTCAAGGATGTTCAACTGGATCTGCTTCTTAGTTAGCTTCTCTAGGTCAGCGCGGATAGCTTCAGCTTCTGCACCACGACGACCGATAACTAGACCTGGGCGTGCAGTGTGGATGTCAACGCGTACACGGTCACGGGTACGTTCGATCTCAACACGTGATACACCAGCGCGGTCTAGGCGCTCGGTTAGTAGTGCGCGAACCTTAATGTCCTCGGTTACGTAGTCCTGGTAGCGCTGTCCCTTTTTGGTTGAGTCAGCAAACCAACGCGATACGTGATCGGTGGTGATTCCTAGACGGAAACCGTATGGGTTTACTTTTTGACCCATTAGTTGCCACCTTTCTTCGCGGTCTTCTTGGCTGCCTTGGCAACAAGTTCATCTGGGGTTGCAACCACAATGGTGATGTGGCTGGTGCGCTTCAAAATCTGGAACGCGCGTCCCTGAGCACGAGGCTGGAAACGCTTAAGAGTTGTACCTTCATCTACAAAAGCTTCAGATACAAATAGGTCATCTTCGTTGAAGAAAGTGTTGCTTGCATCGGCTTTAACCTTTGCGTTTGCAACAGCAGCCTGAACCAACTTGAAGATTGGCTCTGATGCCTGCTGTGGAGCAAACTTCAGGATTGCCATTGCTTCGGTGGCTTGCTTTCCGCGAATTAGGTTTACAACTCGACGAGCCTTCATCGGGGTGATGCGAATGTGGCGAACTTTAGCTAGAGCTTGCATTATTTGCGCTTTCCCTTTCTATCGTCCTTCACGTGACCACGGAAGGTGCGGGTTGGTGAGAATTCGCCAAGCTTGTGACCAACCATGGTCTCAGTGACGAATACAGGTACGTGCTTACGACCGTCGTGAACCGCAATGGTGTGACCCAGCATTGCTGGAACGATCATTGAACGGCGAGACCAGGTCTTGATCACGTTCTTGGTGCCAGCCTCATTCTGCTTAGCGACCTTCTGGAATAGGTGGTCATCAACGAATGGACCCTTTTTCAAACTACGTGGCATTTGTATTCAGACTCCCTATTAACGCTTCTTGTTAGCGGTACGACGGCGGACGATTAGCTTGTCGCTTGGAAGGTTTGGCTTACGTGTGCGACCCTCAGCCTGACCCCAAGGGGTAACTGGGTGACGACCACCAGAAGTCTTACCTTCACCACCACCGTGTGGGTGGTCAACCGGGTTCATAGCAACACCACGTACGGTTGGGCGCTTGCCCTTCCAACGCATACGGCCTGCTTTACCCCAGTTGATGTTTGACTGCTCGGCGTTACCAACTTCACCAATGGTGGCGCGGCAACGTGCGTCTACGTTTCGGATTTCACCTGAAGGTAGACGAAGCTGTGCGTAAGGTCCATCCTTTGCAACTAGACGAACAGATGCACCAGCTGAGCGAGCCATCTTTGCTCCCCCACCTGGCTTAAGTTCAATTGCGTGGATAACGGTACCTACTGGAATGTTCTTCAATGGAAGAGCGTTTCCTGGCTTGATGTCAGCGGTTGGACCCTGCTCAATGCGGTCGCCCTGCTTTAGCTTGTTCGGCGCAATGATGTAACGCTTTTCACCATCTGCGTAGTGAAGCAACGCGATGTTAGCGGTACGGTTTGGGTCGTACTCAATGTGAGCAACAGTTGCTGGAACACCGTCTTTGTCGTGACGACGGAAGTCGATTACGCGGTACTGACGCTTGTGTCCACCACCGATGTGACGAGTGGTGATGCGACCAGATGCGTTACGTCCACCAGTCTTTGACAATGGGCGAAGTAGTGACTTCTCTGGAGTGGTGCGTGTGATTTCAGCAAAATCTGAAACTGACGAACCACGACGACCAGGAGTCGTTGGTTTGTATTTGCGAATAGCCATTTAATTTATCCTCTACTTCGCTTAACCGGCAGTTGTGAAAATGTCGATTGAGCCGGACTTAAGGGAAACGATTGCACGCTTGGTGTCCTTGCGCTTACCCAAGCCAAACTTGGTGCGACGAGTCTTACCAACGCGGTTAAGAGTGTTGACCTTGTCAACCTTTACGTTGAAGATCGCTTCGATAGCCTGCTTAATTTCAGTCTTGTTCGAACGAGGGTCAACCTCAAAGGTGTACTTGCCGTTGTCGATCAAGTTGTAGCTCTTCTCAGAAACAACAGGCTTGATGATTACTTCGCGTGGGTCCTTCTGAATTTCAGTCATGACTACGCCTCCACTTCAGATGAAGAAGCAACAGCCTTAGCTGATGCACCCTTAGCTGGGCCAGCGATGAATGCGTCAAGTGCTGCCTTGGTGAATACCAAGTCATCGCTCAACAGAATGTCGTATGCGTTTAGCTGGTCAACAGGTAGAACGTGTACGCCCTGGATGTTGCGCAAGCTCTTGTAGCTCAGGTCATCGGTGCGGTCTAGAACGATCAACACGTTGCGACGCTGAGTTAGCTGAGCAAGAATCGCAGCTGCTGCCTTGGTTGAAGGAGTCTTACCAATTGCGAATTCGTTGATAACGTGCAGACGACCGTTACGTGCGCGGTCTGAAACTGCACCGCGAACTGCAGCGGCCTTCATCTTCTTAGGTGTGCGCTGGTCGTAGTCACGAGGCTTTGGACCGTGAGTTACATAACCACCGCGCATCTGTGGAGCACGAAGTGAACCCTGACGTGCGCGACCGGTTCCCTTCTGCTTGAAAGGCTTCTTACCAGTTCCAGAAACTTCACCGTGACGCTTGGTTGATGAAGTACCCTGGCGAGCTGCTGCCTGCTGAGCAACAACAACCTGGTGGATTAGTGGAACGTTGGTCTGTGCGTCGAACAGTTCAGCAGGCAGATCAACTGATCCGGCCTTCTTACCTGCAACGTCTAGAACGTCAAGCTTTGTGGTTTCTGCCATTTGACTTACGCTCCCTTCACTGCATTGCGAACGAATACAAGCTGGCCCTTAGGACCAGGGATTGCGCCCTTGATGATTAGAAGACCCTTCTCTGCATCTACTGCGTGAAGAGTTAGGTTCATGGTGGTCACGCGGTCTGTACCCATACGACCAGCCATCTTCTTGCCGCGGAAAACGCGACCTGGTGTAGATGACATACCGATAGATCCAGGCTTACGGTGGTTGCGGTGAGCACCGTGAGATGCAGCAACACCGGCAAAGCCGTGACGCTTCATGTGACCGGCGAAGCCCTTACCCTTTGAGGTGCCAACTACGTCGATCTTTGAGCCAACTTCTAGAGTCTCAACACCAAGTTCCTGACCAACTGTGTACTCAGCTGCATCAGCGGTGCGGATCTCTGCGATGTGACGACGAGGAGTAACGCCTGCCTTGGCAAAGTGACCAGCATCTGGCTTGTTTACCTTGCGAGGATCGATGGCGCCGTACGCAACCTGAATGGCTTCGTAGCCATCGGTGTCAATGTTTTTGATCTGGGTCACAACGTTCGAGCCAGCCTCAACTACGGTCACAGGAACAAGCTTGTTGTTCGCGTCCCATACCTGAGTCATGCCGAGCTTCTTGCCCAGAAGTCCCTTAACGGTTCTATTTACAGACATGATTTCCTTAGAGCTTGATCTCGATGTTGACATCTGCAGGAAGGTCCAGACGCATCAATGAGTCAACTGCCTTAGGAGTTGGGTCAATGATGTCGATAACGCGCTTGTGGGTGCGCATCTCGAAGTGCTCGCGGCTGTCCTTGTACTTGTGAGGAGAGCGGATCACACAGACCACGTTCTTCTCGGTCGGCAATGGCACAGGGCCAACTACAGTAGCGCCGGCACGTGTAACGGTGTCGACGATCTTGCGTGCCGAAGTGTCAATAACCTCGTGGTCATATGACTTAAGTCGAATGCGGATTTTCTGTCCGGCCATCTTGACTCGCTCTCCTATATTTTTGTCAAAGCTCCGACCCACGCTGTCGGGCGTGTCGTTTCTCTAAGAGAAATGAAGCCCTAAAACGTAAATCAGATACATTTTTGTTCTTGCTCCAGGGGGCTTACTTCCCTTTATTTATAAGGGTTCTGGGCACATGCCTGGAGTGGTTCACGCCAAGATAGGCGCGACTACTCACGAACTTGTCAATCTTGCCACAGTTCTGCGTGTCAAAGCAAATTAAATCTGCGAAATAGGAGTAAATTTTGCGATTTTATTTAGCGCGAGTGAAGGGTAACGTTCGGCAGATCCGGAGCCGGAATGCGCTCCCCGATCGAATCCTCGAAGCCCGGGAATCGGGCTGAGTCGGCGGCATTCCAATCGGCACGAGCTTTCACGATATCTTCGTGGGTTCGGCCAATGAAGTTCCACCACATCAGAATCTTCTCGCCGAACGGCTGCCCGCCGAGCATTAGGACGATCGAACCCGGGCTGGCCTCGATATTCGCCGATACCTCCCCGGCAGCCACAAAATACAACCCCGATGCCGGAACCGGCTGCCCGTTTACCGTCAATTCCCCACTTGCCAGCATGAAACCGTGCTCAAACTGGTCATTTAGTGGGATTTGGGTACTGGTTTGGTGGTCAAAACGAAGTTCGGCCCCCATCATGGGCGAAAAGGTCTTGGTTTTGGCGGTTTGACCCATAAATTCCCCGGCTAGCACGGTGGCTCGGAAGGTATCGGTGTCAAAGGTCGGTAGATCTGCCTGATGCTCAAAATCGGGAGCGGTGTCGATGGCATTTTTTGGAAGGGCAATCCAGAGTTGCACCGCGTGCAAATTTTCAGGTCCCTGCAACGACAACTCAGAATGCGCAATTCCGCGGCCGGCGGTCATCAGGTTAAGTTGTCCAGGTTCGATTCGCTGAATCGTGCCGATTGAATCGCGGTGCTCGATAGCGCCCTCGATTAACCACGTTGCGGTTTGCAATCCGGTGTGCGGGTGAGCGGCAACGACCATGCCGTTGGTTTGCTTGGTTGGCCCAAAGTGATCAACGAAACACCAGGCCCCAATCATTTTCAAATCGCGATGCGGCAGCGTGCGATGAACCGCTACCCCGGTTCGGGTAGTGAGCTTTACGGTGCGCGGTTCGATAAGCATTGCTCTTAGTCAAACAGAGATTCGGCAAAAGAAAATCCCCCGGCCACGATTGGCCGAGGGACAAATCCCATGGAGTTTGGATTACTTCTTCTTGCCCTTTGGAGCGGCTTTCTTAACAACCTTCTTAGCAACCTTGGCTGCTACCTTGGCAGTTGCCTTAGCTGAAGCCTTTTTAGGAGCAACTTTCTTGGCTACTTTCTTGGCTACCTTGGTGGCAACCTTTGCGGCTACCTTCTTGGTTGCTTTGGTTGCTGCCTTAGCAACAGCCTTCTTAGTTGCCTTTGCCACTGCCTTCTTGGCTACCTTTACGGTTGCCTTCTTAGCAACCTTGGCAGCCTTCTTTGCAGGATCAACAGGCTTCTTTACGGCGGTCTTCTTTGCTGCTGGCTTTGCCGCAGCTTTCTTAGCAGCAGGCTTAGCTGCCGCAGGAGTTTTTGTAATAGTCATGCGCTCACCTTGGCAGATAAACATTAACGGATTTCCCAAAATCCGCTGTTAGAAAGTTAAATATCGATTTACGAAATGAACTTTCAATTTACTTGGGTAACGAAAAATCCCTCGACCGAAGCCGAGGGATTTTTCTAAGTAACTTAATTACTTGGTGATCTTGGTTACGGTACCCGCACCAACGGTACGTCCACCTTCACGGATAGCGAAGCGAAGACCCTCTTCCATAGCAATTGGCTGAATTAGCTCAACTGACATTTCGGTGGTGTCGCCAGGCATAACCATTTCAGTACCAGCTGGAAGACTGATAACACCAGTCACGTCAGTGGTACGGAAGTAGAACTGTGGGCGGTAGTTTGC